>JAZNSS010000039.1:0-2328 GCA_045591355.1 Christensenellaceae bacterium | reverse complement strand
AATTAATATTTATATAAACTTTACTTGTAAATAAAGAAACATCTGGTAAAATGGTTGATAAACAGGAATTTAGAAAACAGGATTTAAAAGCAAAGAACGACAAAAGAACAGTGAGATTGTCGCAGTTATGTCGAGAAGCCTCTAATTTGTCTTATGCTCTTGCTACTTACAAGACGCAAAATTGTGATTTTCAAAGAATTAAAGAAAAATTATCTAAACGGATAAATGCTTGTGCATCTTTTTCTTTGTATGGTAAAAGTATTGAAAATCAAGTTAATATAATATCAACAATGACTTGTGGTGACAAACTTTGTCCTATTTGTAATTACCTGAAACAGAAAGCAATACGCCGTAAATATATGGCTTTTTTCAGCAAAGAAGGTAACGATAAATTAGCAGTTGAAGTTGAAGGTAAAAAAGAAAAGTTTTTGTTTTGCGGAGAAAATGATATAGAAGAACATTGTTGCGAAAGAATCCCTTATGAACTGATGACTTTTACCCTAACAGTTCCGCATTCCAATGGAAAGTACAAAGGTCAACGTTTTTACTTTCGTAAAATCATCAATGATTTTAACTTGTTGCGAAAAAGATGGACAAAGTATATATTAGGCGGCGAATATGGTGTAGAAGTTACGAAAAATGAGTTAAATGAGTATCATATTCATATTCACGGCATATTGTTAGTTGATAGTAGATTTATTCATTCAAGAAATTATGTACATAGAAATATTTTGTTGGAATGGAACAAAATTACAGCACATAATTCACACAATAAGAACAAGTTAAATGAGAAAGTTTTTTTTAAGTCTAATACAATGTTGAAACCCAAAGATTTAGAAAAAATGAATCCTCAAGGTGCAATAATGATAGAAGTGCGAACTATTGCAGGAAAAGGTGAAGAATTAATTAATGGAATAGTTGAAGCAATATCTTATCATTTTAAGCCGAATCTCTTTGATATTAAAGATTTGTTCGGCAATTCAACAGGTTTTTACGATTTATATTCTTTGCTTGAAATTACAAGAGAAACAAGAGGTTTAAGAATGATAAGCCGCTTTGGTTGTTTGTACGGTGTTTCGTCTTTGAATGTTACCAATAATGATTTATTAGCAGAATTTGAGGAAGTTATAAAAGAATGTGAAACTTCTGATATAGATTTTGACGAATTCATATTGACTAATCCTAAAAATGTTAATAGTAATAGAAAAGTAATGAATGTAAATTTGGTCGTGAATTATATGCCTGCGGAAGTTGGAAAAAAAGCAGTGATAGATAGATTTGTAAAAGATTATAAAGATAGTTTTAAATATTAAAAAAAGTAGTAGTATGATAGTTAATTTAATTGGAAATTTAGGAGCAGACGCTAAAATTTTAGAAACTCAAAATGGTGATACTTTGCAATTTAGTGTTGCAGAGTCAAAAAAAGTAAAAAAAGACGGTGAAATTTATGAAAAAGTCGTTTGGGTATCCTGTTTTTACAAACCTAAAGAAGTTGCAAATTTGAAGCCTTATTTAAAAAAAGGCTCGAAAGTTTCTGTAATTGGAGATTTGTCGGCTTCTATTGCTAATGTAGAACAAGGAATAAGGTTGAATTTAACGGTAAATGTTATTCGTTTAGAATTAGTTTCTGTGCCACAAGAAGAGAATAAAATAGGAGAAGTTGCAGAAAATGTAAATGAAGAGACAGGTGAAGTTATTTGTAATAATGAAAAATTGCCATTTTAATAAGTAAATTATGTATTACAAGGTTTTGACGGAAAATAATATTGGTGATTTTTTAGCAGATTTTGAAAGATTTGCTAATTTAGGTGGTTATGTTTTTTTGAATTTTCATAAAAAAACAGTAGCCTATAAACTCAATGATTCATATTGTTATGGTGATGTACCGGCGACAATGTTTGAATTTGTTGCTTTTTGTAAAAATTTTTCGTTAGAATCTGTTGTTAGTTTTAAAGAGTTTAAAAAAGTTATTGATTTTCACGGTGTTAACAAAAACAACCGCCGTTATCTTATTGTTGAAAGTGTTGATTTATTTACTTTTAACAAGTTAGTTAGAAGTAAAGGGGGCAATTTTCACGATAAGATTGATGCGTTGATAAATAAAGAATTAACAAATAATAAACGTTATAGTGTTTCAAAAAATGATTATGAAATGTTGCAAAGTTTTAAGTCGTTTTTACAATGGTTTAAATAGTTAGTTATTTGTCACATAATTTATATTTTGTAAATTTGGGATAAATTGCTGATTTTCAATTAATAATTTTTAGTGAATTATTTTGTTAATGTCGTGAAAATCAATAATAAAAAAAGAAATAGAAATGAAAAAGC
>JAZNSS010000038.1:0-155234 GCA_045591355.1 Christensenellaceae bacterium | reverse complement strand
AGATCTACTTCAACTATTTTTTGTGTTTCCAAATGCTCACGGAACTCCTGCTCCTTTTGCTTTTGAATTTCACTGCTTATTTTTTTAGCCATTTTTAATCACTCCCCTTATCAGACGTTAAGGTTCTGAACGTACTTCGCATTCTTTTCAATGAATCCACGACGCGGTTCAACCTTGTCACCCATGAGTATGGAGAATGTTTCATCTGCAACCATGGCATCTTCAAGATGTACTTTTAACATAATTCTGGTTTTCGGATCCATTGTTGTCTCCCAAAGCTGTTCGGGATCCATCTCACCAAGACCCTTATAACGCTGTATATCGCAGCTTCCGCCGAATTCGGCAATTCTCTCATCACGCTCTTCATCAGAGAAAGCATATGCAAATTTTTTACCTTTACTTATCTTATAAAGAGGCGGTTGAGCAATATAAATGTGACCTTCTTCTATGAGAGGACGCATATATCTAAAGAAGAAAGTAAGAAGTATTGCTCTTATATGCGCGCCGTCTTGGTCGGCATCGGCAAGTATTATTACCTTATGGAATTTAAGACTTTCTATATCGAATTCCGAACCGATACCCGTGCCTAGCGCAGAGATAATCGTTCTTATTTCTTCATTTTGTAAAATTTGTTCTAGTTTTTTCTTTTCCACGTTAAGTGGTTTACCACGAAGTGGAAGTATGGCTTGAGTATGGCGCACCCTTGCTTGTTTTGCGCTTCCACCAGCAGAGTCGCCCTCAACTATAAATAGTTCGTTAAGTTCTGGTTTACGGCTTGAACACCCAGCAAGTTTACCGACTAGGTTTTGGCTATCAATACTTTTTGAAGCCCTTGCTATTTCCTTCGCCTTTCTTGCGGCTAGCCTTGCTTTTGCGGCGTTAAGCGCCTTTGCAATTATAACGTCAAAGGTTTTTGCAAGTTTTTTATTCTTCATTAAGGTAGACAATTCGTTTACCGTTACATATTCGGTTGCAGGACGGGCTTCGGGGTTGCCTAACTTGGTTTTAGTTTGACCTTCAAACTGAACGTTTTGCATCTTAATAGATATAATTGCAGTTAAACCTTCCTTAAAGTCGTCGCCAAGCAAGTTCTCGTCTTTTTCCTTTAACATTCCCTTATCCCTAGCGTAGTCGTTAAAGATACGGGTTACGCCCGAACGGAAGCCCGTTTCGTGCATTCCACCTTCCCCCGTTGGAATGTTGTTTACGTATGAATAAATACTGTCAACGTATGCGTCTGTATGTTGAATAGCAAACTCTATGGAAATGCCGTCTTTTTCACCACTTGCATATAAAGGTTCGCCATACAAAATTGACTTGCCTTGATTTAGGTATTTAACGAAGTCTATAATACCACCTTCGTATTTATATACCCTATGGAAATCGGTTTTTTCGTCGTAGAAATCTATCTCTAAACCTTTATTTAAGAAGGCTAACTCCTTAAGACGTTTTAAGATTGTATCAACGGAAAATTCCACCGTTTCAAAAACACGCTTGTCTGGCAAAAACCTAACGAAAGTTCCTTTCTTATTAGTTTTTACTTTAGTATCTTTTAGTGGCGCAACGGGAACGCCTGACTTTATCTTACCCGTTTGTTTATCTTCGTAAGAGTGGAACTCAATGGAGTGAACGGTATTCTTATAAACTTCAACTTTAAGCCATTCGGATAGGGCGTTGGTAACCGACGCGCCTACACCGTGCAAGCCACCCGAATAGTTATAATTATCGGCGTCAAACTTACCACCTGCGTGAAGTTGCGTAAATACTACTTGAACACCCGAAACGCCTGCTTTAGAGTGGATATCGATAGGTATACCCCTACCGTTATCTTCTACTGAAGCGCTTCCGTCTTTATAAAGTTTTATTTGAATTTTATCTGCATATCCGTTTGCTGCTTCGTCAACTGCATTGTCTACTATTTCCCATAAAATATGGTGCAAACCTTTCACGCTAGTCGTGCCGATATACATACCTGGGCGCATTCTAACTGCGTCCAACCCCTCAAGGATTTTTATGTCCTCTGCCTTATACGTTTGTTTTGCCATACCTTCTCCTAACAATAGGTTATTACCATCTTATTTTACTATATATTGTGCTTTTTTTCAAGTGCCTATAACAACTTTTTGTGGTTTTTATAAAAATTTTCTCATTTAGACGCATTGAGAGAGAATGGATTTTTTATAAAAAACAAAAAAACTTGGCGAAACGCCAAGTTTTTGCAAGCGATTTAGTTAAATAATTTTTATAAATTTATCCTTTTTATTTTTTTACTTTTGGTAAGCCGTTTTCAAGTTCCCATTCGCCGTTTAATTTTACGGGGCGATTTGATGAATTCCAATTTGCGTCCCAAGTAGTAGGAATTGAATCTTGCGCTAAATATACTACCATATTATCACACCAGAAGAACGACGTTGCGCCAACTGTTGTAACCGTGCTAGGAATTACTATCGACTTTAATTCTTCGCAGAAGAAGAATGCTCTATCCCCTATGGTAGTTACCCCTTCTGGAATTATTATACTTTGTAGTGAACGACATTGTTCAAAAGTATTTGCTTCAATTTTCGATACCGATGAAGGTATATTTATTTGTTTAAGGTTTTCGCAAAGGACAAACGCCCTTGCGCCAATTTCCGTTACGGTTTCTGGTAAAGTTATTTTTTCAATATTTTCACAAAGTTCAAAAGCGCTTGCTGCTATGCTTGTTCCACCTGTAACAACTACTTCTTTCAAGGAAGAAGGAACATACATATCGTTGTTTGCTGATATTGTTGCATCAAAAACAAATCCAAAGAAATTGTTTTTATAATACCCTAGCCTATTTCCAACAAAAGGAACGGTTAACTTTTTAAGAGTGTTACATCCGTAGAAAGCGCCTGCGTCTATCCTTGTAACGGTAGTTGGAACTACGATTTCTTTTAAGGAAGAACAGCCGTAAAACGCATGCTTGCCGATAAAGGTTACGCCTTCTGGTATATTTATACTCTTAAGGTTTCCACAACCCGAAAAAGCGCTTTCGCTTATATTTTTTATTGTGCTAGGAAGTTCTACTCTTTCTAGTTTTTTACAACTTTCAAAAGTGCTAGCAAAAATCGTTTCCACACCCTCAGGTATCTTAATGCCTTTAATATTTGTGGCGTTAAAAGAGTTTTTTGCCATTTCTTTTACGGGCAAGTTCTCGTGTTGTGATGGAATCTCAACGTATTCTTCTTCGCAACCTTCTACTAGCCCCGTTACCTTATAATAGGCATCGTTAACAAGAACGTAAGTGAAACAATCGGTTGCGTATTCGATAGGCTTTGGTGTTTCTTCCTTACAACCAGCAAAGGTAATGCTTGCTAAACTTAAAATTATAGCAGTAAACAATAACGCTAAACGCTTCATTAAATTTTCTCCAAACTGTAAATAACCTTTGCATTATATCATTTTTTCATAATTAAGGCAATTAAATGAATAAAGAAAATGCAGTAGAACTTTCCACTGCATTTTTCTGTTAATAAGATATTACTCTAAAGCCTTGACCTTCGATTGCCGTTTTTAAGGCGTCTTTATTAGGTCTACCGTATATTTGCGCAACCCCACGTTTATGGCTAACCACCACGGCTTCTACCCCGTCTACGCCCGATATTGCGCTTTTAACCTTTTGTTCACAATGTTCGCACATCATTCCTTCTATAAATACTTGCATACTTTCTCCTTTCTTTCGTTTAGTATGGCTAGTTTTATAAAGGTTTATTCTAAGCGCGTTTGTTACCACGAACAAGGAACTTAAACACATACACGCAGACGCTATGGTTGGAGTTAATACTATTCCGAAAAAGGATAGCGCGCCTGCCGACAAAGGTATTGCTAAAACGTTATAAAGGAATGCCCAAAATAGGTTGCCTTTTATTATGCCGTTTGCTCTTTTGCTAAGCCCTATTGCGTTTGCAACGCCGTTTAAGTTGCCACCTGCCAAAATTACGTCTGCGCTATCTATTGCTATATCCGTGCCGTTACCCATTGCTATACCTACGTCTGCACCCTTTAGGGCTGGGCTATCGTTTATTCCGTCGCCCACCATCGCAGTATAGTAACCCTGTTGTCTATATTGGCTAACCGTTTTAAGTTTATCTTGTGGCATTACCCCGTATATATACTCTTTTATTCCTACTTGATTTGCGATATGTTCGGCAGAACTTTGATTGTCACCCGTGAGCATTACCGTTTTTACACCTAGTTGGTTTAATACTTCTACTGCTTGCTTACTTTCGGTTTTTAGAACGTCTGCAATAGCGAATACGGCTATAAGGGTGTGGCTTTTAATCAATACTATAACCGACTTACCTAGGTATTTATCCTTTAAATCGGTTGGAACGTTAAAGTTGCCAAGCGAATACTTTTCGCCGTTAATATAACCTACCAAACCTTTGCCTATTTGGTAGTCGAAATCTTCAACTAATAAATCCCCTTTAGCGCAAAACTCTTTTACGGCGTTTGCAAGTGGGTGGTTTGCCTTATTTTCTAATGAATAGCATATATTTTTTATTTGCTCGTCCGAAAGGTCTGAAAGGTTTTCAAAGTCGGTTACACGTGGTTTGCCTACGGTGAGCGTCGCCGTCTTATCAAGAAGAACGCAGTTTATATTCTTGGTCTTTTGCAAAGCCGAAGCGTCTTTGAAAAGAATGCCCATAGAAGCGCTTTTACCCGTCGCAGTCATAACGGCTACGGGAGTTGCAAGCCCAAGCGCACACGGACAAGAAATTACCAGCACGCTTATTGCAAAGTTAAACGACCCATACAAGTCCCCAGTAAATATTATCCACGTCGTAAAAGTTATAATAGCCACTAACGTAACTATAGGAACGAACCATTTGGAAATTTTATCGGCAAGCCTTTGAATGGGCGCTTTTGATGCCCCTGCCGTTTGCACCGATTGAACTATTTTAGCAAATAAAGTTTCGCCACCTACCTTTTGCGCTTTAATATGAATATATCCAGAATGAACTATGCTACCACTTATTGCTAGACCGTCAACAGTTATTTCTTCTGGTAAACTTTCCCCCGTTATAGCCGACTTGTCTAGGGTTGCGTGCCCTTGAACGACCACTCCGTCAACGGCTATATAGTCCCCCGTTTTACATACTATAACGTCGCCTACTTCAAGTTGACTAGTAAGTATCACTATCTCTTTACCGTCACGAAGGCACGTTACCGTTTTAGGTATCATTTTAGAAAGTCTTTCTATCTCTTTTCCCGTTTTAACTTTGGTTAATTCTTCTAACCACTTACCAAGCGTTACAAGGCATAAAACCATTGCTGAAGACTCAAAAAACACGTGGGACACGCTTGCGCCAAGATAAAGCAAAATCATTTCTACAAGGCTATACACGTATGCAGAAATGGAGCCTAGACTAACTAGCGTATCCATGTTTGGGGAAAGGTTTATAACTGCTCTAACCCCACTTATAAAGAACTTGCGATTAATTATCATAACGGCAAGCGCTAGCCCTGCTTGAACGGGAAGATTAATTTTAGGAACAAATACGGGCGCGCCAAACATTCCACCCATTGAAAGGTATAATAATGGAATTAAGATTATTAATGAGATTAAAAACCTTTTCTTTAGGATTGTGGCCCCGTCTACCTTTTTGCCGTCGCCAAACAAAGACGCAGTATAGCCAAGTTTTTCTACGGTTGCGATTATTAATTGGTGGGAAATTTTTTGCTCGTCAAAATCGACGGTCATACTTTTAGATAAAAGCGATACTTCCACCCCGACAACGCCGTCTAGTTTTTTAACTGCCTTTTCTATTCCCATAGAACAAGCCGAACAACTCATTCCACCAACCGAATATTTTTGCGTCATTTTTTCTCCTTTTTTATCATTATACCACAAAGGTAAAAAGTTTTCAAATAGTTTTTTTGCCCTTACGACTTGTCGCAAGGGCAAAAAATGAGAAATTTACGTTTGTATACTATTTTTCAGTTTGTTTAGATTTGTTACATTTAGAAGAACAATACGAACAGTTTGAACAGTTGCATCCACAAGAACTTTTACCTTTCTTCTTACTTATTATTAGAAAGGTAATTACGGCTATAGCAACCAATGCGGTTATTATAATTGTAATAATTTCAAACGGTTTCATATTAGTTATTCTTTTTCTCCTTTTTTGCTCGCATTCTTCCGTAATAGTATAGGAATACGAATGCAAGTATTAGTAATGCAAGGTATATTGCTACCGTCCATGGATACGTGCCTACAAGGTATATCGCAGACGATACTACGTATGATACGAATAGCCAGAATAATATAGTCCACTTAAAGGTCTTTTTGTTTGCCATTTCGCCTTTTGCCGCCGCCACGGCTGCAAAGCACGGAATAGTGGTCATATTAAAGGCTATAAAGGATAGTAACGCTGGGGTTGATATACCCGTTGCTGCTATCATTGCGCTTATTGCCCCAACACCCGATTCACCTGCTATATCAAAGCCTGCGATAATGCTAGCCGGCAAGCATGCAGCCAACGTGCCTAGCGTTGCAACTACGTTTTCTTTTGCAATTAAACCCGTTACTATTGCTACGATAAATGCCCAGCCGTAGCCGTGCAACTGACTGCCGAATCCAAGGGGTGTAAATATTGGTTGGAACAACATTCCTATAGAGCCTAAAATACTTTCGTCCATACGATTGTTTACAAGCGCTCCGTCAACTTCTTGCATTAGGAATTCCCAACGCCAATTAAAGTTTGATAGCACCCATATAACGATGGTAGAAATAAGTATAATGGTAAACGCCTTTTGAATAAAGTGTTTTGCCTTATCCCACAAAAGCGCCATTAGGCTTTTGAATTGTGGAAGGTGGTATGACGGTAGTTCCATAATGAACGGTTTACTATCGCCCTTTAGAGTTGTTCCACGCATTATAATTACTGCAACTATTGCCGTTACGATACCAACTACATACATTCCGTAGGTTATAAGGTCAACGTTGCCTATTCCTTTATATGAAACGATTGCGCCGGCAACTGCCGTCAAAATTGGTAATTTTGCCCCACAACTAAAGAATGGTATAACTCTAATAGTTGCAATTTTTTCTTTATCGTCTGATAAAGTTCTAGTGTTAATCATTGCAGGAACTGAACAGCCAAATCCCATTATCATTGGTAAAAAGGCTCTGCCCGACAACCCGAATTTTTTAAGCATTCTGTCTAGAATAAAGGCTATTCTTGCCATATATCCCGTATCTTCCAAGATAGAGAAGAATAAGAACAACACTAGTATTTGTGGTAAGAAACTTAAGATAGAGAATAATCCACCTAAAACGCCTTCACAAATAAAGCCGTGCACCCAACTGTTAGCAGGGATTAAGCCACCTATTAAGTCGCCTAGGAAGGTCGTCAGAACTTCTAACAGCCCCATTAAAACTACGCCCGGTGAATTTATTGCGCCTGCGCCGAACACCCCTTCAAAAGCCGTGCCTTCTAGCGACACCCAGTTATCGTTTATAACGCCACCTAAGAATAAAAAGTTTTCGCTAAAGGTTAGGTGGAAAATTGCAAACAACACTAGTAAGAATATTGGTATACCCCAAACCTTGTGCGTTAATACCTTATCTGCTTTGTCAGACGTAGTTACGGTAAATTTTTCTTCATTCTTACGTTTTAAGGTTGGTGAGAAATACTTTGTTATGTATTTATATCTTGCGTCTGCGACGAAGGCTTCAAAGTCCCCGTTAAACGGGTCGTCTAAGTTGGTTTTCTTAAACGCTTCTACCATTCCCACCGTGTCTTTGTGCATTAGAACTTCTAAATCGTCAAGTTCGGCAAGTTTTACTGCGTGGAAGGTTGGGTTGGCTACGCCTTGACCTTTTAACGCTATCGTTATATCCCCTATTAAATGCTTTAAGGAAGTGTCTTCTATAACGGTTCTTCCTACTCTTGGGGTTTGGCACGTTTCATATGCTCTTTCCATTAGTTTATCAATATTAGTGCCCTTGAGCGCTGATATTTTTACTACGGGAATGCCTAATCTTTCTTCAAGTTTTTTTACGTCTATTTGGTCGCCACGTTTTTCCACAGCGTCCATCATGTTGAGCGCAATTATTACGGGAACGTCTATTTCCATTATTTGCGTGGTTAAATATAAGTTACGTTCTAGATTGGTTGCGTCTATTATATTGATTACGCAATCGGGTTTTTCGTCTAGAATATAATTTCTTGCAATAACTTCTTCTGAAGTATATGGCGATAATGAATATATACCCGGTAAATCGACAAGGGCGATAGGTTCTTTACCCTTTCTATAAACGCCTTCCCTTTTATCAACGGTTACGCCTGGCCAGTTGCCCACGTGCGCAGTTGAACCCGTTAGCCCGTTAAACAAGGTGGTTTTACCACTATTAGGGTTACCTGCTAAACAAAACCTAAGCATTAGTAACCTCCATCGTGATTAAAGACGCTTCTTCCTTTCTTAAAGAAAGTTCATAACTTCTGACAGTTACTTCTATAGGGTCGCCTAAAGGCGCTTTCTTTCTTAAATATATCTCTGCGCCGTTAGTAATGCCCATATCGTATAAACGACGCCTAATCATCCTTTCGCCGTCCACCTTTACTACCTTTCCACTTTCGCCAATTGCGAACTTGTCAAGAGTTTTCACTAGTTGCCTCCTTGTAAATGTGAAATAAATTTCAGATTTCGTTTTTATATTATCATTTATATTCGACGTTGTCAACTAAAATGTGAAACTTTTTTCAGGTTTTTAAAAATTTTTTTGATACGGGGTTGATTTTTTATGTTTTTTATAATAGAATGTATGTGATATGAAAAAAACTGTTAGAGAACCACAACAAGAACGTTCTATTGAAAAAAAGAATAAGATTATTCAAGCAGGATACGACCTATTTTCAGAAGTGGGTTATTACGGCACTAACACGGCTGAAATTGCTAAACGCGCAGGTGTTTCAACGGGTATCGTCTACGGATATTTTTCCGATAAACGTGATATTATGATTAGCGTTTTAGAGATTTATCTTGACAAGGTTGTTGGACCTTTACTTAAAACTTTCAGCGCCCTTAAAGCACCCCTTGACGTTAATACCCTAGTGCAAAAGGTAATTGACGAAGTTATTAAAATACACAAGCGCAACAACAAGATTCACGAAGCGCTTCACTCCCTTTCTAGTTCCGACGAAGCCGTTAACGCTAAATTTATGGAACTTGAAGACGGGCTTACCGTTAAAATTTCTAATTCGCTCGTCGCCATAGGTTTCAAAAAGGAAAATATTCAAGAAAAGGTTCACTTTGCAATGAATATTTTGCAGTCGTTTGCCCACGAATACGTTTTTGATAAACACGAATATATAGATTATTTCGTTATGCGTGAAATGGTTACGAACACTATTATAAATATTTTCATATAAATAAAGTATGACATTTTTTGATTTGCATTGCGATACCCTTTGGCAAATAGATAATGCAAAAGTTAAAGGCGAAGAAATTGGCCTTATAAAAAACGACCTTATGGTGGACTTGCAAAAACTTATAAAAGGTTCGGTAGGAGTTCAATGTTTTGCTTTATTTAATATTCCCCAAACGCAAAAGCCCTTTAACTCTGCTATGCGCATGGTTGGATATTTAGAGAGCGCTTGCGCTCAAACGGAAAAACTAAAAATTGCAAAAAGTTACAATGATATTATAACTAATTTAGAAAACGGCGTTATTAGCGCCGTTATTTCTATGGAAGACGCTTTTTTGTTAGAAGGTAGTTTAGATAATCTTTATACCTTATACGATAAAGGCTTGCGAATGATATGTTTAAGCCACAACGTAGCAAACGGAGTTAGTCATCCAAACTTCGGAAAATATATAGAAGGCAGTCCCGATTGGGTTACTAGAAACTCTAAAGACGGTCTTACCGATTTTGGTTACCAACTTGTAAGGGAAATGAATAGGCTTGGCATAGTAGTTGACCTTTCGCACATGTCTGACGCTGGGTTTTATCAAGCCGTAAAACTTAGCGATAAGCCCATTATTTGCTCTCATTCAAACGCCAATACCCTTTGCCCTTCGGTAAGAAATTTAACCGACGATATGCTATATAAACTTGCAGATAACGGTGGTGTTACAGGGGTTTGTTTTGCAAGTGGGTTTTTGAACGTGGATAAAGAAAAAGGAAAAGCGACGATTAAACGTTCGATAGAACATATAAAATATATTAAAAATTTGATTGGAACTGAACATATTGCAATCGGTAGTGATTTTGACGGTATTCCCCCAGAAATTGATTTCAAAACGTGTGAATACCTACCTAAACTTTTTGACGAGTTGATTAAAGAAGGCTTTTCTTTATCAGAAATTGATAAAATTACTTATGAAAACGCATTGAGAGTATTTAGGGCAAACTTAAAATAATTTAATAAACTAATACTCTGCTTGACCTTTAGCAGAGTTTTTTAAAAAAGAAAAGCGCCGAAACGACTTCGGCGCTTTTTATTGATTTTATTCTGAACGCAATGCGTTTACAGGGTCTTTTTTTGCGGCTATCCTTGATGGAATTAATCCTGCTATAAAGGTTAGTATTATACTTACGCAAACCAAGATTACTGCCGATATCGGATTTAATGATGCTATGTTTCCTATTCCCGTAACAAGACTAGATAAGAGCAAGTTTATTGGTATTGACAATAAATACGTTACACCTATACCAATCAAGCCCGACATCATACCGATAATAAAGGTTTCTGCGTTGAATACGTTGGAAACTTCGCCTTTAGACGCACCAAGCGCACGCAACACACCTATTTCTTTGGTTCTTTCTACAACGGAGATATAAGTTATTATACCTATCATTACGCTAGATACGATTAAGGAAATTGACGTAAAGGCTATTAGCACGTAAGAAACTGCGTCTACCATCGTTCCCATAAAGCCGAACATATCGCTCATCATATCTGCATAATGTATATATTTTGCATCGTCTTCAGAAAGGTCTGCGTTCCAAGCGTCTATATGCGCTTTGATTTGCTCTTTAGCATCAAAGTTCTTTGCGTATACTGAAATAACTGCCGGAGTATCCATACCTGCAAGCGAACGAAGGCTTAATTCCATAACCGTTGGCGTAGCCATTGGGTTTGACATATCTGGAATGGTTACGTTTATCTTTCCACCACCCGATATTGCGTCTTGAACTATTTGGCTATCTAGGTTTTGCGCTAATATCTTTTTAGTAAGCGCTGGCGAATATGCTAAACCTTCTCTTAAAACACCCGTTACGTTAGGTTTTGCTCTTATGATACCAACCACTTCTATTTCTTCTATACCGTCCGTTTCCGTGGTAACTTGAGCTGGATAATAGTTACCTATTATCTTTTGATACATAAGTGAGTTTTTGGCAAGATATAGTTTTTTACTGTTTTCGCCAACGATTTCTGAAAGTTCAATTTCCGGTTTTTGTTCAAACTTGAAACTGTTATCAGTTGTATCGTATTCACCAGAGATATAACCTAATAGGAGCATAGTTATATCGCTTAAGCCGTTGTATTGGTCAACGACAAGCACCATTTTGTTTGCGTCCTGTTCGTTAAATTCGGGTAGTTCACCGTATAATACGTCATACTGCTCAATAACTAGCGCTCGGTCTGGCATTTCTTGCGTTGTTGGAATTATCTCTGCAATCATTTCGTAATTCATTCCGTTCATTGCAGCGCCCAACTTACCTTGGAATGAACCACCTATCATATTTACGATAGAGTTTACACCAAGAAACATCTCTTGACCGTTTATGTTGGCTTCAGTATATAAAAAACTATTTTGGTTAAAACCGTAATCGTAGTTTAACGCATAATAAAGTTCTGGGTCTAGTTGGTTTAAGTGATGCACGAAACCGTTTTCCGACTTGTCTGATAAATCGTTGCTCTTTAGCATTCCGATTAAGTTCTTAAATGCTTCGTGAACTAAAACGTTATCAAGTTCCGGATGCTTTTCCGTCATTTCATTTTCAAACAGTTCGTTAAAGGTGGAAAGATCAACCGAACTTTCGGAAATAGTCAACGGATATGTAGATAGCGTATCCGTTTGCATTCTAGACATATATGCGTTAAAGCCGTTGGAAAGCGCCAATACTAGCGCTATACCGAATATACCTATACTGCCTGCAAAAGACACCAAAATAGTTCTTGTCTTTTTTGAGAACAGATTGCGTAGCGATAGCATAAACGCCGTTTTTAAGCCCATTTTAGGCTTTCTTATTTGCTTTGGTTTAGCAGGAACGTTGTCAATGAAAGGATTGCTGTCACCAACAACCTTTCCGTCTACTAGTTTTATAATTCTTGACGAATATCTTTCTGCTAATTCTGGGTTGTGAGTAACCATAATAACTAGCCTGTCTTTAGCGACTTCCTTAAGAAGGTCTAATACTTGAACGCTAGTTTCGGTATCCAATGCGCCCGTAGGTTCGTCGGCAAGAATAATTTCAGGATCGTTTATAAGCGCACGGGCTATTGCAACCCTTTGCATTTGCCCACCGGAGAGTTGGTTCGGTTTTTTATTTTCTTGACCTTTTAAGCCAACCTTTTCTAAAATAGCCAAAGCCTTTTCTCTACGCGCCTTTTTGGACACGCCGGAAAGTTCCAAAGCAAGTTCTACGTTTGCGCAAACCGTTTGGTGGGGAATTAAGTTATAAGTTTGAAACACGAAACCGATACTATTGTTACGGTATGCGTCCCAATCTTTGTCGTTATATTTTTTGGTAGACCTTCCGTCGATTATAAGGTCGCCCGAAGAATATCTATCAAGACCACCAATAATGTTAAGCAAGGTGGTTTTACCACAGCCAGAAGGACCTAGGATAGAAACGAACTCGTTTTTACGAAAGTTTATATTAATACCCTTCAATGCCTGAACGGCATTTTCACCCGTGCCGTAAATCTTATGCACGTCAACTATTTTAAGCGCCGCTGACATTTCACGCTTTTTGAATTTTCCCTTTGAATCTCTTTCCATAAACACCCCTTTATAGGCTTATAAAATCTTTCGTCTCTATTATACTATTTTTTATTTAAAAAAACATTGAATTATTAAAAAAATCTATAAATTATATGATGTCGCACAAGTTTTTAACGAATTCACTAGAATCGGTAAGGTCAAGACCTTCTAAAAGTCTTGCCGATTGATATAATACTTGGGCGTATTTTTCAAACTTATCTAGGTCTTCCGTAAATAGTTTATTTAACGTTTCTAATGCTTTATGCGTTAAACTTATTTCTAAAATTTTATCTGCCTTTACCTTTTGAGTTTGGTTAGGCATTGAATTTAACACCTTTTCCATCTCTATTGATAGTTCGCCTGCAGAGATTAGGCATACGGGATATGATTTTAGGTTGTCGGTTAGGCGAACTTCCTTAACTTCATCACCTAAAACTTCCTTTATTTTTTCAAGCACTGGCTTGTTTTCTGTATTCTTTTGCTCTAATTCTTTCTTTTCTTCGTCGCCACCTACGCTAAAATCGGCTTCGGATACCGACTTAAACTTTTTGCCGTCGTATTCACCTAATAATTTTGCAACGAATTCGTCTACGCCGTCCTTAAAGTATAGAATATTTACGCCCTTTTCATTGGCTTTTTCTATTTGTGGTAGTTTTGCAATTTTATCGTAACTTTCGCCAGATGCGTAGTAGATAAATTCTTGTTCTTGTGGGCAGGCTTTTACGTAGTCTTTCAAAGATATAAGCGCTTGTTCTTTTGAAGAATAGAACATTAGAAGGTCTTTTAACTTGTCCTTATTCATACCAAAGCCTTGGTATGCGCCGAATTTGATTGATAGACCAAATTCTTCAAAAAGTTTACGGTAGGTTGCTACGTCTTCTTCTTGAAGTTTAGCAAGTTCTGACGCTATCTTCTTTTCTATGCCGTTTGCAATTGCCTTAACTTGGCGTGTTTGTTGCAAAATTTCTCTAGAAATATTAAGGTCTAAATCACTAGAGTCGACTACCCCACGGACAAAACCAAAATAGTCGGGCAAAAGTTCGTCGCACTTTTCCATAATCATAACGCCGTTACAGAAGAGTTTTAAGCCCTTTTGATAGTCTTTTGAATAGTAATCAAGTGGCGCTTTTTGTGGAAAGAAAAGCAACGCGTCGTAGTTTACTGCGCCTTCTATTTTTGCGTATACACTCTTTAACGGGTCGATATATTCGTGGAATTCCCCTTTATAGAAGTCGTTAAGCGCTTGGTCGGTTACGTCCTTTTTAGGTTTTTTCCAAATAGGAACCATACTGTTAAGCGTTTCTATCTCTTTTACTTGTTCGTATTCGGGTTTGTCTTGCGAACTTCCTTCCTTTTGCACCGTTTTGGTTACTTCCATTTTGATTGGATAACGAACGTAGTCGGAATACTCTTTTATTAGTGAAGTTATTTTATATTCTTGTAAAAAGTCTGAATACTTATAGTCTTCGTCGTCATTTTTTATATCTAAAATTATTTTAGTGCCGAACTTTTCCTTTTCGGCTGGGGTTACGCTGTAGCCTTCTGCCCCTTTGCTTTCCCACTTGTGGCTAGTGCCGTCTTTATACGACTTAGTTATAACGGTTATTTTATCGGCAACCATAAAGGCTGAATAAAAACCAACGCCAAATTGACCGATAAGTTCGCTATCCGTTTTGCCTTGATTTTCCTTTTTGAAAGCAAGCGTGCCCGATTGCGCTATCGTGCCTAAATTTTTTTCAAGTTCTTCTTCGGTCATTCCTATCCCCGTATCTTCTATAATTAGCCTACGGGCTTGATTGTCTATGGATATATTTATCTCAAAGTCTTGAACTGCTTTTTTATCCGTTAAAGATATGAATTTAAGTTTATCTAAAGCGTCTGACCCGTTTGATATTAGTTCACGCAAAAAGATTTCTTTATTAGTATAAATTGAGTTAATCATTAAGTCCAAAATGCGTTTGGATTCCGTTTTAAATTGCTTCATATAAAGTCCTCTCTTAATATTTTAGCACTCTCACTCGTCAAGTGCTAAATTATATTATATTCATACTATTTAGTTTGTCAACTAGTTTAAGATACTTTTTAAAATAAGGTTTTTTTCTTCAATAATTATTTTGAGATTGAAACGGAGACTAAAATAAAAAAACCACGCCTTAATTCATAAGGCGTGGTCCTTTGTTTTTTATTCAATTAGTCAAGTTGGTTTGCGTCATCTTTTTCAGCATCTGCGTAAGTTAAAGTGTATGCTGCACCAAACTTAAATACGCTCATATTAGAAGCAGAAGTCCAACCGGTCAAACCGTATACTCTATTTATTACAACGGCATTTGCAGTTGCAACTACGCCCTTAGGAGCGTCTTGAGTAGTTTCGTCATCAATAGTGCTATCACCAAAACCAACGTAGCCAACTACTTGACCTGCAGATTTTGCTTGCAAACTAGTTACGATAGTTGAAGTAAAGTCAACGTTAGTAATCGTTGCGCTAAAGCCTTTGCCAGCGTTAGTCATAGAACCAGCAACGCCACCTGCGAATTTTGTTGCAGAAACGTTTGCAGTAACGTCAATAGCGTCGATAACTACATTACAACCGTTTTCAGTAGAATTGCCGTAGCCGTAAACAGCGCCTGCGTCAGCCAATCCGTTAATTTGACCACTTACTGAACAATTTTTGATTTCTACTTTGTTATTTTCATAACCTAAATTAATTTTACCAATAAATGCGCCTGCATAGTTGCCGGTAACGTTAACGTTTGTTAAAGCAATGTTGGTAATGTTTAGGTTTGAAGAAACAAGCCCAAATAATCCAGCGTTGGCTTTAAGCGACGTTGCAGGAACGTTTATACCAGAAATGGTTACTTTAGAATCCGTTCCACTTAAAAAATTATAGGTAACACCAAAACCGTTATCATCAATGTTAATTGGATCCCAAGTGTTTGTAAGGGTAATATCGTTCATAATTTCAATCTTGCTGTTTCCAATTTCTTTACCTTCATTAATATCTGCCGATAAATTTTCTAATTCTTCAGCCGTTGAAATTTGAATATTTGATCTTGTTTTAGTTTCGCCACAAGAACATTTTAGGGTTTTTGCAAAATGATGGTCTGCATCAAACCAAGCAGTTGCTTCTGTGTATTCGTGGGTATGAACTGGAGGAGGAGTAGGCGTAGGCTTTTCACCACCGTTATCAGTATCATCACCACCACAAGCCGTAAGGGTAAATACCATTAGGATTGACATTAGGCTAACTGCTAATAGAGTTAAAAACTTTTTCATAATAGTCTCCTATATAATAATTTGTATATATAATATTACTATATTTTTACCCTTTTGTCTATACCTTTTTTAAAATTTTGTTGGTCATTTTTGCTCTTTTATACAAAAAGCGCTCCCTTGTATGGGAACGCCTTTCGTTTATAGGAGAAAAGTTTGAAAAAGTGCTTGATTTATTCTATTTCTATATTCTTTTTTGGAAGTTCTTTTGCTTCAAGTTTAGGAACGAAAACGTTTAACGTGCCATTCTCGTATTTGGCTTTTACGTCTTCTTCAGTTATGGAATCCCCCACGTAGTAACTTCTAGAACAGGTTACGCTACGTTCTCTTCTTAAATAATTTTCTTCGTCTAACTGCTCTCTCTTTGCAGAGATGGTAAGATACCCGTTATCTAAAGACAAGTTTATATCTTTCTTGTCAAACCCCGGCATATCAACGGCTATATCAAAGCCTTTTTCCGTTTCCTTTACGTCCGTGCGCATTTGGTAATTACTAGAAAAGGATACGGGCTTAAAAAAGTCGTCAAAAGCATTGCTCAAAAATCCTAATCCCCACCCGTTTGATGGGCTTTGTAAATAACGTTTCATAATTTATACCTCCATAATTGGTTATTTTTTATAATTTAGCACTTTGGTTGTTTGAGTGTTAGCACTCTCATTGCCCGACTGCTAATTCTAATTATACACGGCTGTTTTTTCTTGTCAAGTGTTTTTTAAAAATTTTTTTATATTTTTTTTCGTCCAAAAATCATTCAGAGTTTGAAACAGAGCCTAAAATAAAAAAGAACGCATTTTTATTTGCGTTCTTATTATTAACAATCGTTAGGTTTTTTATACCTTTTTTAATATTTCTTTTATCACGTAATCGGCATAGATTGATGCGACGTTTATTTTAGTTACGACTTCAATTCCTTCAAAAAAGGCGTTGGAATTAACTTCACAAATAACGTCTTCACCATTATTGCCTTTTATAATATCCACCCCACAGTAATCAAGTTCAAGTTCTTTTGCCACCCCTTGCGCAGTATTTACAACGCTTTGATATTCCTTTAGGGTTAGGTCTAGTTTTATACCTTTTCCACCTTGCGCTATATTTGACCTAAAGTCGTTTGAGTTATATCTTTCCATACCTGCAACGGCTTTACCACCGATTACTATTATCCTTTTATCCTTGCCGACTTCTGCGCCAAGATATTCTTGAAATAGATGTGGGCTAAGTTTTAACTTTTGCATTGCAGAAACAAGTTCTTCTCGGTTTTGCGCTTTATATATACCGTTTCCACAAGAGCCAAACGACGGCTTTACTATTATAGGATAGCCTATAAAAGTTTCCAAGTGGTTAATATACTCGTCTGAAATTTGACATTCGGAAGAATAGCAAACGGGGGCAAACTGTGTTTTGGGTATATTAAAACCTTTATTTGCAAGCGCTAGGTAGGTTTGACCTTTATCGTCGCACACACGGATACTTTCGTGGCTATTAAACATTCTTATTCCAAGGCGCATTATCATTTCTGAAAGATATTTATCTTTATCTAAAAAGATAACAAAATCCGTGTCGCCAAGTTGGTTTTTTATTTGGTTTTCCGACAAGTTAAGACGCAAAAAGGCATCAGACAAAATTTCTGCCTGAACGCCTTTTAATAAAAATTCTTCTTTTAATCTTTTGGCTTGCTTTACGCTTTGCCCCGGAATCCCAAACGGATTTACGATTATTTTACCTTTCAACTAAAACCCCGTAAGTATTATCTAATTGCCAATAGCCATAAACTTATTTCAAAGTTATATTAGAATAATCCAACAATTTTGCCGTCGGAAGTAACGTCAATTCTTTCTGCTGCTGGAACTTTTGGAAGCCCCGGCATAGTCATAATACTACCCGTTAACGCAACTAAGAAGCCTGCGCCAGCAGAAACTTTTACTTGGCGAACGGTTATCTTAAAGCCTTCTGGAGCGCCCAACTTGGTTTGGTCGTCAGAGAAAGAGTATTGCGTTTTTGCAACGCATATAGGTAGTTTGTCAAAACCAAGTTTGGTTAAGGTTGCTATTTGCTTTTGCGCTTCGTCGGTAATAATTACGCCTTCGCCACCGTAAACGTTTACTGCGATATCGTGTATTTTCTTTTCGATACTATCGTTAACGTCGTAACTAAAACTAAAGTCGTTTGGTTGTTCGCATAGACGAACTACTTCTTCAGCAAGTTCTACGCCACCTTTACCGCCGTCTGCCCATACGGTTGATAGAACCATATTAACGCCTAGTTTTCTACATTCTGCTAGAACGAATTCGATTTCTTTGTCGGTGTCGGTTGGGAAACGGTTAACAGCAACTACTAGTGGTAGTTTGTAAACTTCTTTAAGATTTCTTGCGTGACGAAGTAAGTTTGGTATACCCTTCTTTAATGCGTCTAAATCTTCGGTTGCAAGTTCAGTTTTAGGTAAGCCACCGTGCATCTTTAATGCTCTAACGGTAGCAACCAACACTACTGCATCTGGTTTTAGACCTGCTTGTCTACACTTAATATCAAGGAACTTTTCTGCACCAAGGTCTGCGCCGAAACCTGCTTCAGTTACCGTATAATCTGCAAGTTTTAAGGCAGTTTTAGTTGCTATAATAGAGTTGCAACCGTGCGCTATATTTGCAAAAGGTCCACCGTGAACTATTGCAGGCGTGCCTTCTAATGTTTGAACAAGGTTTGGCTTTAACGCATCTTTTAATAACGCAGTCATTGCGCCTTGGGCGTTAAGGTCGCCACAAGTTACGGGTTCGCCTTGATAGTTATATCCAACTATTATTGACGCTAGACGCTTTTTAAGGTCGTCTATATCGTTTGCTAGGCAGAAGATTGCCATAATTTCAGATGCAACGGTTATATCGTATCCGTCTTCTCTAGGCGTACCGTTTGCTTTTCCACCAAGTCCGTCTACTACGAAACGAAGTTGACGGTCGTTCATATCAACGCATCTTCTCCAAGTAATACGCCTTGGGTCAATACCTAGTTTATTTCCTTGATAAATGTGATTATCAATCATTGCTGCAAGAAGGTTGTTCGCAGCGCCGATTGCGTGGAAGTCACCCGTAAAGTGCAAGTTGATGTCTTCCATAGGAACTACTTGGGCGTATCCACCACCAGCAGCGCCACCTTTAACGCCGAAAACAGGACCTAAAGAAGGTTCACGCAAAGCAACGACGACGTTCTTGCCAATCTTTTTAAGACCGTCTGCTAAACCGATAGTCGTGGTAGTTTTGCCTTCTCCTGCAGGGGTTGGCGTGATTGCCGTAACTAAAATCAATTTGCCGTCTTTTTTGCTTTTATCGTCCTTAATTGAAAGGTCGATTTTTGCCTTGATTTTACCGTAACATTCGTATTTGTCTTCTGGAATGTTTGCTTTCTTTGCGATTTCGGTAATGGGTTGCGGGGTAATGCTTTGTGCAATTTCTATGTCAGATAGATATGCCATAAATATGCTCCTTTTTAATTTTTCTATATAAATTTTTATTTTTTGTTTATCTTCCCCTACGCCACGTTCTAGGCGAAAAGAGAATTATCATTGGTAAAATTTCTAGCCTACCTGCTAACATAACGATAGATAGTAGAAGTTTTGAAATAGGACTATAACTAATAAAACTGCCAGCAGGTCCAACTAGATTGGTAATACCTGGGCCTACGTTTCCGATACAGGCGAGAGTTGCAGAAAAATTATCCATTAAGTTAGCGCCACTGCCAACGTCAATACAAAGTATCAAAGTTGAGCAAACGACCATTAATATCCATAAAAAGAAATAAACGTAAGTATTTCTTTCAACTTCTTCGGTAACGACTTCGCCTTCTAGTTTGAATTTAGCAACTGCCCTAGGGTGTAAGGCTTTTAATAAACCGTTTTTGCTAGACTTAAACAAGATTATGGCTCTTGAAACTTTAATTCCACCACAAGTAGAACCACCACAAGCGCCTATTATTGTTAAAAACATCAGTATACTCTTGGAAAGTTCCGGCCAAACGCTAAAGTCCGTGCTACTAAACCCTGTCGTTGAAGATATAGTCGTAGTTTGGAAGAATCCGTATCTTAACCCACTCCAGAAAGAATATCCAGCCGTGGTTAGGTTTATTGCAATGATTAGCGTTGCTATAATCACCATAAAAAGGTAAGTTAAAAATTCTTCACTCTTTATGGCTTTGGCAAAATGCCCTAATATTATCAAATAGAATAAGTTAAAGTTTATGCCAAAAACAAACATAAACACGCCGATAACCATTTCCACGTAGACGCTGTTATAATGGGCTATACTATCGCCGTAAACGGCAAAGCCACCTGTTCCTGCAGTGGAAAATGAGTTAAGCAAACTTTCATATACGCTCATCCCACCACAAACTAGCATAATAAAAAGAACAAACGTTAATACTGCGTATATGCTGTATAAAATCTTTGCCGTTCTGCCTATTTTACTAACCATTTTAGATGCAGACGGACCTGGGGCTTCTGCCCTTAATATATGCATGGCGTTACCTTCTGACGGAAGAATAGCCAATACGAATACAAGCACGCCCATTCCACCTATCCAATGGGTAAAACAACGCCAAAACATCATTGCCTTTGACAATCCCATCGAATCGGTTGGCAAGACTAGTATACTTGCGCCCGTGGTAGTAAAGCCCGAAACCGTTTCAAAAAATGCGTCGAAAAAGTTTGGGATTTCACCACTTATTACGAATGGCAAACAACCAACCAATGAAAGAACTATCCAACTTAGGGCAACAATTACGAAACCTTCTTTTGCATATAACGATTTATCCCTGCTTTTAAGTAACGATAAAGGAATTCCAATCGCTAACAAACCTAGTATAGGAATTAAAAAACTAAGAAAGTTGTTCTCTCTATAATAAATGCCTACTGCAAGTGGTATTACCATTAAAACTGCTAAAATTATAAAGGTTCTACCAAGTAGATTTAATACTATTTTATAGTTCATTATCTAAAAATTTCCGTCAAGTCGTTTATTTGCTTTTTATCAGTTACGACTATCAACATATCCCCTGCGTTAATAGTAGTTTCACCCGTTGGAAGAATAAACTGTTCTTCCCTAACTATGCCACCGATAAGTGCGTTAGATTTGATTTTAAGTTTCTTAAGTGGAACGCCAACGTGCGCAAAATCTTCTTTTACGGTAAACTCAATGGCTTCTACGCTATCTGCAATCTTATAAAAGTTGGTTATACCCTTATCTTCTTGCGTTTTGTGTGAACGAACAAAGCCTATTATTTGATTTGCAATAGCAAGCCTTGGAGAAACGGCTGAATCTAAACCTATCTTTTCTGCCATTTCATACATAGACGTTCTATTTATCTTGGTTATAATCTTTCCAACGTTCTTTTGTTTTGCATATAAAGATAGCACCACGTTAGTTTCGTCTAGGTCGGTAAGCGCCACGCAAGCGTCGGCATCCATAACCTTTTCTTCATTAAGCAAAGTTTGGTCGGTAGCGTCGCCACACACAATCGTTGCTTTTGGCAAAATCTCTGCAAGCCTGTTGCATACGTTAACGTCTTCTTCAACTATTTTAACGTTGGTGTCCGAATTCTTTAAAAGTTCTTGAGCAAGATGAACGGAAATCTTTCCACCACCTATTATCGCAATTGATTTTGCGCGTGGTTTGAACATTTTTATCTTTTTGCAGAATGCCGAAATATCTTTTTCTGCGCCGATTATATGAACCCTATCTTCTCTTTCAATGATAAACGAGCCGTTTGGAATATAAGTCTTTCTGCCCCTTTTTACCATTACAAACAAGACTTTGCCACCAAACGATTTATTTATATCCTTCAAACTTTCGCCAATGATTGGGTTATTCTTTTCTATTTCAAACTCAACCATTAACGCTTTGCCACCAGCAAAAACTTCTAGCCCTTTTGCCGATGGGAATTTTAAGGCGTTACCTATTTCAAAAGCCGTTCTTCTTTCAGGATTAAAAATAAGGTCAAGACCTAAGAACTCCTTTAAGGTTTCCATTCCTTTTAGATATTCTGGGTCTCTAACCCTAGCAATAGTGCGCTTGGCCCCTAATTTTTTAGCCAAAACACAGGTTAGAATATTCATTTCGTCACGCGAAGTGCACGATATAAACAGGTCGGCATTAGAAACCCCTGCGTTTATAAGAGTATCTTTTTCTAAAGCACCACCTACTATGCCCATTACGTCGTATGCGTTAACTAACGTTTCAACCGTTTCACGTCGAACGTCAACCACTACTACGTCATGATTTTCATTTATAAAGCTTGAGGCAAGCGTTCTTCCAACCTTACCTACACCTACGATGATAATTTTCATACTGCATATTATAACTTTAAAAAATGCGTATGTCAAATATTTATCTTAATGATAAATACTATTAATATAAGTTTAACGTTTTTATTAAAAATTTTACTTTTACTATTGACTTGTTAGATTAATCTATTGTAGAATAATTTAAAACCTTTAGGAGAGATTGTATGAAAATTGGCATTACTTCTGAATCATTTAACTTTTTAGGTCTTAAACGTGACCAAATTTCTTCAAAACTAAAAAAGATTGGTTTTGACTGCTATGACTATTCCCTTTGTGGTGCTTGGGCTACACCAAAGCCAATTTTTAATGAATCAAGAGAAACCTGGGTTAACTACTTCAAAGAAGAACGCAAAATGCTAGAAGGTGAAGGCATGACCGTTAACCAAACACACGCCATATTCCGTTCAGACTTTGACCCAGATAATATGTATTTCTTTACGCCAATGGTTATTGAAGAACTTAAAAGAGAAATAGAAGCAACGGCAATTTTAGGTGCAAAATACATTATTATTCACCCTATCAACATCGCTCGCAAATGGGTTGATAAACAACTTGACTTTGAACGCAACATGACCGAATTCTCTAAAGTTGCTCCAATTTTAAAAGAGTTTGGCGTTAAAAACGCTGTGGAAAATATGTTTGGTTGGGACCCTGATACAGGTAGAAATTGCCATACAGGTTGTTCTACCACCGAAGATATGATTAGATATCTTGACGGTCTTAACGATAGAAAAGCCTTTTGTAACTGCCTAGACGTTGGGCACATGAATATTCATAATATCAACCCTGCCGACACGGTTAGAGCGCTTGGCGATAGATTAGAAGTTTTACACGTTCACGATAACAACGGAACTACAGACCAACATAACCCTATTGGATTGGGTATTATTGATTGGCAAGACTTTGCTAAATCCTTACAAGAAATAGATTATAAAGGTGTGTTCTCTATGGAAGTTAGTAGTTATAAAAAATATGCTAAACTTGGGGAAAAAGCCATTTGGAAAATGGTTGAATTCACCTATGAAGGTGCTAAAGCCGTTGTTGATATGATTAAATAAGCATACCAAATAGATAAATTGCGTATAATTACCTTTGTAGTTATACGCATTTTTTATGAGCATTTTAAGGTTTAATGGTAAAACTAGGGTTGTTTATAACCTTTTAACGGTAATCATTTGGATTTTTTGGGGACTTTTTATAGTTTCTGCAATATTTATTCACGCTCAAAAAAAGTATATTTATCCCGTTAAATATTCCGAATACGTAGTTAAATACGCAAGTGAATATAACTTAAATAAATTTACCGTTTACGCTTTTATAAACGTTGAAAGTAGTTTTAATAAAGACGCTATAAGTCCAAAAGGCGCAATAGGTCTTATGCAAATTTTGCCTTCGACGGCTAACTTTATAGCAGATAAATTAAACGTTACAACTTACGACCTATCAGACCCCGAAACCAACGTTGCGTTTGGTTGTTATTATTTAAGATACTTGACGAATAAATTTAAGGATTCTCGATTGGTAATATGCGCTTATAACGCCGGGGAAACCCGTGTTAGAGAATGGCTTAAGGATAATAGATACAGCAAAGACGGAATAACGTTAAACGTTATACCCTATAAAGAAACTAAAAATTACGTGGATAAAATAGAAAAAACTTTTGAAAAATATGTAAATTTACACGGAAAAAGTGTTGACAATCTGAAAAAATTTGAGTAATATAATAAGGCTACGTGAGGGTGGCGGAATTGGCAGACGCGTACGTTTGAGGGGCGTATGGTTATCCGTGTGGGTTCAAGTCCCATCCTTCACACCAAAAATAGTCCTAGCACTTTTGTGTTGGGACTATTTTTTTGTATTGAGTAAAGAAGAAGATGGGACTTGAATTTAGGAGTTAGCAACTTTAGTTGCGTATTCGCCAAAGGCGAAAAAACAGTCCTGTGGACTGTTTTACGGGAGGCTCGAAAGAGCAAGTCCCATCCTTGAGTAAAGGAAAAATTTTTACAGGTTTTGAAAGCCGATTGGACTTGAATTTAGAAGTTAGCAACTTTTGTTGCGTATTCGCCAAAGGCGAAAAAACAGTCCTGTGGACTGTTTTACGGGAGGCTCGAAAGAGCAAGTCCCATCCTTGAGTAAAGGAAAAATTTTTTACAGATTTTGAAAGCCGATGGGGCTTGAATTTAGGAGTTAGCAACTTTAGTTGCCTGTTCGACTTTAAAAAATAAAAAACAGACGAGCCATACTCGTCTGTAAATGGATAGGAACGTATAGTCCTTCCGTCAATCCCAATTACTTGGTATCTTTATTATATGCAATATTTGTAAAAAAGTCAATACTAATATCCATTAAAATGAAAAAATATTTAATTTTCTATTTTTTTGACCTTGAGAATTTTTGTTTTAACTTTCTAAACCATTCTTCAATTTTGGTTTGATACTTGCAAAATAGTATAAAGATAAGCGCAAAGGCTAAAATTATGGCTATCCAAACGGGTATTCCCCAACCGGAGAACGGAATAATGTCACCCGTTCCCAAGAAACAAAAGGCGGCTATATAGATTGGTTTTATAAGCACCATTGAGATTATAAAAAATCTCCATTTCATTGCAGTAAGCCCTGCTATCATACACAAAATATCGTCTGGAAAAAAGGGCAAAACTTGCATCATTACAAAAAGCAAATTCCCTTTACTGCCGATTGCTTTTTTATATTTTTGCGTATTTTCTTCGCCAACGCACCAAACAACGGCTTTTTGACCGAATACTCTGCCGATAAAAAAGCAAACTATAGACCCTAAAACAAAACTTAAATAGGTTAGAAAGAAGGTTTGCCACGGCCCGTATAGTCCTAGCCCCAAAAAGATAAAGGCGAAGGCTGGCAACGGCAATACTACGACGTTTAGCATTTGAATTAAAACGTATATTAAATATCCCCAAAAACCAGCAGATAGAATTACTTGTTTGATTTTTTCCATATCGGAAAAGGTTTCAAATATACCACAAAGATTAAAGATTGCTAGCACACCAATTATTATAAATGCTACGACGTTAAAGGAAAAAAGGCTTCTTGAAATGGATTTTAGATTGAAAAAATAAGTAATAACAGACCCGACTGTAAATAACCCTGCACAGCCGTATCCTAGCACTTGCCAATACCATTCTAACTTATTTAAGCAAAAAACCATTGCAAGAACGTTAATTATTAATAAAATTACGTTGACGTAAACCGTCCAAGCGCTTTTCTTCAAAACTCACCTTTTATTTTTTTATTCTTTAATATTTATGCACTTTTTTTGCACTTTTTAAAACTCATTTATATTATATCTTTATAGCAACTCTATTGTCAATATGTGATTAAAAAAATTATAGTAAAATTAATACAAATTAGACGTAATAAAACCCCCTTGACAAGCAAGGGGGATAAATTGCAATTAATAGACCGTATTGATTATTAAAGTTAATCATGCAGACCAGAAACGCAGTTATGCGATGTTTATAACCACTATTAAAGCATGGTTTGTGTATCGTTGGGGTCGCCATTCCTAGCCTTATCGTATTCTTCAGACCAATCAAGGTCACGATACTTTTCTGCTTCAGGGGTTTTGTTAATCCAATCGGTCAACATGTCTAGCATTTCTTCCGTCCACGTAGCACGGTCAATTTGCGCAGTTGTGAACTTGCCTTGTGATATCATTTCAAAACCGAAATCGTCTTTAACGTGGGTTTTTGCAGCGCCTTCAACAACTTCTTGAACAAGGTGAGCAGGTATAAACAACACGCCACCACCTGCGCCGTATACGATATCGCCCGGCAATACCGTTGCTTTGCCAATACGGGTTATATCGTTATAGTCTTTGATAACGAATTCACGGATAGGGGTTGGGTCTATTCCACGATAGTATACTTGAACGTCTGGAACTTGTTTCATCTGTTCCACGTCACGAATACCACCCCAAATAACGCCACCACCCGTTTTGGTGCGCTTTTTGATTGCAGTAGTTAGGTTTCCACCAAGATACGTGCCTTTATAGATTTTGTCATACATATCAACGACTACTACGTCGCCTTCAACTAGATTATCGATAACCCATTGATTGAAATTGCCTTGTCTTCCTTCCTTTCTACCAACGTCAAAAGCAACGTCTAAAAGGTCGGGACGGGTAGGAACGTAGGTTGCAGTAACTGCTCTACCGATAAGTTTTCTTCCGTCGTCGTGAAGGGTTTTAAGGTCGCCTTCAAATTGTGATTCGTAGCCTTTTAGATAGATAGGCTTCCACAATTCTTCCAAGGTCATAGTTCTCATAATATCTAGATACTTTTGGGGAACTTTTGGTCTACCGTCTGGAAATCTTTCTCCCTTCCAAAGTGGGGTTAATTGAATAATAGTTTCTCTATCGTTGAATTTCATTTTCCTTTCTCCTTATTTTTCAATAGTTACTAGATAGGTGCCGTTTGCAGTAAGGGTTAAATCAAAAGAGTTTTGGTTTGCAACAAATTCCTTTACAGGTTTTAGTCTACCTTCTTCCCTTAACACTTCTAGTTGTTCTTTGGTTAAATCGTAATCCCAACCGTTTTTTTCAAACAACCTACAAGCGTTGGAGTGGCTTCTATCGATAGCCCAAACGGTAATCTTTTTGCCTACGATATCTTCTTCAAAATTAAAGGTTTCAGTTTTATCTTCTAAACTTTCGTCAAAAAGTTGTTCTGAATAGGTAAATAGCATTGAATAATCGCCGTTATCTAGTTTTGTTGGAATTATTGAAAGATATTTATTGTCCGTTTCAAATCCAAGCAAGTTTTCGCCAAGTTTTCCTGCCAAGATATACGCATTGTAGATTGGCTTATTTATAAAGTTTTTAGTAAGGAAAGTTCTATTTCCAGAAAAATCAAACTTTTGTCTATCTTGACCGGACAAGCAAATAAGCATACGGCGAAGTTTGTTTCCACGGTTTATATGTTCGTAGATAAGTTTTACGTAGTAAGAAGAAAACCATTCGTTTTCTCTATAAATAAGTTTTGGACATTCGGTAATAGAGCGAACGCCTTCGGTGCCTGCGCCCCATTCGTCTACGATTAGTGGAACGTTCTCAAGCCCTTTTTCTTTAATTACTGCAAAACGACTGTCGTATACCTTTAGTGTATTTTCCACGTTTACGGGGCAAGTGCCTTCGTTTAATGGCTTTGGACCTGTGCCGTAGGTGTGGATAGAAATAAAGTCAAGACCAAGTTTATTATCTTTTACAAAGTCTAACCAATTTCTAAAGAAATTTAATTCCCCTGCCAAAGCGCAACCACCGACTTGATAGTCTTTACAAACGCTCTTTATAGCACGTTGGAAGCCAAAATATAATTTATTATAGTGGCTTGCTCTTTCTGCCGACCTTTCTTTAGTATAACGCCAATCGTCGTCTGGACCTAAATCGCCAAGGAAGAAACTTGAACAGTCTGGCTCGTTATAGCATTGGAAGAACCATTTACTAACCCTTTCCGTGCCGTATCTTTCGGTTAGGTGCGTGGTATACGCTAGACATATTTCTTCCCACTTTTCATAACTAGTTGGAGTGGAAAGGTTTATGGCTTTATTTTTATACCTTACTTTGCCTTGCGCTAGATAGTATGACATTGGGCGTTCTGCAATAGCGTCGGGAATATAACAATAGGTGCAAAGAATATCAAAACCCTTTTCGATAAGATAGTCCATTCGCAAGTCGTTTATACGGAAATCGTATAACAATTCACCGTCGTCGCCAAGGTAAACTATATCTTCAAACATTGTGTAAAAACGAATCATTTTTACAGCGCCGTCGCTAGAATATTTATCGATTAATTTCTTACCCCAAGCGTCTTCAATAGCGTCTGTTGGGTGAAAGTGCGCGTGATTCCAAAAGTTTTCTTGCTTTTTTATACTTTTGCTACCAATTTTAATCATCGCTTATTCTCCTTTACTATTTATTTTGCAATTCACACGCTTGCAAAATTCCTTTAAGATATCCTATTGCAAAAAGCCTACCCATAGCGTCGTATCCTGCAACTTGAGATTTTTCGCCTGCATAGGTTGGAACGTGGTCTACTCTAATTGGAACGTTTACACCGTTTTTTATATAGATTTGCATTAGTTTTGCCATATCTATATCGCCGTTGTCGTGAAAGGTTTCTCTAAAACCGTTGGGCGTTCTAGTGGTGTTTCTAAAATGCACGAAGAATATCTTTTTAGCAAACTCTTGGATAACGCTTTCTAAATCTTCGCCCATAATATAGAAGTTTGCTTGACACATACATAGCCCCAAGTTATCGCTTTTAACAAAGTCGTTTAGCGCTTTTCTAATATTTTCACGGCTAATCATAATCCTTTCAACGTCGCCAAGTTTTGGAACGGGTGGATCGTCTGGATGAAGGGCAAGTTTAATTCCGTATTTTTCTGCTTCGGGAATAACTGCTTTTATAAAATATTCGTAATTATTCCAAAGTTCTTTTGCCGTGATTTTTGCGTTAGTTGGCGTATAGGCTTTTGCATTATACTCGGTAACCATTGCCCCACCACGCTCTGGATAGGTAGAAGACGTTCTAAGCCAACCAACGTGCGCCATAAAGTTAAAACAAATTCCTTCTATGCCAAGTTCTTGCATTATTGGAAACATTTTAATTGCTTTTTCTATACACTCGTCACGCCTTACGTCCCCTGCCTTTATATGGTCGTGAAGTTCGTTTGGCATAGGTTCTATTAATAGTGGGGTTATGCCGTAATCGGTAAACCTTTTATGAACTTCTCTCCAATGTGAATAATTGGTTATATCAAAATCCTTATCTTCAGGTAGTCTTATTACCCCTTTATTTACGCCCGACTGCAACGCAAAATCCCACGTTGCGTCGTGAGCGCTTCTAAAATAATCGGTTAAAATCATAGTTTTTCTCCTTGGGCTATTGCCCGTAGATTTTACACGCCACCAAGCGTTAAGAAGCCACCGTCTACGGGAATAGTGATACCCGTAACGAATGAAGACGCTTGTTCGTTAAGTAGCCATTTTGCGCAACCAACTAGGTCTTCGGCTTGACCGAATCTGCCCATTGGCGTATGTGAAATTACGCTTTGCCCACGCGCAGTTAGTCCGTCTTCTACCGTGCCTAGGTAGTTTTTGCTTCTTTCGTTAACCATAAAGCCCGGCGCGATTGCGTTTATTCTTACCTTTGCAGGCGCATAATACGCTGCGAAAGATTGCGTTAAGTTAGATATTGCGGCTTTACTCATTGCATAAGCAAAACAACGGGTTAACGGACAGTAACTATTCATTGATGCAAAGTTGATAACGCTTCCCCCACCATTTTTTGCCATTTGTTTTGCAAATTCCATAGTTGGAATAACCGTTCCCATGGTGTTTATTTTTAGAACGCTTTCAAAGGCGTCCATATCTATATCGTATAAACCTTTAGTTCCTTCGGGAAGGGTGCCGTCAAGTTCTGCCATGTCGAATTTAGTGATAGAAGGCATTGCTTTTTGGTTATTACCACCAGCGCCGTTTACCAAGAAGTTACATGGGCCTGCAGTTTGTTCTACGAATTTTGCTAGTTCACTTATAGCATTTTTATCGGTAACGTCGCATGCGTAGGTTTTTGCCCAGCCACCGTTTTCTTTTATTTGGTCGGCAACCTTTATAAGTTTTTCTTCAGTTCTTCCTACTAAGAAAACTTTTGCGCCTTCTTTGGCGATTTCCCTAGCGATTTCCGAACACAAAGTTCCACCTGCGCCCGTTACTACTGCAACTTTTCCTTCAAATAATTTACCCATATTTTTATCTCCCTTTACTTTTTTAATTTATTTAGTGCGTTACGATAGCAAATCTTTTCCACCGTTTCGCCAAGCGTTTCTAATGGTAAATCCCATTCGTTTTGTTCATTTTGTTCGGCTAGATACGAACATAGTATTCTTCTAAAATAGTCGTGACGGATAAATGATAAAACGCTTCTACTATCCGTCGTCATGCCTATAAACTGCGACAAAACGCCAAAGTTTGATATTGCTTTTAAGGTGTTGGTTATACCAAATTCGTGGTCGCACCACCACCAAGCAGGACCTAATTGCACTTTTGAAGCAACCCCGTTTTGTGAAAAAGAGCCTTGCATAACGGCAAGTGGGGCTTGGTCGCTCATATTAAGTGGAAACAATACGGTATCAGGTAATCCACCACTTCTTTCCATATCCCCAAGCAAGTCGCATACGGCTGAAAGGTTAAAGTTTCCACCAACACATGCGTATCCCCCTGCTGGACCTGCAAGTTCTAGTAGTCTTTGGCTAGTTTTACGCTTTGCGTCTAGGTGTAAAAGCAACGTCCAACCACGTTTTGCATATTCCACGCCAAGAAGGGTGAGTATCTTTACTTTTTCACCATCTCCGTCGAAAAATCCTGCGTCAAGGGCGTGGTCGGCAAATTTACATCCTGCGTCGTTAAACTTGTCAAGCATATCGCATACTGCCGAAATATATTCTTCTAGGCTATCAACTTTTTTACCCGTTGCTTGCGCTAAACCTTTTTTTAGTTCTAGGGTTGGTTGTAAAAGATTGTCCCCACGCAAAGAAGGCGCAACGGTTTTTCCGTCAAAATAAGATAAGTCGTCAAGAATTTGCGCTACAGGTGATTGATATTCGATATTAAATCTTTTTAGTATTGCGTTATTGGTATAGTCGCTACCCTTTAACAATTCCGAAGTTTTATCGAATATCCACCTTGCATTTTCTCTGCATATAGGAATGTCAATATCAAACAAGAACTTAAGTTCCATTCTTGACCAATCGTATACCGGGTTGCCTGCAAGCAATGGAAAAATAGAGCAAAAGGCTTCAAACTTTTCATAGTCAGACGCATTGCCCGTAATTAAATCTTCATTAACGCCACATATACGCATAAGTCTATGCTTATAAGGGTCGGACGCAACCCACAATTCCGTAACGTTTTTATATACACGGTCGTTTTTTAAGTCTTGAACGTTTACGTGATTGTGAAAATCTATAATCGGCAAGTCTTTAGCGAACGTTTCGTATAGAGCAACGGCTTCTTTAGATTTTAATAAAAATGTATTTTTCAAACATTTGCTCCTTTTAAAAAAATTGTCTAAAATTTACCATAAAATATGTTATCACATATTTCTCTAGTATAAATTATAGCACTAACTAACACTCTATTCAATATATTATACGATATTTTTTAACACTATTCAAACATTTTTATAATTTGTCGTTGACAATGATTTTTTATAGTGTTATCATCAAATAAAAAGGTTATGAGAGCAGAATATAAACTTCAAGAACCACAATTTACCGTGGAAAATATAGAAATTCTAAACGTTTTTAGACCTAAAGGCTTTAACCATTTTTATAGGAATGGTAGGACTAAACACGGCTTTATTTATACCGTTAAGGGCGTTACTAGGTATTCCTTTTCTAATACCGATGTAAAAGATTTGTCAGTTAAGGCTGGGGAATTTATTTTTATTCCTAAAGGCGTGGTTTATTCTACGACTTATATAGAAGACGGAACGGAGACCAAAATAGTTCAGTTCGACCTTAAAACGGGTATTCTTCCACAATACTTGAATTTGCCACAAAAAATATTTTTCCCTAATGCAGGCGAACAAATAAACTCCTTTTTTCAACCTATAAAAAACCATTTTTTAGGACACCCTTTCTATTATAGGTCTAGACTATACGAACTTTTATGGAAGATAGACGAAACGTATAACAAAATCCCAACCAAATACAAGCGCTTGCAAACTGCCCTTTCGGAAATTTCTGAAAATTATAATAAAAACGAAAAAATCATCTATTACGCACAACTTTGCGATATGAGTGAAGTTGGTTTTAGACGGTTATTTAAAGAATATACGGGGTTATCCCCCATTGAATATAGAAACAATATTCGTTTAACAAATGCAAGAATTAAGTTGCAAAGTGGAGAATTTAACGTTTCTGAAGTGGCTGAAGATTCAGGTTTTACAAACCTATCGTTTTTCATAAGGCTTTATAAGAAAAAATTTGGCAACACACCTAAAAAAGAATAAACACCTTGTCGGCATAAGACTTTTAGTCTTACCTAACAAGGTGTTTTTATTTATCCGATATGCTATTATATTATTAAAACTCAAACGTTTTAATGGATAAAGGTGGCATTTTTATATTAATTTCTGCTATGCCGTCTTTTATTTCAAAACCTGCGCTTGCAAGTTTATTACTATCTATTGCGTATTCATTAGCGTCAAAGGAAATGTTAGCGTCGCATTCCTTTTCGTCAACGTTTATAGCGAAAAGCACGACCTTATTTGTTTTCTTACAACGCCAAGCGCCCGATATAACACGCTCCATAACCACGTCGTCGGCAAAATATAGGGCTGGTGAAGTTACTAGTGGTAAAGTTTTGCATTCTACCTTTGGTGGACGCAACATTTCCGAATAGTTAAATAGTTTGGTATATTTATATCTCGTTTGAACTAGTTCTTTTAAGAAAGGCATGACCTTTTTATTATAGATTACGCCGGCTTTAAACCACCCTAGTTGTTGCCCGTAAACGAATGATTTTGCAAGGGAATATTTTAAGAACTCTACGTCGTCTTTTTTATTTCCTAAACAACTTCTGCCAATCATTTGAACGTAGCCTGCGTATATCGCTGGGAATGCTGGCACGGCGTTAGCAATACCCCAACGCCACGTTAAGAACCCGTCGAACATATTTGCGTATTCTTCAACGTTGTCTTCGGAAAAATAGAAGGAGTTTTGTGGTCTATCAACGCAAATTTTATCCATCATTTTTTGGTAACCTTGTTTCCAGAACGTTCCACCCCCAACGGTATGCCCGTGCTCTTTATCGTAACAAGGGTTACCGTGCGAAGCAGATATTTGGTCGAAATATACTCCGTCAACTTCAAATTCCTTTTCCAAAGTTTTGGTAACGTCTTTAATTATTTCTTGCCACACTTGGTCAGTTGGACACATATAGGCTAACTGAACACAAGTTTTTCCGTCGTGAGTTTGTGGGTATTCCACTACCTTTACGTCGCCCGATAGTGTTTTTACGCTGCCTTTTATACCCGTATTTGTAAAGGTGGTTTGATATTTACCTGAATAGTCGTCTTTAGTTTCCCAACTCAAAGCGTTTATATACGGCATAACTAAAATGCCGTTTTCTTTTAATATTTTTAGTCCCTTTTTGAATTCTTCCTTTGCTGGTATAAAGTGGGGGTAATCAACGTTAAAAGCGCTTTCGTGCCAATTATATACGTGATATGCAACGGGAACGCCTAACTGCTTTTGCAATTCAATAGGGGCGTTATACCAATAGCCTTCTGAATACAAATCGCTACCGGCACTTATTGCCATTGGTTTATTATCCCCTTGCTCTTTTGAGTTTGGAATATAGTCGCATATCCAAAATGGAATATCTTTAAATTTTTGCAAAGTGCCTACTCTACCGTCTTGGTCGATTTTTGGTAGCCACGTTGCTTTAGTTTGAACGAATTCTTTATAAATTTTACTGCCGTCATACCAATCCCCTTTTAAGGCTTGCCAACGGTATTCACCGTTTAAGGCAAAACTATTGCAAGGAAGGGTGGCGTTTTCACCAAGATAAACGTAACGAACGTCGGCAACGCCTTTCTCTGCAACTATTTCTAAGCGCTTTAGGGCAGGATCTGGGTCGTGCGCAGAAAAATACACGCCACCTTCTTTGCCGTATGCGCAAATAAATTGCATAGTGTTACCGTATGGTCTATCTATCTTATACCCCTTTTTGCCTGCGTCTGGTATAACAAGCCCTGAATAGCATGGCGAAAACAAGTCAAAACTAGGGCCTCCTACGATGGCAGTAGGGTGCGTAATTTCAATAACCGACACGCTAGTGTTTTCGTTTACAACCTTGCTCGTCCAAGTTATTCCATTATCGTCGATAGTAGCAGATAACTTTACGCCCACCTTTTCATAGCCGTTTAGTCCGTCAAAAGTTAGACTTATAACGTCTTGGCTAGTTTCAAAAGTAACGCTTTTCCATTTTTGTTTGGAATCAAACTCTTGCAACCGGTTTGTTTTAAGGTCTTTAATTACACCGTAAAACAAGGGGCAAGACTTTATTTTCATACAATAAAAGTTGCCACCTTCAAGCCAAAGTGAGTTTTCTGTATATGAAAAATTAATTTTGAAATTTTCTTTTTGTAAAATAAATTCATTCATTGAAATACCTATTATAACTAAAGTGATTCCACAAAATCCCAACTGATAGGAAGTGGGAACCATATAGATACAACGTCTGGGCAATCTGCAGTAATTTCTGCTGGGAATGGTCCGAAAACGAATGACGTTGCCTTAATACGGTCTAAACTAAGTTGTGGAGCGTCTTGCGTCTTAACACAACCTGCGCCTTTTTCGTCAACGTAAAACTTGAACGTGCCAAAATCTTTTACTTCTAGATTAAATTCCCCTTTTGGCATGCGATAGTTTTTGTATTTTAACTTCATAAATAAATCGAACATCTTTTCCCAATTATTAATTCTAAATTTTGATGGGAAGTTAATGTATAGCCTATCGCATATACTAGACATTAATTTTAGTTCTTCTACGGCGTATGGTGGAACGGGAACGCTTACGTCTATGCCAACCTTTAGTTGCCATGCGCAAATGATTTTTTTGTAACTTTCAAAATCTTCCGACCTTATTTCGTCAAAAACTTCTCCGTTTGCGCCCGAACAAAAATATCCGATTGGTTTTTCCCCGTCATACGCTACGTATGGAATATAGTTTCTGCTAGTAAGCCCTAGATAGATATCTTTAGTTGAGAGTTTTTTAGGTCTATAATAACAAACGTCTTTAGAGTTTGATAAGTCCCTTATATATTCAATAAGTTGTTCGTCTTTTTCGGTTACTTCCTTAAAGGTTACGTTTTTATAACTTTCTTCATCAAAACAATATCTACGGTTACTATTGGTAAAGGTAAATCTATTAATTACCCCACCGTTTTCGTAGCCGAACCTACCGTAGCGCTGTCTTTTACCTGCAAGCCTAGTAAAGTCCAAATTCATTTTGTCGGCTTCTTCCACCATCATAGTCATAAGTTTAGTAAAAAAGCCCTTGCCTTCGTATTCGGGTTTGGTTGCAACGTTACCGATTGTTGCGCATTTGATTATTTCGCCACACACTTTAAGTTCAAATGGATATAGCCCTATAACTGAACATAGAGTATCGCCTTCAAACACCCCGATATGTTTTTGCATATGCTCGTCGTCTTTAATCCACATTTTTGGCTGTAAGGTTAAAAAATCCATTTGCCTTTTATTTTCAATGGTAAAAACGTAGTTTAACGTCTCTAATAATTTATCGTAATCGTCTACGGTAAGTCTTCTAATTTCCATTTATTTGCCCCCTTTATAACTTTCGACGGCCTTTCTAATAACGAAATCGTTTTCTTCTAAAAGATTTTCTGCCGTCTGGTAGTCAACGCCCGTCATTTCTATAACGATTCTTATCATTCTATCACGTAATTTTATGTTTGTTGGTTTTAGGTTTATCATCATGTTTTCATAAACTTTGCCTAGTTTTATCATTACCGTGGTAGTAATCATATTCATAACCATTTTTTGTGAGTTGCCTGCTTTCATTCTAGTTGAACCGGTTATTACTTCTGCGCCCGTATCACAAAAAATTGGATAGTCTGCAAGTTTGGCGATTTTTGCATCTTTATTGCTTGATAACGAAACGGTGGTTGCGCCTATTTCTTTAGCGTATTGCATTGCTTGAATTATAAATTGCGCATTGCCCGACGCTGAAATTCCCATAACCACGTCTTTTTCAGTCAGGTTGACGTTCTTTATCGCCTTTAACCCTTCATCTGCTAAGTCTTCAACGTTTTCAGACGCCTTAACTAGCGCAGAAGGTCCACCTGCTACTACTGCGATAACCGTGTTATAGTCTACGCCAAAAGTTGGTGGGCATTCTGCTGCGTCGGCTGACGCTAGCCTACCCGAAGTGCCTGCGCCAACGTAGATAAGTCTTCCACCCTTTTGCATTGCCAAGGTTATTGCGTCAACTGCCTTTGCTATATCTTCGATAGCGTTGCCAACGGCGTTTACTGAATTCATATTCTCTTGATTTATTAGTCTTAACGCTTCTAGCGTGCTTGCTTTATCTATGTGTGTTGTTTTTGGATTGCGACGTTCAGTTGATATCATTTTTTCACCTATATATTTAATTTTTATAACTTTCTATAAAGTTTTTAACGAATTCTTTTTTGGAATATTTTAACTCTAAATAGTCCATACCCTTTCTCATTCCCCCTAGTATTTGTGGAAAATTAGGATATTCGACTATTACGCCCTTACCAAGATATTCGCAAACGCAATCTTGGAAAGATTTTTGGTTTTTGCATATACTCCCAGACATTATAACCCTATTGCCAACCGAATACTTGCTTTGAACGAACTTTATAAGTTGGGCTATTCGCTTTGCGCTATCTTTAACGATTTTTTCTGCCGTTTTGTCCCCTTGTTCCATTGCCGTAAATGCGATAGGAGCAAAGGATGCGATATAGTCTGAACCAGAGCCGTATAGAGTTTCTATGCATTCGATAGGCTTTCCACCAAGTTTTTCCATAACTAACTTGGTTGATAGGGTTTCGGGTTGCAAACCGTCACAACTAGCGAATGCTTGGGTTATAAGTTCCCTACCTATATAATAACCAGAGCCTTCTAAATCAAACAAGTATCCCCAGCCACCTGCTCTATGAAGTTCTTTCCCGTCGTAACCGTATACGCAAGAGCCTGTTCCTACGATACAAGCCGTGCATTTTCCACCGTCTTCAGATAGCCCAACCACGTTCATTACGTCAGACTCTACTCTTATTTTATATAGTGGATACTGCTTTTTCAAAAAGGCTTGAAGTTTAGCCTTGTTTTTGCCTGAATACGCACCTGCAATGCCTGCGTATATAAAGTTAACGTGCCCACCTTCACAAAGTAGAGCGTCTATTCCACTCTTTAAGGTTTTACAAGAATTCTCTATTCCACACACGTTTGGGTTTGTTCCCGATAAAAGTTGCCTTGCAACCACTTGACCGTCTTCGGTATATAACACGAATTCCGTTTTAGTGCCACCACCGTCGATTGCTATCAAATAGTTTTTGTCCGTATTGATAACGTTATCAAGCAAAGCGCCCACCGAAACACCAAACACAGAGCATAAATCGGAAATTTTATAGATATCCGGTAAAGAAAGCCCCCTTTCCCATTTAGAAATAGTTTGTGGTGTTAAATTAAGTTTTTCTGCAAGGTCTGCTTGTGAAAGCCCACACGCCACTCTGCATTGCTTTAGCCTTTGGCTAAGTTCGTTAATTTCCATTGTTTTCTCCGTTTATAATTTCATTATAAAACAACGCATTTCACATGTCAATATCATTTTTGTTTATAATTAAAAAAACTCAACGGTGCGTTGAGTTGTGAACTTTGTAATGATAATTTTTATACGTGCGAAGGAGTTTTTGAAAGACGTTTTTCTTTCTATTTTACTTTCTTCTTTCTAACAAAACAATCGGGCAGAAACACGTCTGCCCGATTGTTTGGTCGGGGTGACAAGGCTCGAACTTGCGACCTCAACGTCCCGAACGTCGCGCGCTACCAAACTGCGCTACACCCCGTTATAGAGTAGAAAATTACACTTCTACTCTTTTTCTATTTTGTATATTATTTGTTAAAGGGTAAGAGAATGCTCTTACCCTTTTTGCTCTTTTTTGCTATTCGTTAGAACGTTTAACTTTTTATTAATACATTCCACCCATTCCACCACCGGCAGGCATTTGTGGAACGTTTTCTTCCTTAATGTCTGCAACAACTGATTCGGTAGTTAGGAACACGCCTGCAACTGACGCTGCGTTCATTAAGGCAGTTCTAGTAACCTTGGTTGGGTCGATAATTCCACTTGCAACCATATCGGTATATTCGTTAGTTAGCGCGTTAAAGCCGTAGTTTACCTTATTTGCTTTTAACACTTCGTTTAGGATAACTGAGCCGTCTAGACCTGCGTTTGTTGCAATTTGCTTTAATGGCGCTTCAATGGCTTTTAGAACGATGCTAGCGCCCGTCTTTTCATCTCCACTTAGACCTTCGGCAAATTTTTGAACTGCTTTGATTGTAGAAATAAGGGCTATTCCACCACCTGGAACGATACCTTCTTGAACGGCTGCCTTGGTTGCGTTCAACGCGTCTTCTATGCGAAGTTTTTTCTCTTTCATTTCAATTTCGGTAGCAGCGCCAACGTTGATTACTGCAACGCCACCTGCAAGTTTTGCAAGACGTTCTTGTAATTTTTCTTTATCGTAATCAGAAGTAGTAACTTCTATTTGCGCCTTTATTGCTTGCTTTCTTGCTTCGATTTGCGCTGGATCGCCTGCGCCGTTTATAATGGTAGTATTATCTTTATCTACCTTTACCGTGCCTGCACGACCAAGCATATCCATAGTAACGTCTTTAAATTCATAACCCATTTCAGAAGAAATTACCGTGCCACCCGTTAAGATTGCGATATCTTCAAGCATAGCCTTTCTTCTATCGCCAAATCCCGGTGCTTTTACTGCAACGCAGTTGAACACACCTTTAAGTTTGTTTACTACAAGGGCTGCTAGCGCGTCGCCTTCAACTTCTTCAGCGATTATAAGTAGGCGCATACCTTGTTGAGCGATAGGTTCGATTACAGGTAGAATTTCTTGTATGTTGCTTATTTTTTTATCGGTAATTAAAATTACGGGGTTTTCTAATACTGCTTCCATTTTATCGGTATTTGTTACCATATATGCAGAAGCGTATCCCCTATCAAATTGCATACCTTCAACGGTGGTTAATTCCGTTTTCATAGTTTTACTTTCTTCGATAGTAATAACGCCGTCTTTACCAACCTTTTCCATTGCTTCGGAGATAAGTTCGCCGATAGTATCGTCGCCAGCAGAGATTGATGCTACTTGGCAAATTCCGTTTTTATCTACGACAGGTTTAGAAATCTTTTTAAGTTCTTCTACTGCAACTTCGGTTGCGCTTGCGATACCCTTTTTAAGAATAACGGGGTTTGCGCCTGCTGCAACGTTCTTTAAACCTTCGTTTATCATTGCTTGCGCTAAAATTAGAGCAGTCGTTGTGCCGTCGCCTGCTACGTCGTTTGTTTTTGTAGAAACTTCTTTTACCATTGAAGCGCCCATGTTTTCAAATGCGTCTTCAAGTTCAACTTCTTTTGCAATGGTAACGCCGTCGTTAGTAACTAGTGGCGCACCAAATTTCCTTTCTAAAACAACGTTTCTCCCTTTTGGTCCTAACGTGATTTTAACGGTATCTGCTAAAGTATCAACACCCTTTTGTAATGCTTTTCTTGCGTCTTCGCCATATTTTAATTGTTTAGCCATTTTTCTGCCCCCTTTTTACTCAACTATTGCTAAAATGTCGCTTTGACGGATTATAGTTAGTTCTTTGCCGTCAACCTTAAATTCGCTTCCTGCGTATTTTGAATAAAGGATTTTATCCCCTACTTTTACTTGCATCGTAACTTCTTTGCCGTCGATTAGTCCCCCTGGGCCTACTGCAACGACTACTGCCATTTGTTGCTTTTCTTGTGATGCGCTTGGCAATATAAATCCACTGTTAGTCTTTTCTTCTGCTTCTACACTCTCTACAACAACTTTATCAAATAATGGTTTAACTGTCATAATTAAACACCTCCATAAAAACCAATGTTAGCACTCTCATTTGTTAAGTGCTAACATTTATTATATATATAAAATTCTTTTTGTCAATAGAATACTAACACAAATTTAAAATTATTTTGTCTTAATCGATAGTATTATTATACTTTTCCTTTTATGACAAATTTATCATTTAAAATTGACTTTTAAAACTTGTGGTAATTTTATCTTCAAGTTCTAGTTTTCTACGTAAATTCTTAAACACAAGGGCTATGATAATAATAAAGGTAACTATTGTAATAATCCATGTGATTGGATATACGCAGTATAGCATTGCTTCCGTTTGTTTTAGTGGGAATATAAACATTATCCATAGAACTCTAAACAACACCGTGCCCGTTAAGGTAACGACCATACCCGTAAAACTTTTGCCTACTCCCCTTAAAGAGTAACTCATTGTATCCATAATACCGCATAGCGTATAGAAAGCGCCTATCCAAAGAGTTTTAGTAAGCGCCGCTTGAGCAACTAAAGGATTACCTGAAATTACCTTTATTAAAGGATAAACAAGGGCTACCATTATACCACTTATAACAATACCCACGACGGATACTATTCCTATCGAAGTAAAAAAGGTCTTTTTTATTCTAGTATAGTTTCTAGCGCCGTAGTTTTGACTTATGAACGCTTGGGCTGAAAGGGCGATAGAGTTCATACAAACGTATATAATATTGTCGAATTGATTAGCGTATCCAGAACCTGCTACGATATGACCACCATATATATACCCAAGTCTATTTATAGAAGACGCTATTATGGTGTTTGAAAAACCGAATAGGCAACTGTTAATACCAGATGGAATACCAACTTTTAGCAATTCTACAAACTCGTATTTGTAAATTCTTAAACATTTCCACTCGAACCTTACTGAACTTTTACCCTTTAGCAAGGTCAAAAAGCAGGCTATACCTGCAAAAGCGTTACTAGCAACGGTTGCGATGGCAACGCCTTCAACATCTAACGGTGTGAATACAACAAGTATTATGTTGAGAACAACGTTTATAACGCCACCTATTGTTATGTATAGCATTGGGCGAAAGGTATCGCCGGCGGCTCTTAGGATATTTGCCGCATAGTTATAAAGCAACATAAACGGCGAACCACATAGATATATGGTTAAATAGGTTGTTGCAAGGTCGATATACTCGTTACTAACACCCGTCCAATTTAGGAAAATTCTAGAACAAAAAATACCAACCACTACTAAAATTGCGCCTGCAATTAAACTTAAAAATACCGACGTGCCAATGGTTCTTTTAACGTTTTCATCTCTTTTAGCGCCTAAAAACTTGGCAACGACGACGTTTGCGCCAACCGACAAACCAATAAACAAGGAAATTATCATGTTGATAAGCGAACCCGTAGTGCTAACTGCGCCTACGCAAAGGTCACCGTCTTCAGCAAAAATACCCAACACGAAGGTATCTGCCATATTAAACGCCGTTTGCAATAGGTTTGCAATTATTAACGGAATCGCATAAATGACCATTTTCTTAAAAATTGGCCCGACCGTCATATCCATTTCACGCTTTTTTAGTAGTCCCATTTTAATTATCCTTTTCTAACTTTTTTGCAACTAAAAAGGGAAACGCCGTCGGCGTTTACCCTTTACGTGTTAAAATTCTTTAATTTCGCTATTTTTATAAACTGTAAATCTAATAGTTAAGCCGTTGCTTTGTATAGGTTCGCCCACCGATACGCAAGACCAATTAGGCAAGTCGTCTAAATTCTCATAAAAGACTTCTGCCCCGCCGTCAGCATCTACCTTGGTAACTAAAACTTCCGAACAGTATGGAAGCATTGTTCGGTAAAACATTGCCCCACCTATTACGAAAACGTCTTCCGTATTATACTTTTTAAGTTCATGGGAGAGTTGTTCTAAAGTATAAACGACCGTGCAATCGTCCCTTACGACGCCTTCGGGCGCAAGAACGATATTTACACGATTTTTAAGGGGTTTACTCCCTGGGAAAGAAAGCAAGGTGTTATATCCCATACAAACGGTTTTACCAGCCGTCTTTTCTCTAAAATACTTCATATCTTCAGGCAAACTAAAAAGAAGGTCGTTCTTTTTTCCTATGCCCCATTTTTTATCTACTGCAACTATCGCTTTCATTAGATTGCTACCTCTATTTTATCTTCTAACTTGTTAAACTCGTAACCTTCAAGTTTAAAGTCGTCTACGGTAAAATCGTAGAAATTTTTAACTTCAGGGTTTATCCAGAATTTTGGCGCTGGGAATTGTGGGTTTTTAAGAATTTTTTCTACGATTGGAACGTGCCTATCGTAAATATGCGCGTCTGCTATAACGTGAACAAGTTCACCTACCTTTAAGCCGGAAACTTGCGCAAACATATGAAGAAGAACTGCATACTGAACTACGTTCCAATTGTTTGCCGTTAAAACGTCGTTACTCCTTTGATTTAAAATACCGTTCAAGGTATCCCCACTTACGTTAAAAGTCATTGAATAAGCGCAAGGGTAAAGGTGCATTTCGTTAAGGTCTTGATGCACGTAGATATTAGTCATTATTCTTCTTGATTGTGGGTTGTGCTTTAAGTCGTATAAAACCCTATCAACTTGGTCGAATTCCCCTTCTTTATACTTATGTTTAACGCCTAATTGATAACCGTATGCTTTGCCGATTGAACCACTTTCATCTGCCCAACTATCCCAAATATGACTATTTAAGTTGTTAACATTATTGGACTTTTTTTGCCATATCCACAAAATCTCGTCAATTGCCGACTTAAACGCCGTGCGACGTAGGCTTAATATTGGAAATTCCTTCCTTAAATCATACCTGTTTACTATACAGAACTTTTTTACCGTGTGGGCAGGCGTGCCGTCAAGCCACTTTGGGCGAACATCCACGTCGGTATCCCACCAACCGTCTTTTATAATACTGTTACAAGTATCAATAAAAACCTTATCTGCTAAACTCATTTTTCCCCCTAGCGTTAAAACGCATCTTTAGTTTGTTTTTTCCATCTTCTTGCAATAAATCGCAAGACTATACCTTTTGGCAAAAGTTTCATTACAAAGTTAAGTAACTTATTAAATGCACCCGGAATATATTTGACTTTGTTTTTTTGCAAAGCTTTAAGCGACTTTTTCGCTACGAACTCTGGTGATTTTGCAGAAAGTTTACCCCAAAGCCCTTGACCTTTTATATCTTCTATAACGTCTGCCCTAGTGTAAACGCCACCCGGCAAGACGGTGGTAACTTTTATACCTTGTGGTTTTAGTTCGTAATGCAACGCTGTAAAAAAGTTGGTTAGCATTGCTTTGGTTGCGCTATAGAGCGCAAAGTATGGCATTGGCGAAACGCCGGACATACTTGATACGGTTAAAACTTCTGCCCCGTCGCTTATCTTTAATAATTGATGGGTAAGGCTTATGGTTGCCTTTGCGTTAACGTTTATTTGAAACAACACCTTTTGCAAGGTGTAATCTAAAAAACCTTTTTGAGTATCCACCCCTGCGACGTTCAAAATTCGCTTAAAGCGAACGCCCTTTTCAAGCATAAAATCTATCATGCTTTGAATTTCTGCATCAGAAGTTAAATCGCAAGCAAAGGTTAAAATATTGACGGAATACTTTGAAGCAATCTCTTTTTCAAGTTCGGCAAGTTTATCCGTGCTTCTACTCGTCAAAAAAAGGTCGAAGCCACTACTAGCGCACTCTTTAGCAAAGGCTTTGCCTATACCACCCGTTGCGCCACTTACAAACGCCCAAGCCATATTATTTTGCTATAAGCACTTTGCTGGTTACACCGTTTATCATTCCTAGTTTACCAGACAAACTGTTTATTCTTTCCTTTGTTGCTTCTATAGCAATACTTATTAAATTCAAGCCGTGTTGATGGGGAATACCCATTCTGCCGATAATATCGTCACGGAAAGACGACAACAAGGAATTAACCTTTTCTATCGCACTAGTGTCGCTAATTATTATCGCTACTACGGCAACGCTTTTTTCCATAAAAGTTCCCCTTTTGTTTTATTGTAACACAATAAAATCACTTTAGCAATTAAATTGACCTTTTTGGATAACCTTTTTTAATTTTTCAATCGCCTTTTTTTCAATGCGTGAAACGTATGACCGTGATATCTTTAAAAAACTTGCGACTTCCCTTTGGGCGTAACTTCGCATTCCCTTTAATCCGTATCTCAAACAGATTATGGTGTATTCCCTTTTACTAAGATGCTTTTTTATAAACGCCAAAAACTTTTCCCTTTCTATGCTTTTATCCACTTGGGAAAAAACTGCGTCTTCCTTTTCGCAAAGAAGATCTATTAAAGTTAGTTCGTTTCCGTCTTTATCCGTTCCCACGGGGTCGGATAACGATAAAACGTTTTGATGTTTTTTGTTTGCGCGAAGCAACATTAATATTTCGTTTTCTATACATTTTGCCGTATACGTTGCAAATGACGTGCCTTTTTCTAAATTGTAGGTGTTTACTGCCTTGATAAGACCTATACTTCCTACCGAAATTAAGTCGTCTGTTTCAAGAGTTCCCGAATACTTTTTTACCACGTGGGCAACTAGACGCATATTGTGGGTTATAAGTTTTTCCCTTGCCAAGGCGTCGCCGTTTGCCACCTTTTGCAAACATTCCTTTTCTTCTTCTGCCGATAGGGGCTTTGGAAAGGAACTTGCCCCAACTACGCTCCCTGTAAAAAATGTTAATTTTCCTAATAAAAACAAAATGAATTTTATAAACATAACCTTCTCCTTTACAAAAGGATATGTTTATAAATTCTGTTGTATGTTGCATTGCAAGTCCACTTTTTTTGTCATAAGATACTTGATATTTTGCTATCTAGTGCTACACTTAACTTGGCGTTTGGAAAAATATATTTTAGGGGGTGGCGTTATAAAATCTTATTACTATTGTAACTTTTATCCTTTTTACAAAAGGTTATATTTGGCAATGAAAAAATTTAATAATAAATGATAACCCGCCCCTAAGGCAGGTGCATTATGAACTTAATAGTATTACAAAACTTTTTTGCTTCTTACAGTCTTCCTTCTATTATAATTGCAACTATTTGCTTTGCTACGGTATTCCTTTTAGATAGGCTTGTTAAAAACAAGGCTATTAAAAGACTATTCTACTTGCTACCTTTCGTTATTGGGGTTATACTTAATTTCGTTTACAACCTTATAATTGGCGCAAGCCCTATTTTTGACGCTCAAGTTCTTTCGGCAGGAATTATGAGTGGTTCGCTTTCAATTATTATTAAGGTTACAATAAACAAGATTTTAAGTGGACAAAAACTCCCCCAAAGCAAGGTGGCAATAGTTATAACGGGGCTTATTGAGGGCCACGTTAAAAAGGATAGCGTTAACCTTGTTGCAAGCCTTATAGAAGGTATTTTTACCGAAAACCTTGACAGAACTACCGAATGCGAAATCATAAGTAAGATTGCCTTAACCATTGAAGAAAATTCGCAATCTGAATATGATTTTCACGCTCTAGCAACCGTTATCTTTGCATCTGTGAAGAAGTTAAAAGAATAATCTTTATGGGACTGATTTTCAGTCCCTTTTTCTTTTGCAAAGAATAAAAAAATTTCTATTAAAAATACTAGCATTATGAAACTTAAAACTTCTCTTAAAGAGAATAGAACACTTATTGAAAAAAGCCTGTCTTCCGACGACATTGCCTACTCCGACATAAAGATTGGAGAGGCAGACGGTTTAATTATTTTTGCTAAAGACCTTGTGGACAAGGAATTTATGGGCGAACTTATCATTAAACCTGCTTCTATTTTTGAAGGAAGCCCTGATAGTGAAAGTTTATGGAAGGCTTTTTATAATCCCGAAAAACTTAAAGCAACCACCCTTGAAGAGACTATTGACGAAGTGGTTTTAGGCTCTTGCGTGCTACTGTGCGACGGCGTGGATTATTCCATTGCTTTTGGAATACGCAAGTTTGAAAAGCGCGCCATTCAAGAACCACCTACTTCTACGGTTATAAAAGGTCCAAGAGAAGGTTTTGTGGAAGCGTTGCCTATTAACGTTAGTTTAATTAGGCGTAGGTTAAAGTCTGCCCATCTAAAGTTTGAAGACCTTAAGGTAGGTCGACTTTCGCAAACCAACGTTTCTATATGCTATTTAGATAACGTTGTAGACACGGAAATAGTTCAAAAGGTTAAGTCCAAAATAAACGAAATAGACCTAGACGCCGTTTTAGATTCTTCTTACGTGGCAAAATATTTAGGCAACAAAAAGCCACACGTGTTTAAGCAAGTGGGCAACACGGAAAAGCCGGACATTTTGGTTGCTAAAATTCTTGAAGGTAGGGTGGCTATTCTAGTTGACGGCTCGCCTATTGCTTTAACCGTGCCTTATCTTTTACTAGAAGACTTCCAAAGCCCTAGCGATTATTATAGCGCCCCATATTCGGCTACTTTTGCTAGGGGAATTCGTTTGTTTTCCGTTTTGCTTGCTCTACTTTTGCCTGCGCTTTTCGTTTCGGCAGAACTATTTCATCTTCAACTTATACCACTTTCCTTTTTGCTTACGATAGTAAATAGCATAAAAGGTATACCCCTATCGCCAAGTTACGAAATGTTTTTTACATTTTTAATCTTTGAAATATTAAACGAAGCAAGCGTGCGTATGCCTAGATACGTAGGAATGGTGGTTTCGATAGTAGGTGGTCTGGTTCTTGGCGAAACTGCCGTTAACGCAGGGATTATTTCGCCACCTACCCTTATGATTATTGCTCTTTCTGGGATATGTTTATATACCGTTCCCGAACTTGAACAACCACTTTCACTTTTAAGGCTTTTCTTTTTAGTTATCGGTGGCTCTATTGGTGTATATGGGCTTTTAGTTGCTTTTGCTTGGCTACTAATTCACCTAGTTTGCACGGAAAGTTTTTCTGCCCCACTTATGGCTCCATTTTCGCCACTTATTAAAAAGGACCTTAAAGATAGTTTTTACAAGGGCTTTTTAACAGAACAAAATTCTAGACCAGAGTCCTTTAGTAACACCAATAAACGCCGTATAGGTAGTGGAGAGAATAAAGAATGAAACTTCAATTAAAAACTAGGCAAATTTGCCTATTATTTATAGCCTTTTTGCCCATATCTAAACTGTTTGCTCTGCCTAGCATTATTGCTAAAACCACCTATGAAGATATGTGGATTAGCGCAGTTGTTAACCTTTTAATAGACCTTGTTACCCTTTTGGCAATTTTGTTTTGTTGCAAAAGGGCTAACTGTGATTTTATTACCTTGCTAAAAAGGGTTTTTGGAAACACGGGCGCTAAAATTATTCTATTTTTTTACGCTTTGTATTTTTTTATAAAACTGTTTATACCACTACAAGAACAAAAGGAATTTATAAAACTAAGTTTATACATTAATCTTCCGACAGACCTTTTCTTTATACCCTTTTTCTTGATTAGTTTTTACATCTGCCTAAAACCTTTACGGGCGTTTGGTAGGGCTAGTGATATATTATGGATTTTTACCTTGCTTGGAATAGTTTTGCTATTATGTTTATCAGTTTCTAGCGTGGATTTTTCTGCTATACTTCCCGTTGGCGCAAGGGGGTTTAAGAGCATTTGGAAAGGAACTTATAACTCCTTCGGTTGGTGGGGAGATTGCGTTTATCTTTTATTCTTTTTAGGCAATTACAAGGCTAAAAAAGGTTCGGGGGTAAAGATATTTTTTTGCTACCTTTTAGGTGGAATTTTGGTCGTTTTGGCAATGATTTTCTTTTGGGGCATTTTTACTTCCATTGCGTCAAGACAAAAGTTTGCTATGACTGAACTTTCTAAATACACCACCGTTATTTATAATACGGGGCGATTCGACTACGTTGGAATACTTTGTATACTATTTTCTTGCATATTTTCACTATCCTTACCACTATATTTGAGCGTCAAACTTTTGCAAGAAGTTTTTCCACTAAAAAGAAAGTGGATTTTTCCACTTGCCGTTAATCTTGTAATGGCTATTCTTTCCTTATCTTTAGGTGAATATATGACTAGTATTAGCGATTTTTACAGACGATATTTAAACCTATACTTTTTCATAATGGCAAACGTTATTCCACTTTTTACTATACCCGTCGTTTTAAGGAGAAAGAAAAATGAAAAGGCTTAAAAGCAAGATTATACTTCTACTTATATTCGCTATATCCGTGCTGTTTTTTTCCAACGACTTCGGGCTTATAGACATTGAAAAAACTGCTATTATTACGGCTATTGCCATTGACAAGGAAGACGACCAATACACCGTTACGTGTCAAATTGCCGTGCCTGAGGCTAGCAACCAAATTTCTGAAAACCAAAAGGCGCAAATCGAAGGAAAAGGCAAAACTGTTGCAGGCGCTATTAAAAACGTTGGTACCGTGTCTGGGTGGTTTCCACAGACTATCTTTTGCAACCTTATAATTTTAGGAAACAGTCTTTCGCAAGGCAACGTTATTAATACCCTAGACTATTTTTCCACGACCTTGCGTATTCAGGATTCTGCGCAAGTAATTCTTGCCGAAGACAAAGCCAAAGACTTGCTTTCTGCTACTACCCCGTTAGATAATATTTCTTCATTTGCGATACAAAAGATTTTGCTTAAAAACCCTGGGTTTGACCAAGACGTTTGTTCGGTTGACGTTAAGACCTTTTGCGTGGAATACTACTCGCAAAATTCTTCGTCTTATATGCCCGTGGTAAAGGTGCTTAAAAGCAGTCAAGAAGACTCTAACAGTGGGGAAAGCGAAACATCTTCTAGCCAAAATCCCGGAACTAAAACTAACGGCAAAAACACCTTTGACGCAACTACTACTGCCTTGTTTTATAAAGGGAAAAAGGTGGGAGAGTTAGACAAAGAACTTTCAAGAACTTTTAACATGCTTACTAGACGGTCGAATGGAACGGCGTTTGACACCGTTGACCAAAACGGCAAACACTATCTTTTAGACGTTTTAAGTGAAAAGGCTAAAATAAGGGTTTTAGCAGACCAAGAAAACTTGACCGTTAAAATAGATTTGGATATTTACTGCCGTGCAGTTGATAAAGATTCCACGACTAATGAAGGAATGGACTACGAACAAACTACCGTGCCTGATAGTTTAAAACGTTCTGCTGAAAGAATTCTTAGTGAACAAATTTACGAACTATTTAACGTTAGCAAACAAACCCGTTGCGATTTTTTGCGTATAAAAGAAAAACTGTATCGCTATTGTTTTGAGCAATACAGTAGATATAAAGATAATTTTTTAGACGTTTGTTCCCTTGACGTAAACGTAAACGTTAACGGTCAACGCTAACTAAATAGCCTATCGACTATTTCTTCGCCTTTTGCGCCGTTTATATAGAAGCCAATACTTTCAAAGGCTTTTAGCATATTCGCTCTATCAAAAGCCTTTCCGTTTAAGGTGGTAGCAAAAAGGTTTACGTCTTTTAAGGTGAAGAAGTCGCCCGTGATTTTTGCGTTTTTAACAAGCCCGTTTTCCGTATCGAAATCTAGGCGAAAAACTCCAAAATCAAACTTATATTCAAAAGCGTTTTGACCTTTTGGGGAATTGCCAATATTCCACTCGTAAGTGGAATATTTGTTTTTTACCAAAAGATTAATATTTTCTATATCGACTTTAGAAAATTCCTTTACTTCTAAATCTTTTTTTAAGTAATTTTTAAGACCTTCGATAAATTCAGTTGGAGAAATTTTTTCTATTAGGTGGTCGTAAATATTAGTAACCCTTGCCCTTATAGATTTTATTCCCTTACTTTGAATTTTTAGTTTATTAGGCTTTAACGCCCCGTCTAGCGCATTTATATCCGTTTTGAAAAGCAAAGTGCCGTGGTGCATTATTCTTCCGTTATAAACGGTTTGGGCGTTACCAGATATCTTTTTGCCGTCAATGGTTATATCGTTTCTTCCCGAAAACTCGGCTTTTACACCCATTGAGTTTAGATAATCTATTACGGGCTTTGTAAAGCGCTTGTAATTATCAACTTCTTCGTCAAAAGGGGCTATGACGGTATAGCAAAGGTTATTTAAATCGTGATATACTGCCCCACCACCCGTAAGCCTACGAACTACTTTTATACCATTACTTTCGGTGTAGTTTAAGTTAACTTCTGCCAAAGCGTTTTGGTTAACCCCTAGTATTACGGCAGGGGAATTTCGCCACAAGTAGATATAATACCCGTCCGTTTGTTTTAACAGGTATTCTTCGCTTGCGATATTAAAATATGGGTCGGTTATATCCGAATAAATAAATTTAAACTTTACCATTGTTAATTCGTTTATTAAAAAAGGGGCAATTTCTTGCCCCTATTTTTTTGTTTTAAGGCTATGTCGCGCGAAACGGTTGATTAAACTTTTAAGTGGTTTGACACGAAAAACACAAAAAAGACGAGCGTTCTTTTGAGGGCGCATACTTGTTTAGTATGTAACCGAGAAAAACGCAAAGTATTTTGCAGAGTTTTTCCGTCAAAAATCAACTGGGGCAAGCGACAGAGACTTTTTTATTATACGCCTTTCTTTGCTTTGCGCATTGCTTCTGCACTTGAAGTGTTAGTCGTGCTAACGTGACCTTTAAGTGGTAGAATTTTATCGTTGATGTTATCGATAATCCAATTTGCTTGTGGGAAGAACTCAGCGTCGAATTCAAATGGAGGAGTAATCCAGTTTTGAGCGCCACAAACAACTGCTGGAGCATCAAGATAATCGAAGCATAAATTAGAAATGTTGGTTGCCATATCGTTTAAGATACTTCCCCTAGCGCATGCGTCTGATGCAAGAATAATTCTGCCCGTTTTCTTAACTGATTCCACAACCTTTTCGTAGTTGAATGGAACGATACTTCTAGCGTCGATAACTTCGGCTTCAACACCGTATTTTTCAGAAAGAATTTTAGCGGCTTCCATTGCTTTATATAAAGTTGCGCCGATGGTTAGAATAGTTACGTCGCTACCAACACGTTTAACGTCTGGTTCGCCAAGTGGGATTTCATAATAGCCTTGTGGAACGCCTTCTTTATGGAATTCTTCGCCCTTGTCGTAAATTCTTTGGCTTTCAAAGAAGATAACAGGGTCAGTTCCGTTAAGAGCGCTGTTCATAAGACCTTTAGCGTCGTATGGGGTTACAGGGAAGCAAACTTTTAAGCCTGGAACGTGTGCAGGAAGCGCAACCCAGTCTTGTGAGTGTTGCGCGCCGTATTTAGAACCAACTGAAACACGAAGAACAACAGGCATCTTTAAGATACCACTACTCATTGCTTGCCATTTAGCAAGTTGGTTGAAGATTTCGTCGCCTGCTCTGCCCATAAAGTCGGCATACATAAGTTCTACGATTACTCTACCACCACATAGACCGTAGCCTACTGCTGAAGAAACGATTGCCGCTTCTGAAATTGGAGAGTTGAATAGTCTGTGGTATGGAAGCGCTTCGGTAAGTCCTTTATAAACTGCGAATGCGCCACCCCAATCACGAACGTCTTCACCGTAAGAAGTTAAGGTTGGGTCTTTATAATATCTATCGATAATTGCTTCAAACAAGCCGTCACGGATATTGAAACGCTTCATGTTAGAAACTTGTTCGCCCTTATCGTCGAATGCGTAACGAAGTTTGCCTGCAATTTGTTTAACCCTTGGGTTTTCTTCCATTGGGATTTTAACGTCTTTGCCAACTTCAATAGGTCTGTCTTCCATCTTTTCAACAGCGCCGTTACTGAACATTAAGTCTTCTACGTAGTATGGGTCTTTCTTGAAGTCTAGATATGGTGATTCGTTGGTATCTGCTGCTAGTTTGCAAAGTTTAAGCATTCTTTCAGAGATAGAAGATAAAATATCGTCAAACTTGCCGTCGCTTTCAATCTTAGCGTCAACCAATGCTTTTCTGTAGGTAACGATTGGGTCGTATTCTTGCCATGCAGCAACTTCTTCTGGAGTTCTGTAACTCATAGAGTCTGATGGAGAGTGACCACCGTAACGATAGGTTACAACGTCTAGCATTGCAGGACCGTTGCCTTCTACTAAAATCTTCTTCTTTCTCTTCATAGCGTCGATAACTGCAAGTGGGTTAAAGCCGTCTACTCTTTCAGCGTAAAGTTGAGAAGGAGCAATACCAGCGCCAAGTCTTGCCAAGAAATCGTATGCCATGGTTTCACCACGGGTTTGACCACCCATACCGTAACCGTTGTTGAAGAAGTTGAATAGAATTGGAAGTCCACCCTTCTTTTCCCAAAGTTGACGGAATTGGTCCATAGAAGCAAAGTTCATACTTTCGTAAACAACGCCACAACCAACTGCGCCGTCGCCAACGTTAGAAATAACGATACCCGGTTTATCGTTAACCTTTTTATAAAGCGCTGCGCCAAGAGCAACGGGCGCTGCGCCACCAACGATTGCGTTGTTTGGATAAATACCAAATGGTAAGAAGAATACGTGCATAGAGCCACCCATTCCTCTGTGGAAACCCGTTCTTCTAGCAAAGATTTCGCTCATAAATCCGTAAAGAAGGAAGTCAACTGCTAAATCTTTAACGTTGCCCGTCTTGTTGATTTTTTCAACGGGCGCTAGGGTTTCACCACCCATAAAGTCTTTCATTATTTGATATAGTTTATCGTCTGGAAGTTTATTGATAGATGCAAGTCCTCTTGCTAAAACTTCGCTATGAGAACGGTGTGAACCAAAGGTCATATCGTCCATATCAAGGATATACGCTTGACCAACGGCTGCTGCTTCTTGCCCCATAGAAAGGTGCGCAGGGCCTGGGTAAGAGTGCTTAAAGCCTTGATATTCACCCTTTACTTTGATAGAGTTAATCATGCTTTCAAATTCTCTTAGCATTGCGATATCGTTGAAGATACGAACAAAATCGTCTTTAGAGAAGTTTTTCTTTTCGTCTTCAATACTTTTGTTGTAAACGTTTACGGGAATGTCCGTAAAGGAAATTTTGCCTGATGACCTTATAAATTTAGGGTCAATAAATTCACATTTTGGCATATTATTTTCTCCTTATATTTTTCTTGAATTATATTTGGAAAATCGCTTCACGAACGATTTCGCATACGGTTGGGTGTGGGAAAACAAGTTTCTTGATGTTTTCAATATCCACTTCTAAATCTACCATTGCAGAAACGGAAACGATAAATTCGCCTGCGTAACTACCAATGATATGCGCACCGATAAGGGTGTTTGTTTTGTTGTTTATTACTAACTTGCAAATTCCGTCTAGTTCGGTGTTTTCTGCAATATATCTACCTGAATAGGTCATTGGAATAGAAACGCATTTTACGTCTAACCCCTTTGCTTTTGCGCTTTCTTCAGTTTCTCCAACAGAGCCAACTTCTGGATTGGTATATATAACTGATGGAATAACGTTATAACGCATAGCGTCCTTTTTGCCCATAATGGTATTTACTGCAACTTCTGCTTCTCTATAAGCCGTGTGCGCAAGCATAACCTTTCCGTTAACGTCGCCAACTGCGTAAACGTTTGCAACGTTAGTTCTCATTTGGTCGTCGGTAACGATTGCGCCACGTTCTAAGTTTACACCTATGTTTTCTAAACCGAAGCCTTGCGTAACTGCCCTTCTGCCGATTGATAAAAGAATTTTATCTGCGTTAACCTTTTCAGATTTTCCGTCTTTTTCATAAATAACGCCGTCTTTTTCAATAGCAGTAACTTTGCAACCAAGGTTGAACTTAACGCCCTTTCTTTCTAATGCTTTTTGCAAAATGCTAGAACATTCTTTTTCCGTTGGGCCTGCAATTTTATCAAGCATTTCCACAACGGTAACTTGACTGCCTACGCTAGAAAAATAACTTGCCATTTCCAAACCGATAACGCCACCACCGATAACTACTAGGTTTTTAGGAATGTCGGTTAAATCTAAAATTTCACGGTTGGTTAAAACTACGCCTGCTTCAAGGTTTTCTTTTAAGCCTTGGATTGGTGGAACGACGGGCATTGAACCCGTTGCTATGATAAGGCGTTTTGCTAAAACCTTATCTTCGCCAACCTTTATAATATATCCTTCGGCATCTTTACCTTCTATGAACGCTTCGGCATTCTTTGTGGTAACTTTTGCTTTTCTTAAGGTTGACTTGACGCCAGAAACTAGCATTTTAACAACGCCGTTCTTTCTTTCTACAACGAACTTTTGGTCTATAGAGTTTTTGCCACTAACTTTTACGCCGTAATTACTTGCGTGGTTAGCGTAATCTAATACTTTTGCAGAGTTAAGAAAGGTTTTACTTGGAACGCAACCTTCGTTAAGGCAAACGCCACCAAACTCTCTTTTTTCTACGACTAAAGTTTTAAGACCTGCGTGGCCGGCTCTTTCTGCCGCAAGGTATCCACCTGGACCACCACCGATAACAACTAAATCAAAATTATCCATAATTTCTCCTTAAATGCACTTGCTATCTGCAAGTAAGTTTAGACTAAAGTTTTCTAAATATTCTTTCAATTCTTTTAAGAACCTTGATGCAGGAGCGCCGTCTAGGGCTCTATGGTCGTAAGAAAGTGAAAGGTTCATAGCCGTATAAGGAATAACTTCGCCATTCTTGCCAAGTTTAACCCTAGTTTCTAGTGTGCAAACGCCCAAGATACCCGTTTGTGGTGGGTTAACTACAGGGGTAAAACTTTCAATTCCCATAGTTCCAACGTTGCTTATGGTAAAACTACCACCTGATAATAGTTCTGGGGCAATCTTTCCTTCGATAGCGTCGGTGGAAAGTTTTTTGCTCTTTACTGCAATTTCAGAAAGGCTCATAAGGTCTGCGCCGAATAGGGTTGGAACAAGTAGTCCACGTGGAGTGTCGGTTGCAATACCCATATTTACGTGTTCAAAATAACGCATTGTATCGCCGTTGATTAGGTTTGCGTTTAGGTCACGGTGCTTTTTGATTACCCTTGATACTGCGTATACTATTATATTGTTTATAGTGATTGATGGAAGTTTAAGTTTTTCTGCATTGTCCTTTAGATATTTTCTAAATTCCATAATGTTCGTGCAGTCGAAAGATATATTGTGTGTAAGTTGCGCCATAGTAGACAAACTTGTAACCATGTTTTTAGCAATAACCTTTCTAATGTTAGACATCTTTTCGTCTTTATAAGCCTTAACGTCAACGTTTTCAGCACAAGTGCTTGCAGTTTGACTAGCAGGTGCGCTAACTTCCACAGTTTTTGGATTAACGCTTGCTTCACGAACATCTCTTTCTATAATTCTTCCGTTAGGACCTGTTGGGGTTGCGCTTGCAAGGTCTACGCCAAGTTTAGTTGCAAGTTGTTTTGCCCTTGGAGAAGCAAAAATCTTACCGTCTGCACTTGCCGTTTGAACAGGAGCATCTACCTTAACTGCAGGTGCGCTTTCAATTACTTTTGGCGCAACTTCAGATGCAACGGGTTGCGCTTGTGCGTTGGGTGCAAAATAAGATGGGTCGTCGCCGTGTTTACCAATTACGCAAACGTTGGTTAGAACGGGAACTTCGTCCCCTTCTTCACAGAATAACGCCAAAACTTCGCCTTCAACTTCTGATGGGAAATCAAAAGACGCTTTATCCGTTTCGTAAGAGAATAGGTTGTCGCCAACCTTTACGGTATCGCCAACCTTAACTGACCATTTAGTTAAAATACAACTTTCAACGGTGATGCCTTGCTTTGGCATAAGAACGCCGTTTGCAGTTGCAGGCTTTTCGCCCTTTGCTTTTGCAGGCGCGCTTTCAACTGCTTGTGGTTTAACTTCGCTTACTGCTACTTCTACCTTTCCGTTTGGAGAAAATGCAGAAACGTCTTCCCCTTTAGCGCCGATTACTGCAACGTTTGTTAGAACGGGAACTTCGTCGCCTTCTTCACAAAATAGGGCTAGAACTTCACCAGCGACTTCCGATTGATAGTCAAAGGCAGATTTATCCGTTTCGTATGAAAACAAAATATCGCCAACCTTTACGGTATCGCCAACTTTTACTGCCCATTTGGTTAGAATACAACTTTCTACCGTTATTCCTTGTTTGGGCATAGTTACGGGATTTGCCATAATTTATCTCCTTTTATTATTGATTATTAGGCTACGCCAAATAATCCAAATTTCTACGTATATATTGTATCATAAAAAAAAGTTTTTGCAATAAGATAATTTAATGTTGCAAAATTAAATAAAATATGATAACATATAATCACAAATGAAAACAAATGAACACATTTTTGTTGATTTTTTGAATAAGGAGTGATTATTTATGCTTACTTTAGAGCGTCAAGAAGAAATTTTAGCCATATTAAAGGAAAACACTTCGGCTACGGTAGAGCAACTTGCTAGCGAACTTTACGTTTCGGGCGCAACTATAAGGCGTGATTTACGCATAATGGAAAAGCAAGGGCTAATAAAAAGGTCGCACGGGGGCGCAATGCTATATAAATCTAGCGCTGAAGATTCGGCTTTTGCCTTGCGTGAACAAGAAAATACTTCGGCTAAAAGAATTATAGCCCATCTTGCTTCTAAACTAGTTAGCAACGGCGATTCAGTTTTTTTGGACTCTGCTAGCACTACGGGATATTTAATACCTAAACTTAACGCATTCGACGTTTTATCCGTTACTACAACGGGGCTTAAAAACGCGCTTCTTCTTTCGGAAACTGAACATATTAAAATTTATATTGCAGGTGGGCAAATACTCAACCACTCTAACTCTATTCTTGGCTCTGATACCATTGACTATATTTCACGCATGCACGCAGATATCGCTTTTATGAGTTGCTCTGGGGTGGATTTAGAAAACGGTTTTACCGACACTAGTATTGAGCAAACCAAACTTAAAAAACAGATGAGAAAAAACGCTAGAAAGGTTGCAATTTTGGTTGATAGCACCAAGTTTAACAAAACCTTTTTATGCACCGACTTTACCTTTGACGAAGTTGACTATCTTATAACCGACAAAACTCCCCCTATTGAGTTTGTGGAAAAGGTTGCGCAGACCAAGTGTAAAATAATTTCGCCAGAAAATACCAACTACTAATTAAAAACTTCTAAAGAAAAGCATTGCCATCGGCAATGCTTTTATCTTTTTATCTATTAATTAAAAACAATATACTATTCTCTGCGTGTTTTGAGTTTCGTCAGGTAATTCTACCTTTATTAATTTAGAAAGTTTTATATCTTGGCTAGAAGCACCAACCATTATTTCAAATCCACCGTTTTCTACGTGCCATTTTTTATAAACGGTTGAGTAGTATGCAAATGAACTAGCATCAAGTTTTATGGTAACCGTTTTGGTTTCGCCTGCTTTTATAAGGTCTTTAGAAAAGCCTTTTAATTCCTTAATTGGACGTGCAACCATTGCGTTAAGGTCTTTTACGTATACTTGAGAAACTTCTTTTGCGTCGATTTTAGAAGTGTTAGTTATATCGTAACTAACGGTATATTCCGTTTCGCCAAGTTTTTCTACCTTTAAGTTTGAATACTCAAAGGTTGCGTATGATAATCCGTAACCAAATGGAAATAGAACGGGGATATTATACTTTTCATAATAGCGATAGCCAACGAACACTCTGTCGTTATATTCTTCAACGAATCCGTCGCTTCTGTCCGTGCCACAATAGGTTGATTCAATATTTAGTGGGAATGTTTCTGCTAGTTTTCCACTAGGGACACTTTTACCTATTAGCATTTCGGCAAGGGCTTCTTCGTGCGCTTCGCCACCGTATCCACAATAAACTACGGCGTCTACGTCGTCTATCCACTCACTCATACCTATTGCGCTACCTGCGTATACCAATACGACTACTTTTTTGCCTACTTTTCTTAATTCGGAAGCCTTTTTAACTACGTCTACGCTACGCCAAGTAAGTTTTATGCTTTGTCTATCGTAGCCTTCGCCATCGTCTTCACCAACAACGGCTACCAATATAGTATCGGCATCTATCCCTTGTTGATAAATGGTTCTTAAATCGCCTGCCCAATCGTATTTTACCTTATCACCGTTCATTTGTGTTAAGAGTTCCCAAAGTGGGGTGATTTTGTAGTCTGTTTGAACTTTTGCAGAGCCAGAACCGAAAGACTTTGGAACGAATCCGTTTGGCGTGCCTACTAACACCTTGCCACTAGTTAATGGAAGAGCGCCGTCGTTCTTTAATAATACAATGCCTTCTTTTGCTATTTCTACTGCCTTTTGGTGGCGCTGTTCTTTAGTCCATTCAACCTTGCGAATTGCCTTTGCTTTTTGAGATTTTTCCACCATATTTAATAAGTTTTGAACGGATCTATCAATTTCTTCTTCTGTTATCAAGCCTTTATCGTAAGCGTTCTTTAGGTTATCGAAAGAGAAAGACTTGAACGGCATTTCTAAATCTAAACCTGCTTTTAGCGCCTTATATCTTGAAGTGTTTGCGCCCCAATCGGAAACAACAGCGCCGTCAAAGCCTAATTCTCCCCTTAAAACGTCGGTCAACAAATATTTATTTTCCGACAAGAACACGCCGTTAACGGGGTTATAACTACACATAGTCATCCAAGGCTTTGCTTGCATAGTCATTTCAAATGCTTTAAGATAAATTTCCCTAAGCGTTCTTTCGTCTATTTCGTTAGACTGTTCACACCTATAAACTTCTCTATTATTACCACAATAGTGCTTTACGCACGCGCCTACGCCCTTGTCTTGCAAACCTTCTACGTATGCGCTTCCAAAAGAACCGGATAGGAATGGGTCTTCAGAAAAATATTCAAAGTTTCTGCCACAAAGTGGACTTCTTTTTATATTCACACCGGGGGCTAGTAAAAGTTGAACGTTGTTTTCCACGCATTCGTCTGCAATAACTTGAGCGTCTAGTCTACTCATCTCAACGTTCCAAGAATTTGCGACTGTTGATAGTGATGGCATTGCCGTTGCCAAAACCGTGCCACTTTTTGAACTATCGTATGCCTTGCCGTCTACTTCTATAATTTTACGAAGCCCGTTAGGCCCGTCTGCCATAAAAAATCTAGGTAGTTTTCCGTTACAATTATCAAGTTGCCAAAAATCCTTACCCGTTAAAAGTCTTAGTTTTTCTTCTAGAGTAAAATCTTTTACAGTAGTTTTCATAATTTCCTCCGAGAACTTTTCTTCCATTTTAATACAAAATTTTCACAAAATATATACCATAACCTTGCTTTTTACTCTCAAAATATGATAAAATACAATTATGAAGGCTTTTTATGAAACAAATAGAGAGGATATTGTATCCCTACACGTGGGCAGAAACCATAACTACGTGTTCGCCCCACATTTTCACTCTCATCTAGAATTTTGTATTGTAAAAAAAGGCAAAGGGGCTGTTACCTGCAACGGCAAAAGATATGTTCTAACTGATGGCGACGTTGCAATTTTTGATAGTTACTGCATGCACGGATACGAAGATTTTGACACCGTTGACTGCGATACTGCCGTCGTTATAGTGCCACTTCCACTTGCTAAAAGTTTTATTTCTTTTAAAAAGGATAAGGAAATTGAAAACGTTGTGATTAGCGACTTTCGACTTGCCGACGCCTTAATGGAAATAGTTGACAAGTTCTTTTTACAAGAAATTAGCGAGCGAATGAAAAACGCAAGCGTTGAACTGTTTTTAGCAATGATTGAAGACAACCTTATTCTAGTTGACAAGAAAGAAAAATCGCAAATTAAACTTATAAAAAAGATTTTAGATTATATACACCTTAATTTTGATAAGGAAATTACCTTGCCATCGGTATCACGTTACGTTGGATACACCGAAGCGCACGTTTCTAGAACCTTTCACCAATACCTTAAAAAAAGCATTGGTCAATATCTAAACGATTTACGAATTAACTACGTTAAAGAACAACTAAAAAACACCGACAAGTCCACCACCGAACTTATTTACGAGGCTGGATTTAAGAGTGTGCAAACTTACTATCGCAACCTTTCAAAATCCAATATTTAACAAAAAAAGGAGATTGCTATGAAACTTTTTGATATTTCCACCGACTCTACTTGCGATTTATACGCCAAAGAAATACAAGATAACGAACTTTATTTTTTACCACTTACATATACAATTGAAGATAAACAAGGCATTACCGAATACCAAGACTGTTTTACTAGCCTAGACCAATACGTGGCTTATTACAACAGACTTCGTGAAGGAGTTGTTAGCAGAACTAGTATGAACAACCCTGCCGTTCACGAAGAACATTTCCGTAAAATGGCTGAAAACGGGGTTAAAGACGCTATTCACTTTACCATTAGTTACGGGCTATGCAGAACGGTTGACGTTGCGCGTGAAGCCGTTGAAGTAGTTAAAAAAGACTACCCTGACTTTAACTGTCTTTGCGTAGAATGCAACACCACTACCGTTGGACAAGGCTTTTTAGTTAAGATTGCTATTGATATGCGTAACCGTGGTAAAACCTTACAAGAAACATTCGACTACGTTGAAAAAAATAAGTCTAAAATTCAACACTTTATTATAGTTGATAGCCTTACCCACCTTATGCGTGGTGGAAGACTTTCGGCAACGAGCGCTATCGTTGGAACTATGCTTAAGGTTAAACCTATTTTGGTTTTCACAAAAGAAGGAAAACTACAAAAATATAAGCAGTCTAACGGAATGAAGCATACCGTTTTGACGGCAGTTAAAGAAGCCGAAAAATATACCGTTAATAAAGACTATCCTTTATTTACCGTTGCTCATACCGATAACGAAGTTATGGCTAAATATATGGCAGACGCACTTCAATCTACTTATAAAGTTCAAACGGAAACAAGAATGATAGGCCCTGTTATAGGTTCTCACGTTGGCCCTAACGCCGTTGCGTATATTTTCCTATCCAACGAAGAAAGACCTTTATAATTATAAATAGACTAGAAAGACCACCAAACCGTGGTCTTTTTTAAGGTTTTTTCTAGATAATATTTTTTTGTTATTACCCATATCACTGCTTTTTTCTTGATTATTTTATATAACTATGCTATTATGTTGTGGCATACGGAGAAGTTATTATGAGAAAGTTCGATACAAAAGTTCAACATTTAAAATACAAGGTTTTAAGAGAAGTTGCAAGATTTGCTTGGGACGGAACGCTTACGGAAAACATAGTCAATATTCCAAAAATTATCGTTCCCGAAAAAACACCTACTATGCGTTGTTGCATTTATAAAGAACAAGCAATTGTAATGGAACGCATTAAACTTGCTATGGGTGGCGACCCTTCAAATAAAAACGTTATTGAAGTTATAGGTATTGCTTGCGACGAATGTCCTATGAGTGGTTATGAAGTTAGCGATTATTGTAGGGGTTGTCTTTCCCACCGTTGTGAAGACGTTTGCAAAAAAGGCGCTATTACTTTTGACGAACATCAAAAAGCGCATATAGATAAAAGCAAATGCGTTGACTGTGGGTTATGCGCAAAGGTCTGCCCTTACGGCGCTATTAGAAACCATAAGCGTCCTTGCGAAATGGCTTGCAAAGTAAAAGCAATTTCTTCCGGCGAAGATGGAACGGCAGTTATTAATGATGAAAAATGCGTTTCATGTGGGGCGTGCGTATATCAATGCCCTTGGGGCGCTATTAACGATAAGTCTTATATTTTAGACGTTATAGATATTATTAAAAACAGTAAAAACAATACTGCGTATAAGGTTAAAGCCGTGGTTGCGCCTGCAATCTCTAGCCAATTCGTTTACGCTAAACTTGGGCAAGTTATTACGGGTATTAAAAACCTTGGATTTTACGACGTTACTGAAGCGGCGCTCGGCGCTGATATGGTTGCTCTTTCAGAAGCAAAAGAACTTACCGAAAAGGGTTTTTTAACTAGTTCGTGTTGCCCTGCTTTCGTATCTTACGTGCAAAAACAATTCCCCGACCTTGCTGAATACGTTTCGCATAATCTTTCACCTTTTGCTACCATTAGCAAAAAGTTAAAGGAAGAAGACCCTAACTGCAAAATAGTTTTCATAGGTCCTTGCACGGCAAAGAAAATGGAGTTCAAAAAAGACGACGTTGCCCCTTACGTTGACAGCGTTATTACCTTTGAAGAACTTCAAGCGCTGTTCGATAGCCGTAATATTGATATAACTTCGCTTGAAGAAGACAAACTAGAAAACGCTTCTTACTACGGCAGAATTTTTGCTAGAAACTGTGGGCTATCCGAAGCCGTTAAGGAAAGTTTAAAGGAACACGGTTTGGAAGACTTTGACCTTCGCTCCGTTCCATGCGACGGCATTGAAGCGTGCAGAATTGCCCTACTTAAAGCGCAAAAACGTATTCTTGACGGAAACTTTATTGAAGGTATGGCTTGTGTGGGTGGTTGTATTGGTGGCGCTGGTTGTTTAACCCACGGCGAAAGAAACAAAATTGAAGTGGACAAACACGGCAAACAATCTAAAATTCAAAATATTAAAAATGCAGTTGATAAATATGAACAACTACGCAATAAATAATTTTTTTTATAAATACTTAACGGGCTTGCGATAACTATCGCAAGCCCGTTAAATTTACAATGTTTTTCTTTGTTAGTAATATAATTTTTATATAACTAAAACGAAAAAAACACCTAATTATTTTTTGTTTAATATTGCTTTTTGTTAACCTTTGTTTTATTATATACTTAATAACTAAAGGAAGTATCTTCTATGGATATTAGTGAAAAATTATTTGACGGGCACGTGCATACCTTAATGCGTGTTCCCGTTAGAGAATCAATCGAAATTTACAAACAACAATTTGAAGAACTTGGCGTGGAAAAAGTAGCCTTTTTAAGTTGCCCTATCCATGAGCACGGCGACGTAGAACTAGATAAACTTCAAAATATAAAAGCATTGTTTTATAAGGCGTATTTTTCGCCAAACGCTTATGCTTACTGTGGTTTAGAACACGATTTTGATATGCCTATGGATCAAAGGGCTAAATATTATCTAGACCAAGCAAAAGAATACCTTGCAAACGGCTTTGATGGTTTTAAGTTTTTGGAAGCAATGCCTAAATATCTTAAAAAACTAAAGGTTGGGCTTGCCGACCAAGTTTACGAACCTTTGTGGGCGTATTTGGAAGAACAAGGTTGCCCTATTGTAATTCACAACGCTCACCCTAAAAACTTTTGGAATAAAGAAAAGGTCGGCGAATATTGGATTAAAAGGGGTTGTTTTTACGGCGACGGAACCTACCCCGACTTTTACGAAATAGTTTACGATATTTTTAAGGTTTTAGACAGACACCCTAACATAAAAATTACCCTAGCGCATATGGGCTTTTTGGAAACGGACTACGACCTATCGGTTAAATTCATGACCTATAAGAACACTATGTTTGACTTAACCCCCGGTGGCGCATTCCTTGAATATCTAAACGGCGATATGCGTGATAAGTGGATTGACTTTGTAATTAAATATAGCGACCGTATTAAATACGGCACAGACCTTTACAACTTTGACAAAACGACCGAACAGGATTGGAAAAGGGCTATCCATGCAAGACCAGACTTCGTTAGACAATGCTTTGAAACGGACACCGAACACGTATACGCAGGCAGAAAATTTACGGGAATGATGCTAGATAAAAAATACCGTGATAAGATTTACCGTGAAAATCTTGAAAAGGAATTAGGAAATCCAAAACCAATTAACTTTGATTGGGCAATAAATAAAATTAAGGAATTAAGAAAGGAATATTCAGATACTGAAACACTTGACGGTTACGACTTAATGTGTATGGAATACGACTTTAACACTCTAAAAGAAAATGTATAAAGATAAAGATTTAGCAACTTTTTTACAATATTTAGACCTAGAAAAGCATCATATAGACGCACTCTTAAATGATTTTAACGTTTTGGAAAAACACGGAATTATTAAGATTTTTAGCAACGCCGTTAATAAACTAGAGCAACAGGGCTTTCCTACAAGGGAATATTATCTTTTTTTAGAAGAAATTCCTAGCCTTATAAAGGATACCCCCGTTAGCGAATATACTGCTAATTTTATTTTCATATGCACGTGCGCCCCTTACGCTTATAATATTCTTGAAAAACAAGGATATAGCCAAGAGATTATCAAGAACTCTTTTGACGATTATAGGGTTAAAGTTAACGAATGTTACGACCTTTATAAGGTGGTTGGAACTTTTGTTCCTGCTTGGTTTATAGGTTTTATTCAAGGCAGACGTGTAAAACTAGGTAGATTACAATTCGCACGTGAAGTTTCTCGTTTTGACTACGAAAAATTTGGCGTTTCAATAAAAAAGGGGGATGAAATTATTGCTATACATATTCCGTCTGGCGAAAAACTTACGCTAGATAGCGTTTTATCTTCTCTACGTTCTGCTTATGAATTTTACGGCGCTAAAGATAATATGCCTTTTAGTTGCCACACGGCTTTCCTATTTGAAGACTATCTACCCGTTTTCAAAAAAGGTTCTAATATAAGAAAGTTTGCTGACCTTTTTGACGTTGTTGGATGTTCTTATACTGACTCTTTTGATAACTGTTGGAGATTTTTTAACTGCAACTATAACGGCAACCCAGACGATTTGCCTAACAACAACTCTTTGCAAAAGGGTTTTATAGAAGTCTTAAAAAATGGTTGCAAGCACGGAGAAGGTTTTGGCTATTTAGTTTATGACGGCAAAAACGTTCTAACGCAAAAACAAGACTGAATTTGTTTATAAACAACTTAAAACACAACACCCTGCATCTACGATGCAGGGTGTTTTTTTAGTTTTTTAGTTTTTATTAGTCTTTTTCGTGAACCTTAACAACCTTTCCGGTGAGTCTTGATTCTTCTGCGCAAAGCGCCATTAAGTGACTTTCTACGCTTGCTTCAAGTGAAGTTGCAATCTTGGTGTTTGGATTAGTTACCATATCGTATAATTGGTCGCACATAATAAGGTCGCCACCACCGTGACCGTAACCAGACTTATCTGGGTCAACAAGGTCGGAAATTTTATATCTAACAGGTTCTTTACCAAACTTAACAACGTCGATATAATCGCCAAAGTCGTTAAATCTAATTTCACCTAAAGTTCCGTAGAAGGTTGCCTTTCTAGTTGGATCTGCAGTAAAGCCCGTCATAAGCATATTAACTTTAACGCCGTTTTCAAATACTAGGTTAACCGTTTGGTTATCAACAACGGTGTTATCGCACTTAAACACACATCTGCCATATTGGTTTTCGGTATAAGCCTTTCTAATTTTTTCTTCAGTTAAAGGTCTATCGTGACAAACGATATTAAACGGCCAATCGTTTGCCTTTGCGCCACGTTGATACCATCTATCTATGTAGTTGTGTTCTGCGCTATATGGGCAAGTTTTAATGAACTTACAGTCAGCGCATCTATCAGAAGCGCCTTCTGGTTGGAATTCAGGCTTGAAGTATGACAAATCGCCAGATGAGAAAACAGTTTCACACTTTGCGCCAACGTAATATTGCAACAAGTCCATATCGTGGCAACATTTTTGCATTATCATTGGTGAAGATTCTGCATCATTACGCCAATTTCCACGAACGAAACTGTGCGCTTGGTGCCAATATGCAACTTGTTCCGTCCATTCGATAACTCTTAAATCGCCGATTTCTTTTGAATCTAATATTTCCTTTATTTTTACGAATGCAGGAGCGTATCTTAATACGTGGCATACTACAACGTGTTGTGGATACTTTTTATGAGCGTCTAAAATTTCATACAATTCGTCTTTTAATGGTGAAATTGGTTTTTCAAGTAATAAATGATAACCAAGTTCCAACGCTTTAACTGCATATTTAACGTGTTCTCTATCGTGAGTGCCGATAACCAAAATATCTGCTCTCTTTTCCGTTAAAAATTCGTCTGCAGACAAGAAAAGATTTTCATCCTTTATACCCCAAGTTTCCTTGGCGATATTAAGAATTCTTTGCGAAATATCGCAAATTGCAACTATTTCGTATTTATCCTTTTCTTTAAACATATGTCCTGCGTAGCCACTACCACGAGCGCCACAACCCAAAACTGCTACCGTGCAAATTTTACCCATAATATTCTAACACTCCTTTTTTCTTCATAGTTTCAAAGTCGTTTTTCATACACCATAGATTATATCTATCTAGCGACTTTTCGTCTACTGTTTTTAATAAATTTTCACATTTATTTATAAAATAATCAAAATCGATTTTATTAGGTTCACCTAAAATATTGCATAAATTTTGATAGAAAATTTTATCTACTATCTTCTTATCTAAATTGATACCCTTAAACTGTATTTTAGCGTATTCAAAACTCTCGTCGGTTGCAAAGAACTTTTGAACAAGGCTAGGTCTAGCGCCCGTGCCCCTTAACCAATTTTCTTCGTTATCGTATTCAAAATTATAACTGTCAGTTCCGTAAATAATTCTGTCTTGATACTTTTCAATAAACGGCAAAAAGTATTCCAAATCGTTTTGAACGTTAACTAAATTATCGTGCGCTGGGCAAACGTCTAAAATAGTGTTTTCATAAGACATAAACTTTTCTATCGCTTGCTTATTGTAGGTCAAAAATCCCCAATGCGCCAAAGTGAATTTTAGTTTAGGGTTCTTTTCCAACCTTCTTAAAATCTCTTGGTGAAATTCGTCAAAGGTTGGGAAGATTTCAGGGTTAAAATAACAACCCCTTTCTCTCCAATACGGGTCAACCATTTCTTCTATCCACATGTGTGGTGGATTTGCTAGGTGCATTATTATTGGAAAGCCTTCCTTTTCGCAAAAGTCGTAATACTTATCGTAAACTTCGTCGTCTAAAGGATAATCTAAAACCTTTCTTAAATTTGGGTGACCTTCATACATTTTTATTCCGTCAAACCCAACTTCTTTTAACTCTTTAACTTGCCTTAAAAGGTCGTCTGCAACTGCCTTTTTATCACTTATATCTAAATGGTCGTATGATAGACCTGCGTAAGCGTAAAAGTTAGGAGCAAAAACGCTTTTAAAATACATACACTTTATATTGTCTGTATGGTCGGTAACTTCTAGCCCCGTTCTACCCACGACAGGGTCGCAAGGAAGCGCTAAAAAAGTGCCCTTTTCCACGCCGAAACGTTTAAATTGCCTTCTAAATAGGTCAATAGATTCCCTTACGGAAATTTTGAATCTAAAGGTATGCAAATGCCCGTCAAAAACCTTCATAACGATTCTCCCATCTATATTCTACTTTGATTTTAACATATATATATTTTTTTGCAATATCAAAATCAAAAAATTTAATAAGAACTATTATATATTTTTTATATAACCTAGACTAGTCTTGTTTGCTTGGCAAGCATTCTATTAGCACGGCTTTAGTATCTGAAACTACCCTAAATTTATTTTCTGCAACGAATGGAAGATAGAAATAGTCGCCACGCTTTATATCCTTTTCATAGCCGTCGCCAATTATTTTTGCATTACCTTCTAGGCAAATAAATACTGACGGCGCAAAGTCCATTACGAAATTTCCCCCGTTAGAAATCGTATGACGGTTTTCGGCAAAACAAGGGGTGTCTTCATAAGTAATCATATTTTCCTTTTTATAGGTAGGCGTATCAATTTCTACCTTAGGGGTTACCCTTGCATATTCTTTAGCAGAATCGCCGTATATATCGTAGTTGATACTATCTAGCGCAACGTCTTTAGATAGACCGATATATTCTTCTTCGTAACTAATATGATAGTCTGCGCACCAACGTTCGGGTTGAATGGTAAAGTCGGTTGGTTCTTGAACTTCTATTATAGTGCAACCTGCCCCAATTGCGTGGATAAGACCTGCTTTTATAAGCCAAATATCCCCCACCTTTGCTTCTACGCCTGCAAGAAGATTGCCCATTATATCCTTTTCCGTTTCGCTCTTTTCTTCTAATATGGAAAGTTGTTCTTTGGTGATTTTATCCTTAAACCCAAAGTATAATTTAGCCCCCGGGCGTGTTGCAACAACAAGCCACGCTTCAGTTTTACCGTAGTCGCTATTAAAGTTCTTTCTACTAAACTCTTTGGTTGGGTGAACTTGGAATGGTAGTCTTGTTGCGCTATCCAAAAACTTTACCAAGCAATCGTATTTTCTATGCCCTAATAATTCTTGTGGATATTCTTTTAATAGGTCGTCAAAAAATACTTTAGTGCCTTTTATTACGGCTACGCCGTCTCTTTCGCCAAAGTATTTTGGGTTGATTGCTTTTACCTTGCTTGCTATCCATTCTTCGGGGAACATATTATCCGTTCCGTCGTCAAACCCGTCGTTAAATAACTCTTTATAAGGCATACCACCTTTGTATATACGGTATACTCTGTTGCGTTCAAAAAATAAAGGTTCTTTTACCATTTGTTTTAAATCGTTCATAAGCACACCTTTTATAACTTAATTGCGCCCAAAAATTGGGTTGCTTTTGCACCTGCAACGTTTGCCTTTTGCATTGCAAGTTCAATGTTCTCTTCGTTTAGTTCTTTACCTTCGATATTTGCTAGAAATGCGCCAAAGAAAGCATCCCCTGCACCCGTAGTATCGATAGGTTTAACCTTTTCGGTTGGAACAGAGCCCTTTTGACCGTTATAGTAGTAGGAACTACCCTTACTGCCAAGCGTTACAAGTATAAGTTTGTTTGGCTTTGATATTTGCATTACTGCGCTATCTATATCCTTTTTCCCCGTGAAATCTAAAATTTCGTCGTCGGAAAACTTTACTATATCTGCGCTATCCACAAAAGGTTTATAGGCTTTTAACGCATCGTTAAAGTCCTTATATATATCTTTACGGAAGTTTACGTCAAAACTCAAGGTCTTGCCCATTGCTTTGGCTTTCTTTACAATACCTTTTGCGAACTTTCTGCCCGTCTTTTCAGATAGCATCAAAGAGCCTAAATGCACGATATTCAAACCTTGATATTTATCCCAATCGATATCCTTTATATCGGTATTGAAATCAGCCGTGTCGTGACGATAAAAGGCAAAATCCCTTTCGCCGTCGGTTAACGTTACGAATGCAAGAGTGGTATTCCTTTCGCTATCCACCTGAATATCTAAACTATCTAGGTTTGCCTTTTTTGCTTCTTGTGTTAAAAACCTACCTACGGGGTCGTTACCAACTCTACCGATAAAACCCACCTTTGCGCCTGCGTTTTTTGCGTTAACTGCCACGTTAAAGGGCGCTCCACCACAAAAAGACTTAAAAATCATTCCACTTTCTGCTTTTTCGCCGACCATATCGGCTAGAATTTCACCTAAACAAACAATCATAGTTTCTCCTTTTTATTCTGGAAACAAAACTCTTTCCACTTCAGCGCATACTGCGTGATATATTGGAAGATGATATTCTTGAACAAGATAAGTTTGGTTTGCTGGCGCTATTATTGCTATATCGCAAATTTCGGCAAGTTTGCCACCGTCTTTACCAACCAACGCTACCGTTTTAATACCCATTGCTTTTGCAACTTGGGCTGCCTTTATAGTATTAACGGAATTACCAGACGTTGATATTACCACCAAAAGGTCCTGCTTTTTGCCTAACGCAAAAACCATTTGAGCAAAGGCAAGTTCTGGGCTAACGTCGTTTATGAATGCCGTTAAACCACTCATTAATGATACTATTGGAACGGCAGGTATACCTTCTTGAAGCATTTTTGCATCCGTGTCGTTACCAAAAAATTTATTAAAGTGTTTAATCTTTTTATCGCTTAGTGGACGCTTGGTCATAAAACCTTTAAGAAGTTCGCCCGTGATATGTTCGCTATCTGAAGCGCTTCCACCACTACCACAAAGCATAACTTTGCCGTCTTGCTTATAACTTTTTACTATTGCGTCGCAAAAATCTTGTATCGCCTTTTGTTGAACTTTAAGTTCAGGAAATCTATTAACTAATTTTTCCACGTAACTTTGCATATTTTACTCCTTCTTCAGCCGTTATTAGAGCGGCAACGTCGCCAATTTGTTCGCCTAAAACTGCAGGAACTATTTTGCAGACGCTTGCCGATGATAATAGCGCTTCCTTTTTTATTGCTTTTTGCATTTGTGGAATTAAAAGATTGCCACTTCTTGCAAATACGCTACCTATTACGATTACTTGTGGGTTTAGCACGTCGATTATTATAGACAAGGCTTCGCCAAGTTTGTAACCACATTTATTATAAACGCTTATTGCGTCCTTATCACCTTTATTTGCATATTCGGCAAGAAGTTTTGCCGTTATATTTTCTATATCTTTTTCCGTTTTGCCAAAAGCCGTGGGGCTATTTTTAGCAAGGCGACGTCTTGCAAGGGTTTTGCCCATTCTTGCAATGCCACCACCCGAACAAAAACCTTCGAACGAACCGTGTTTACCAAACCCGATTTCACCCGTTTTGGCTAGACGAACGTGTCCGATTTCACCTGCGTTGCCGTTAGTTCCACTATACAACTTACCGTCTAAAACAAGACCTGCGCCCATACCCGTTCCAAAGGTTAAAAACACCATATTATCACATTCTTGACCTGCGCCGTATTTCCATTCGGCTAATGCGCATGCGTTTGCGTCGTTTAGCAAAAATGCAGGCTTTTTGAAACGTTCTTCTAGCATTTTTACTATTTCAACGTCGTCCCAACCCGGAAGGTTTGGTGGAGATTGAATTATCCCCTTCTTTTCGTCTAACGGTCCACCACAAGATATTCCTATGGCTTCGTAATCACCCTTTTGAGCGTCAACAAGTTCAAATATTTTATTTATAGTGGTCTTATAATCCGTGGTTGCAAAGGCTTCACGGTATACGATATTTTTACCGATGCCTTTTAGCACGGCGCACTTCGTCCCACCAATGTCAATGCCTAAAAACATAATATCTCCTTAAAATAAATCGCAAGATAAATATCTATCACCCGTATCTGGGAATATAACTACGATATTTTTGTTAGCGTGTTCGTCAAGTTTTGCTATTCTTACTGCTACGGAAAGCGCTGCGCCAGAGGAAATCCCAACAAGCACCCCTTGTTTTTTTGCAACTAGCCTTGCGTAATGATAGGCATCTTGGTCGCTAACCGTCATAACTTTATCAATAACCGATAAATCTAGATTTTTTGGCAAGAAATTTGCGCCTATGCCTTGGATTTTATGAGCGCCCGAATAACCTTTAGTTATTAAGGGGGACGACTCTGGTTCAACCCCTATTACTTGTATACTAGGTTTTAATTCCTTAAGGCGTTTTGCCGTTCCACTTATAGTTCCACTAGAACCTATGGTTGCAATAAAAACGTCGACTAAACCGTCGGTGTCCGTCCATATCTCGTTTGCAGTAGTTAGATAATGGGCGTTAGGGTTTGCTTGGTTAGTAAATTGACTTGGAATAAAACTGTTTGCAATATTACTGCGAAGTTCTTCTGCCTTGTCGATAGCCCCTTGCATACCCAAAGCGCCGTCGGTTAGAAGGACTTCTGCGCCGTAGGCTTGTAATAGTTTTATACGTTCTTTGCTCATAGTGTTTGGCATAGTTAAAATAACTTTATACCCCCTACTTGCGCCGATACTTGCAAGACCAATACCCGTGTTGCCACTAGTAGGCTCTATGATAGTTGCCCCAGAAGTTATTAAACCCTTTTTTTCTGCATCGTCTAGCATGGCTTTAGCCACCCTATCCTTTACGCTTCCTGCTGGGTTTAAGTATTCTAGTTTGGCAAATATTTTTGCTTTTAGACCAAGTTCTTTTTGAACGTTGCAAAGTTCCAACAGTGGAGTATTGCCTATTATTTGGTCAACCGATTTATATACCTTCATCTACTTTAACCTTTCTTTCAATTCCTTTAAGGCACGGTAACGGTGGCTAATAGTGTTTTTAAGTTCGGGTGGCGCTATGCCTAGACTTACGCCTAAATCGTCGCTTAAAAACAACGGGTCGTAACCAAAACCGTTTTCCCCTTGCTCGCTTTCCATAATCTTGCCGTGGGTTTCACCCGTGGCAGAAATAATTTCCCCTTCAGGAGTATAATAAACCAAGCAACAAACGAACTTTGCGTTTCGGTTGGTTTTACCTTGCATATTCTTTAGTAATAGTTGGTTATTATGCTTATCGTCGCCGTCGCCTGCGTATCTTGCCGAATACACGCCTGGCGCACCGTCAAGGGCTTCTACTACTAATCCACTATCGTCGGCTAGCGCTGGAACGCCCAATGCGTCGCTAACGGCTTTTGCTTTTATAAGGGCGTTTTCGTAAAAGGTTTGACCGTTTTCTTCAATTTCAAAATCAAAACCTTCTTCCTTATATCCCGTTACTTCAAAGTCCGGAAGCATCGCTTTTATTTCTCTTAACTTGCCAGCGTTACCACTAGCAACTACTATTTTTCTTTTCATTTTTCACCTAAAACTTTTCTGATAGCGCAACGAAGTCTGCGCACGACAAGGCTTCGCCACGGTGGGTAAGTGGAATATTGCATTCGTTTAAGATTTCTTCCACCTTGTCCCTTGGTAATTTATAAGAGTTCATAATATTATTAACTAGCATTTTTCTACGGTTGGAAAAAGCAACCTTTACTAGTTGCCTTACCTTTACAAGGTCGGCAGACGGAAACTTGCCCTTTTCAATATCGATTTTCACCACGGCTGAATCAACGTTTGGTGGGGGTGTGAACATTTGCCTTGGAACGAATTTTATGGTTTTTGCGCTTCCACGCAAGTTTATGCCCACCGTTATTGCGCCGTAGTCAGAACTGCCTTCTTTGGCGCAAAATCTATCGGCAACTTCCTTTTGAACCATTATGACCATCGCTTGAATATTTTTAGCGTTCTCTAAAAAGTTCATAACGATTGGCGTGGTGATATAATATGGCAAGTTTGCAACCATAACGTATTTATCGCCAAGTTTTTCTTCTAAAAGATTTATCTTTTCTTTCATAACGTCTTTGAAGACGATTTCCACGTTGTCAAACTCCCCTACCGTTTCTTCTAGCACGGGTTTAAGGCGAGTGTCTATTTCATACGCTAGCACCCTTTTAGCATTCTTTGCAAGGTGATATGTAAGCGCACCTGCCCCTGGACCTATTTCTAAAACGGTGGTGGCTTTATCAATGCCGGACTTTTCAACTATTTCTTGCAAAAGAGAATCGTCGGTTAAAAAGTTTTGACCGTATGCCTTGGTTAGGCGTATCCCGTGTTTATAAAGTAAGGTTTTTAAATCTTTTTGCATTTTTAAAAAATTCCTGAATAAAAAAATTCCTTCTGCACATTCTAAACTACGTAAAGAGAAATCTTTACTGAAATCATTTTACTAATGACTAAACAAAGTAAAGCCTTGATTTAGGCTTTATTTTGTTTTTAAACTATTTTTTTAGTTTATAAAATAGAGTTTGCGCATTTTGCTTTATAGCATTTGCTAGGTGGTTTATATCCACCCCACGAAGATTTGCCAAAAAATCACATATAATCGGTATATTTTTTGGTGAGTTAACCGTTCCACGATAAGGAGTAGGCGCTAAAAAAGGGCTATCCGTTTCGGTTAAAATTCTATCTTCGGGAACGATTTTAGCAACTTCTAGCGCTTTATTTGCGTTCTTAAAGGTTACCGTTCCACCAAAGGAAATATAAAAGCCTTGCTTTAGCAAAATATTTGCAGTTTCCACGCTACCTGCAAAGCAATGAAGAACGCCACCGTATTGTGGTTTATGCTCTTTTAACACTTGCAAGGTATCTTGCGTAGCGTCGCGCATGTGTATACATATAGGAAGTTTTAACTCGTTTGCTATATCTATTTGGTCGATAAAACACTTGATTTGGCAGTCTTTATCGTAAGGCTTCCAATAATAATCTAAACCTATTTCACCGATAGCCACGCACTTATCGTCTTTAGCATACTCGATAATGCGTTCACGCTCTTTATCGTCGTAGCCTGCGCTATCGCTTGGGTGAACCCCACTTGCAAAGTATACGCTATCGTATATTTTGGACTGCTTTAGACCAATTTCGCTAGTGTTCGCACAGCAACCCATAGTTAAAACGGTATCTACGCCTAGACGTAGATACTCGTTTACCACTTGGTCTGTATCGCTAAGTTTTGGGTCTGCAAGGTGGCAATGGGTATCTATAAACATTAGAACACCTGACTTCCGTCTTCAATATCCTTTTCAGGGGTTAAGAATGCTAGTTTGCCCTCATCATTTTCGGCGCAAACTATCATGCCTTCGCTCATTATTCCACATAGCTTTGCAGGTTTAAGGTTGGTTACCATAACCAACTTTTTGCCTATTAAGTCTTCTGGGGAATATGCAAGGGCAATTCCACTAACCACCGTTCTTGTTTCTTCGCCTAGTTTAACGGTAAGTTTTAATAACTTTTTGCTCTTTTCTACCTTTTCGCACGCAGTAACTAGCGCTACCTTTAGTTGAACTTTTGCAAAATCGTCTATTTCTATTTGTGGTTTATCCGAATGGTCGTGAAGTTTAACTTCACCCTTATTTTCCGTTTTTGGTTGTTCGGTAGTTGGTGGAGTAACCTTTTCTTTTCTTTCTTCTATCATTGCGTTTACCTTTTCCATTACTTTAGCGCCGTCTATTCTTGCAAAAAGAATTTCAGGAGCGCTTGTAACGACTGTTTTTTCAGTTAGGCCAAAAGTTTTGGTTTGTTCAAACGTTCTTAAATTCAAGCCGAACATTTTTATTGCCTTTTCGCAAGTGTCTGGCATGAACGGTTGCATTAAGGTAAGCCCTATTGAAATTGCTTCGGTAAGGTTATACATTACCGTTGCAAGACGGTCTTTTTGACTTTCGTCTTTTGCCAAAACCCAAGGTGTCGTTTCGTCTATATATTTATTCGCTCTACGGAAGATAGCCAAAATTTCTTCTAAAGCGTCGGAAACCTTCCAACAGTTCATTTTAGCAACCACTTTGTCGTATGCACTTGTAGCCACTTGCTTTAATTGTTCGTCAACGGGGTCGGAAACCTTTTTATTTTCAACTACACCGTTAAAATACTTATTGCTCATAGCGATAGTTCTGCTTATCAAGTTGCCGAAAACGTTTGCTAGGTCGCTATTTATGGTTTCTATAACGCCTTCCCAAGAGATAAGCCCGTCGTTATCTTGTGGCATTGCGTTTAGAACGTAATAACGAACTGCGTCTTTGCCGAAAAATTCCACCAAGTCGTCAGCGTATATAACGTTGCCTTTGGACTTACTCATTTTACCACCTTCTTGCAATAGCCAGCCGTGACCGTATACTTGCTTTGGAAGTTCCACGCCTAGCGCCATCAAGAAGATTGGCCAATAAATCGTGTGGAAACGAACTATATCCTTTCCAACCACGTGAACGTTACAAGGCCAATAGTCGTTAAAAAGTTTATCGTTATTGCCGTCAACGTCGTAACCAAGCCCCGTGATATAGTTGGTTAGCGCATCTAACCAAACGTATACAACGTGCTTATCGTCAAAGTCTACCGGGATACCCCACTTAAAGGAACTTCTAGAAACGCAAAGGTCTTGAAGCCCTGGCTTTAAGAAGTTGTTAACCATTTCGTTTTTGCGTGAAATAGGAATTATAAAATCGGGGTTGTCTTCATAATATTTCAAAAGCCTATCGGCATACTTGCTCATTCTAAAGAAGTATGCTTCTTCGTTGGCCTTTTTAACTTCTCTACCACAGTCTGGGCATTTGCCGTCTACTAGTTGGCTTTCCGTCCAGAAAGATTCACAAGGGGTGCAATACCAACCTTCGTATGAGCCTTTATAGATATCGCCTTGTTCATACAACTTTTTGAATATCTTTTGAACGGTCTTTTCGTGATAGTCGTCGGTTGTTCTTATGAACTTATCGTAAGACACGCCAACTAGGTCCCATATCCTTTTAATATCGTTTGCAACGCCGTCAACGAATTCCTTTGGAGTTTTGCCTGCAAGCGCTGCTTTTTCTTCTATTTTTTGACCGTGTTCGTCCGTTCCTGTTTGAAAACGAACGTCAAACCCTTCAAGACGTTTAAATCTTGCCATACTATCAGATAAAATTGCTTCGTATGTGTTGCCTATGTGGGGCTTGCTGGACGTATACGCTATTGCTGTTGTTATATAATATTTTTCCTTCAAAACGATTACCTCTTTTGGTATATTTTTACCGATATATTTTAGCATATTTTAAAAACATATTCAAGAGTATTTTAGCATAAAGTTAATATATGAACATAATTTTCGGCATAGTTTTAATTTCTTCATCAATTCTTTTGCTTTTTCACAACCCAGACGCTATTCTTGCAGGTATGCTATCGGGTGGAGAAAAGGCGCTTTCACTCACCCTAAAGATGGTAGTTATTTACGCCGTGTGGCTTGGCGTTTTTTCGCTTATGGAAAAAAGTGGGCTTTCTAATAAAATTGCCAAACTTTTTAAGCCCGTTAACCGTTGGCTTTTTGGAAAACTACCCGACAAGGCAAACGATTTTATGTCGCTAAATATTTCTGCTAACCTGTTAGGTATGAGTGGCGCAACTACGCCTATGGGTATTAAGTCTATTCAAGAACTTGAAAAATACCCTAACACTCAATACGCAATTACTATGTTTTTCGTTATAAACGCTACTAGCGTGCAACTTATACCGTCTTCGGTTATGGCGCTTAGAACTTCCATGGGTTCTGTATCCCCTGCCGATATTATTTTGCCTACTATTTTAGCAACCTTGTTATCAACCATAATAGGCGTTTTGTTAGTTAAAGTTTTCGTTCGCAAAGGTGGGGCTAGATGAAATATTTTATACCCGTTTTATTCATAGTTATTTATATTTTCGCTACAATTAAAAAGGTCAAGCCATACGACGCTTTTACCCTAGGAGCAAAGTCTGCTATACCCTATGCCGTAAGCATATTCCCTTACCTTGTAAGCATTTTCGTTCTTACCGAACTGTTTGAAATAAGTGGCATATCTAACGCTATAGCAAATTTTTTAGCGCCCGTATTTAGGCTTGTTGGAATACCGAAAGAACTGACCAAACTTGTGCTTATAAAACCTTTTTCTGGAAACGGTTCTTTGGCAATTTTAACGGAAATTTTTAATACTTACGGAGTGGACAGTTATCTAGCGCGTTGCGCTTGCGTTATTTACGGCAGTAGCGAAACGGTTTTTTACATAGCGGCAGTTTACTTTGCAGGGGCGAAAACAAAAAAACTTGCAACCCCTATAATTATTTCTTTGGTGGCTTCCTTTTTTTCTTGCGTGTTCGCTTGTTTTATATGTAAAGTTTTATAATAAAACAAAAAAGCCTTGCAAACGAATGCAAGGCTTTTTTACCATATGTTTAACTAATTAGTTTTCTTTATATGCTTTAACTTGTTCAAATAGTTCTACAACTTCTTTAGAAGGCGCTTTGGTTGAGAGTGAAACCACAACGCCAGCGATTAGCGAACAAATGAACCCTGGAACGATTTCGTATAGACCGATGTTTGCAATAACGCTTGTAAATCCGTAGTATTCAAAGTTGAATAATACCATCCACAAAATTGATACTGCAAAACCCGTAATTATACTTGCTATTGCACCCTTGTAGTTTAAGCGTTTCCAGAATAAGCAGAGAATCATTAACGCCCCAAACGCAGAGCCGAAAATAGACCACGCTGCAGACACTAGACTCATTATAGAAGTCTTTTCAAAGAAGATTGCAATAAGGGTTGCAACTATGGTAATAACTGCAACTACTATTCTACCAACCCAAAGCATTTCTTTGTCTGACGCATTCTTTTTAATTACTTGCTTATACAAGTCTGATGAGAATGCTGAAGAAGAAGCAAGTAATTGTGAGTCAGCCGTGCTCATTGCTGCGGCAACTATTGCAGAAAGCAACAAGCCACTTATTAAGCCTAAACCACCTTTGCCGAATAGCACTCTAGTAAGAATTATAAATACGTTCTCTTTATTATCGTTGTTAATTATTGAACCCATATATTCATGAGCAATTATACCCAATACGGTTGCCATTATAAGTATAATCGTAGTCCAACCGATACCGATAATACGTGACTTCTTCATTTCCTTTTCCGATTTGATAGCCATATATCTTACTAAAATATGTGGCATACCAAAATACCCAAGCCCCCAACCAAGACCGGTTAGAATACTTGCGATACTCTTCCATGAGAAAGAACCTGTTGACAAGAAACTATAGAAGTTAGGGTCTGTTACCACCACAGGGTCAGGTTGCATAACCAATAATGCTATAATTGGCAAACTCATTAACGCAACTAACATCAACATTCCTTGGAAGAAGTCCGTCCAACAAACGGCAGAGAAACCACCTAGCATCGTATATCCAACGATAACGGCTGCTGAAATTATCATTGCCCATTTTCTATCAAGACCTGTTATAGTGTTGAATATTTTTCCACAAGCAACTATACTTGATGCCGCATACAAGCAATAGCCCACGATAAATATGATTGCGCAAGAAATTTTTAATACGTTACCCTTTTCCTTAAATCTATTTGCAAAAAATTGTGGTATGGTTATTGAATCGTTTGCTTTTATTGCGTATCTTCTTAATCTTGGGGCAACGAAAATCCATGCAAGGATAGTGCCTAAAACCAAGCCTATAGAAATCCAAACTTCACTAAATCCAGCAATACAGATAGCGCCTGGAAGCCCCATCAATACCCAGTTACTCATGTCTGAAGCACCTGCAGATAAAGCAGATACTAGACCGTTCATATTCCTTCCACCAAGGAAGTAATCCTTTTCACCTTTGCTTTTACTTTTTATAAAAAACCATACGCCTATGGATATCATAAAAAGAAAATACATGATGAACATAATTAATTCGTAAACGTTCATTATACTTTCTCCAATAAAATTATAACTTTAATATTTTACTATAATACTTTAAGATAGTCAAATGATTTTAATATTTAATACCATGGCGCATATGACATTTTTTCTTCTATTACGCTCTTTTTTTATGGTAATCGCCACCCTTTTAGTTGTAGAATTCCTATGCTATGAAAAAATTAGTTAGTTTAACGGCTATAGCCATCGCTATATTTTTGACCGTTAGTTTTATTAATTTAGAAACCTTTTCTTCCACCGTTTACGCCGAAGAATCGTCAACCTATAAAAGGGTCGTTACCACCGATACCCCTTTTTATTTAGACCAAAATAAAACGCAAATCCTTTTTTATTTGCCCTACACCTATTTTGTTAAAGTGCTAGAAGACTTGGGGGAATTGTCGCACGTTGAATGTTATGGAAATTCCCTACCTAAAGTTGACGGATACGTTCCAACAAACGCCCTTCTTGTGTGGGAAAATACTCCACAAAGTCCTTACCCTGACCTTACTTTAACCACTAGTAAGGCGTGTAACTTATATTCAGACAACACCTTGACAAAAAGCATTCATCTAATATTTGCAAGTAGAGAACTTTCCTTTATTGGCGCATATTATCAAACAGGTCAAGAAAACGCATATATGGTATGTTACAACGACTATATCGGCTACGTTAAAGAAAGCGACCTTCTACCCTTTGAAATACCACTTCACCCAGAGCCAATGCCTAGTGGAGAAAAAGAAGAAGGGGTGGAAGTTTCCACCCCAAGTTTTACTTCTAACGCAATATTAAGATACGCCGTTATAGGCTGTTTGCTTCTTGCTGGAATTATCGCTTTACTTTTTTCCTTAAGAAAGAAGAATAAGCCCACCTCAGTTTTCGACGGCGAAGCCGACTACGAATAAATTTTTGTAACCTTTTGTTCATCACGTTTTTCCTTTGGTGTTGTTGACTTTTTTAGCGATTGATTAACCTTATACGCTATAGAAGATTTTCTATCTCCATTTGCGAAACTTTTCTTTCTGCTTTGACTTTGTTCTTGCATTTTAACACGCCTTAATAGTTCTGCAAAGAAGTCGATTTTAAGCACCGTATTTTCAAACTGGCTATCGGATAGCCCTGCCTTTTCTAAAAGACGACAAGCCTTTTCTAAAACCTTTAATTGTTTTCTAAAATACGCTCTACTTACAAAATCGAAATCAATATAATAATCCTTAGGTTTTTGCTTAAAATATCGGTAATCTAAACAGTCTTTTTCTTCTTCGGTAAATTTAGTCAAAATATTATCGCATTTGATTTTCAAATCAATTATAACGTCCTTTTGTTCGATAAGCGCTATAACCTTTTCGCATTGCTCTATACAGGGCGTAAAGTCGTCCATTGATGCAAGGGCTTTTTTCTCTACAAGGACGTCTATCTGCTCTAAAATACTGTCTAAATTAGAATAGGCGTAAAGTATACATTTTGCATAAACTGTTTTCATAGAATATTCTCCTAAAATAATAAATTACTTTTTGCGGAAAGCACCCTAATTATAGAATGGAAACGGCTTCCGTCAACCCCTTTAAGTCAGCCGAAAAACATATTGCAAGGTATAATTATTTTTTCGTCATAACCATCTTGAAAGCCTATTATTTTGGTGTATAATTTCCGTTCCACGAACATTTGTTCGTTTGTTTGCATTATATTCCCCTTTTGTGCCATATTTTGTCATATTTGAACTCTCATTTATTCTTTATAAATTATTTTTATTTTGTCATAAATTTTTATTTTTTTGTAATGACAAATAATATTTTATATGATAAAATATATATATTATGAAGAATTCAAAGATTAAACTTATTTCATTATTTATACCTATACTACTTCTTTTTGTTTGTTGTGGTTTATTTATATCTTTCACTCCTGCAAAGGCTGAAACGGTTTTTGATAAGACCATTGCTTTGCCGACGGAAAAGGCTTCGATTTTTGATTTTGTAGATTTAAACCCAACCGACGCTTTATTCTTTGGCAAGAACAAGGCGATTATTCGCAGTGATAAAACCTTGTGGATTAGTGTAAATGGTGAAGATTTTATTAAATACGATAAATTAAAATACAAAAATCCCGGTCAAATTAAGGCGCTTGACGAAAACACCCTTTTCGTTTCCGACGATACTGCCCTTTTTTCTATAAACGTTAATAATCTTGACGAAGAACCAAAGGAAATCACCTATTCTGGCAACGGAATTTTAGTTAAGTATTTTGACCTTAATCGTAACTACCTAGTTACTATTTCCAACCAAACGTTATCACTTTATCAAATTACTAACGGCGAAATTTCCGTTAAAATAGACCCAAAGCCTAACGCTAAAGACCAAACACCCGTTTGCGTTGATGAAAACGGAAAGGTTTATTTTATTCAAAATAGCGTTTCTTCGCAGTCGGAACTTTGTTGTTACGATAGCATTACTAACACCACGGGTAGTCCTTTATATACCACTTCCGGTAAGATAACTCACCTTATTGCAAACACTTCGACCGTGTATTTCACCGAAGGCTCTTTGGTAAAAGCCATAAACGTTTACACGGGTGAAGAAACTACTTTTAATAGCGTTATTGACGATAACTACGACCTAGGCGCAGTGGTTGCACCTATGGGTATTTCTTTTAGTGGTAACAAACTTTTAATTTCCGACTCTACCCTTAACGCCGTTCAAGAATTTGCTATTAAAGAAGATAATCTAGTGTTTACCGGCAATGCCGTTGCAAAAAATCAAACGGCGTTTAATCGCGCAGGCGTTAACGTGCGTGACGTAGAGTATTACGACGATAAAGTTGCCCTTCTAACCGATAAAAAGGTTATGGTAGTTAGTTACAACGAAGATTTTGACCACACCGATAAAAACAACTTTATCAATCTTTTTGCAAGCGACTTAGGGGGCGTTCCACAATTCTTCGCATTGGGCAAAGACAGTCTTTTAATAGCATCTAACAGTTCCACTCCATACGTGGGAATATATAACCTTAAAAAATGCGAAAATCCTTTAACTTTAGTGGAACTTTCCAACCCTGAAGTTACCTTGCGTGACGTTTGCTATCAAAGTGGGTATTACTATATTTTAGCAACTTCTTCTAGCAGTATTATTACTTATAAAATAGACCCGATAACTTGCACGGAAGTTAACAACGTAGTTGACAATAGTGGTTGGCAAACTACCCCACAATTCACCGTAGACGTTTTCGGCAACGCTAAAATATTTGCCGACAACTCTATCATTAAAGTTGCTAGCGACCTTATCGGTAACGTTTACGCTATCAAGACCGACGGCTTTTATAAATTCGACGGCGAAGAATTTAAACTTATTCATAGCCAAACGGGTTTAAAATCTTTTGCAATGAACTTTGATAATCAAAAGGTTTATACCGTTTACGACGGTGATGAATTTATTTATCAAACGTCAAGTTTAGATAACCTTGCTATTGACGGCACGACAGTCCCAAGCGATTTTACCAAAACGGGGGAAAATGCTAACCAAGCGTTCAACCTATACACTCCACTTGAAGGGGAAAACCTTTACGCAGTAACCACCTTGCAGGGTGCTTTCAATTTTGACGACCTTGCCCAACATGAAAAAGAATACGTTGTGCTATGCGAACTTGAAGATATTTCGCATTACCTTTTAGCAGGTCAAAAAGGGTTATATCTTGCTTACGCAAACCAAGACCGTTTAACCCCTATTTCCGAAGTTACTAATTCTCTTGACAAGACTGTTTTCGTTACTACCGACGTAAACGCCTACTACCTACCTATTATGACAAGAGATTCTGATTACGCTATAACCGTTCAATCGGAAAAAATTAGATTGCAAAAAGGCACTACGCTTAAGGTTAGTGGGTCGGTTGAATTTTTGGATAGAAATTTCTATCTTTGCACTTTTAGTTTGAACGATACCATTCATACTGCTTACGTGCCTTCGCTCTTTACCACGGACAAACTTTCTGAAGATATTTCCTTCACCTCCTTTACAATTCAAACTACCGACAAGGTAGTAGTTTATTCCGACGACCAACTTAAAGACAAAATATTCAATCTATCCGACGGGGACACCGTAAGACTTATTGAAACCAAAAACGGCGCGTGCCGTATTCAATATTTTGACGGAGAAAGTTGGAATGACGGCTTTATAAGCGCTAGCGCTATAAAGTCAACGCCTAACACTACTATCAGAAACGTTTTACTTATACTTGCCGTTTGCGCTAGCCTTTGTGGAACGATTACTTTCTTCTTAGTTAGAAAAAAGAAAGATTAATTTAATTACTCTATAAATTAGTTGAATAATTTATTCAACTTAGCCTTACAAAAGAAAAATAGCCCGTCGGCCTGCGAAAACGCCTACCGACGGGCTTTATTTATTCTAATAAATCAGTCTGTATATACGTTTTCTTCTGTGTTTATAAATGAATATCCTAATAGTGAAAACTCTTCGTCTACGTCAAAGTTCTCTGCGTTTTCATCGGCAGATAGTTTGCTTATTGACACTTCATACGCAGTCATTATTTTTATTTCGTCGTCGGAAAGTCTTTTTTGGTATTCCCTTGACTGAATTCTTCCCGATACTGCTATCTTTTCGCCCACCTGTAAGTTCTTTGCAAACCGTGCGTTTCTTCCCCACGCTATACACGGAATATAGTCGGACTTGTTATAAGAACGGTTTACTGCTATCAAAATATCGGCTATCTCTCTATTAAAGGGTGTAGTTCGATATATAGGTGGCTTGCATATATATCCCGACAATACTATACTGTTAGGATTTTTTACCGTTGGCGATTGCAAAAGTTCTCTAACGAACACCGTTAGCATTAACTTGCTCTTGCCGTCTACTAATTTGTTGTAACTTCTAAACTGCCCTAGCGCATTGATGGTTACGCCACGTTTTAGGTCTTTATCGTTTATAAGTCTTTCGGATATGGTTACGGGCAAAATATCCCCTTGCCCCGATAGTCTTTTTACTAAAACACTCATTTCGTAAAAGCCTTCCCCGTAAACTTCGTGTGAAAATTCTGCTTCGCTGACTATTTCACCACTGATAAAAACCTTATTGTTTTTTTCCGTTTGATTGTTCATATATTTATTTCCTCCAATGAATTTCCTATGAATTGCTTTTCTGCCCACCGTCGGGCATCATTTGGTAATCGTCTTTATAAATCATTTCGCCTATCGTTAAAAACTCATAGCCCCTATCCTTTAGCGTTTTTATTATGGTGGGAAGGGCTTCTGCCGTATGCAATCCTTGATTATGAAATAAAACTATAGAGCCGTTTTTTACCCTTTTTAAAACCCTTTCGGTTATCTGGTTTGCCGATAGGTCTTTCCAATCAAGACTGTCTACGTCCCATTGGATAGTATAAAGCCCTAACTCTTCTGCCGTTTCGATTAAAAGGTCGTTATAGTCGCCGTATGGTGGTCTAAAAACGGTTGGGGGTTTGCCCGTAACGTCTTGTATAGCCTTGCAAGAAGAAGTAAGTTCTTTTATTATCGTTTCTTTACCTAGTTTGCTCATATACGGGTGAGTAGCAGAATGAGTGCCTATTTCGTGCCCTGCTTGGTCTATCTTTTTTACGTAGTCTGGGTGTTTTTTTGCCCAAAATTCCACCATAAAGAAGGTGCATTTAACTTGTTGACTTGCCATTTCTTCAAGAAGTTTATCGGTGTAGTCCACACCCCAAGCGCAGTCAAAGGATATTGCCACCTGCTTTTTATCCGTTTGCACGTAGTATATAGGAAGTCGTCTTACGGGTTTTCCGTAAAAAACTCCTGCCGAACCTGTAAAACCTAGCAACGAACTTAATAAAATTATTGCAACTAGCGTTATACTGAAAAATGCTAAATTCTTCTTTTTGATTAATGTAAAAACCATTATAAATTCCTTTTCTATAGCAATTTTTTTGTTTTATTGTTCTTTTTTGCAATCTTTTGTCATTTTTGATTTTCTATATAATTTATCCGTTAATTATAATTATTATTGGATTTTAAAATTTATTCGATTAATAAAAAATACCAAGCACTTTTATTAAATTGCGTATTGACAACTGCCCTTTTAGGTTATAAACTATTTATATAAAATTAAAGTATTATGATAAAGGAGATTTTTTATGAAAAAATTTATGCTTAACGAAACCTCTTATCACGGCGCTGGCGCAATAAACGCTATCCCTGAAGAAATTAATAATAGGGGTTTCAAAAAGGCTTTCGTGGCTTCCGACCCAGACTTAGTTAAGTTCGGAATTACGGCTAAGGTTACCACCCTTTTAGATAAGGCTGGTATACCATACGTAGTTTACTCTAACATTAAACCTAACCCTACTATTGAAAACGTTCAATCGGGCGTTCAAGCATTTAAAGATGCAAAAGCCGACTGCATAGTTGCAATCGGTGGTGGTTCTTCTATGGATACGGCAAAAGCAATAGGCATAATTATTGCTAACCCTGAATTTGAGGACGTGCGCTCATTAGAAGGTGTTGCTCCAACTAAAAAACCTTGCGTTCCAATAATCGCAGTTCCAACAACTGCCGGCACTGCTGCTGAAGTTACTATAAACTACGTTATTACCGACGTGGAAAAGAAACGTAAATTCGTTTGCGTTGACGCGCACGATATCCCTGTCGTTGCAGTAGTTGACCCTGAAATGATGTCTTCTATGCCAAAGGGCTTAACTGCCGCAACCGGCATGGACGCTTTAACGCACGCAATCGAAGGCTACATTACTCTAGGCGCTTGGGAACTATCCGATATGTTCCACTTAAAAGCCATTGAAATTATTTCTCGCTCTTTGCGTGGCGCTGTTAACAACACGGCAGAAGGTCGTGAAGGAATGGCGCTTGGTCAATATATTGCAGGCATGGGCTTTTCTAACGTAGGGCTTGGCGTTGACCACTCTATGGCGCATACCCTATCTGCTTACTACGATATGCCACACGGAAAGGCTTGCGCAACCTTGCTTCCTGCCGTTATGGCTTACAACGCAGAATCCACCGGTGAAAAATATCGTGAAATAGCGCGCGCTATGGGTGTTAAAGGGGTTGATGAAATGAGTCAAGCCGAATATCGCAAGGCTGCTATTGACGCCGTTACTACCCTTGCTAAAGACGTTGGAATTGAATGTTCGCTTAAGGGTATCGTTAAGGAAGAAGACGTTAAACAAATGTCTATCGACGCTTATAACGACGCATGTCGCCCCGGTAACCCTAAAGACACTTCAGTTGAAGATATTGAAGCAATTTATAGAAGCCTTATGTAAATAAAATTTAAAATTAAAATCCCCACGTTTCCGTGGGGATTTTTTTATTTTATAAATTATTCTGCTTCAAATTGGTCTTTACCAACTAGGCATAATGGGCATTCGTAATCGTCAGGTAAATCTTCAAACTTAACGCCTTCTGCTTCTTCGTCGTAAACATAACCACAAACTTGACAAACGTATTTCATTTTTACTTCTCCTTATTATTTATTGAAATATCTCTTTAATAAGCCTTCAAAAGCCTTGCCGTGACGCGCTTCGTCTCTTGCCATTTCGTGAACGGTATCGTGGATAGCGTCAAGGTTAAGTTCTTTAGCGCGTTTTGCAAGTTCAAACTTGCCAAGCGTTGCGCCGTTTTCGGCTTCTATTCTCATTTCTAAGTTCTTTTTGGTAGAATCGGTTACTACTTCGCCAAGTAGTTCTGCAAATTTTGCTGCGTGTTCTGCTTCTTCGTATGCAGCCTTTTCCCAATATAAACCAATTTCTGGATATCCTTCACGATGAGCAACCCTTGCCATTGCAAGATACATACCTACTTCCGTGCATTCGCCCGTAAAGTTCATTCTTAAACCTTCGATAATTTCAGGGTCAACGCCTTTAGCAACGCCTACTACGTGTTCTGCAGCCCAACTTTTTTCTGCCGATTGTTCGGTAAACTTTATTGCTGGGGCTTTACAAGTTGGGCAAAATTCTGGCGCACTATCGCCTTCGTGAGTGTAACCACAAATACTACATACAAATTTTTTCATAAATTTCTCCTTTTTTGGCTTTATGCCATTATATCTTTATTTATTTTTTTATTTTGACATTTATCGCACTTACCATAGTAAATGCACTTTTCCCCCGTTACCGTAAGACCTAAATCTTCAAGTTCTTTCGGGGTCTTTGCCGGACGGAATAGGTCGATTATCTTTCCACAGTCTTCACATATAAAGTGACTGTGACGAGAAATATCTCCGTCATAATGCAACCTTTTATCTTCCGTTTCTAACGTTAGTATCACACCTTCGTCAGCCAAGAGTTTAAGGTTGCGATATACCGTGCCTAGGCTTATGTTAGGCTCTACACTTCTTGCCGATTGATATATCATATCAGCAGTCGGATGGTCGCACCTACCTTTTATTATATTTATTATTAGTTCACGTTGCTTGGAATATCGCAATCTCTAGTCCCCCATTTTTACTATTTACTAAGTTCACCTTGACTATCGCTCACTACATTAATTTTTTGCGTCGTCAATTCACAAATAGTAATGATTACTATTATTATATTTATCGTAAACACCTTTGTCAAGTGTTTTTTTTGAAATTTTTTAAAATATTTTTTATTAAAGTTATGTAGCAAGAAACTTTTATTTAAAATTTTTACGGCAGGCTTATCGCCTGCCGTAAAAATGGTAGTAGTGTTCTATGAAAGAGATATGAACGATGTTCCTCATAGATTGTCAAGTTGTTTAAGCCAAACGGCGCTAACTGCGTCAGATGGCATTTTCCACTCTGCACGTGGGGATAGACCGATTGAGCCTATCTTTACCCCGTCTGGTAAGCATGAGCGTTTGAATTGTTGAATAAAGAATCTTCTAGTAAAGGTTTTAAGCCACTTTAAGATAGTAGCGTCGTCATAAACGCCGTTAAAAGTTTGCTTTGCAACGAAATATATTTTTTTAGGCGACCAACCACGGCCTATCATATTATATAAGAAGAAGTCGTGCAATTCGTATGGTCCAACTATGTCTTCGGTTTTTTGAGAGATTTTGCCTTCCTTTGCAGGTAAAAGTTCTGGGGATACGGGGGTGTCTAAAATATCTAATAATACGGACTTTAACTTTGGTTTAGACGTTTTAGCGTATTCGTTAACTAAATAACGGATAAGCGTTTTAGGAAGCGCGCCGTTAACTGCATACATGCTCATATGGTCACCGTTATAAGTTGCCCAACCTAGCGCTAACTCTGAAAGGTCGCCCGTGCCGACAACTATGCCGTTGTTCATATTTGCTATATCCATCAAAACTTGCGTGCGCTCTCTAGCCTGTGCGTTTTCATAAGTAACGTCTAGATTGCCTTGATGTTTTATATCTTTAAAATGGCGTGTAACTGCTTTTGCAATATCCACCTTTTTAAGGGTTACGCCTAGCGCCTTTGCTAATTGAACGGTGTTTTTGAACGTTCTGCCCGTAGTCCCAAAGCAAGGCATTGTAACTGCAACAACGTCTTTTAACGGACGATTTAATTTTTTAATAGCAGAAACGCAAACCAAGATAGCCAAGGTAGAATCTAATCCACCAGACAAACCAATTACCACGTTGTTTGCCCTAGTATGCGCAATTCTTTTTTTAAGACCTTCCGACTGAATATCTAATATTAGATTTGCCCTAGAAGTTATTTCTTGAGTATTTTCGGGTAAAAAAGGTAGGGGCGCAAAACTTCTAGACAAGTTTTCTTTATCGGAATTTGCGTTTACTATTACTTCTGCAAAATCGCTATCTAAATCGGTCAAACGTTTTACACGTTTGTATTCGATATTATCTAAATCTATTTCCGTTGAAACTAGCCCCGTAGTAAAGGGTTTGGAAGTCACTAACGTTTTGCCAAGTTCAAATATACCGTTAACACCTGCAAAAACGTAGTCGCTTGTAGTTTCGCCTTCTCCACTTTCGCAATAACATATAGCGCAGTTTAATTGCTTTGAAATTGCGCTAGCCAACGTTTTATCGCAACTCTCTTTACCAACGACGATTGGCGAAGCACCCAATACGGCAAGTATGTTTGCACCGTTTTGCGTGAGCGCTTTAACGTTATCAGTTAAATTAGTTATATCGCTACCAAAGCATACGCCAAAGGTAAACTTTTCATTTTGACTATCTTTGAAAACAAGTTTGTTTGAAAATATTACCCTTTCGCCAAAGAAATCAACGAAGGTTTGTGAACCTGTATAATTATTAAATATACCTTTATTTATATCCGAATATGTTTGCGCATCACCTTTTGGAATAAAAGCAATAACCTTGCCACCACCAAGAAGGGCGCAAACGTTATATATTTTACCTAAGTGCTTAAAAGGAAGACCAACTAGCGCAACTCCTTGGTAATCGGAAGTATATAAAGCAAGTTCCCTTAAAGCGTTTCTGCAAGCAGAAAGCAATGCGTCCGTATAAAACAAATCTTGACAAGAACAACTAGACAAGCAAAGTTCGGGGAAGCAAACTAACTCTACCCCGTTTTTTTTCGCTTGATTTATGCCTTGTTTTACGTTATTGGCGTTAAACTCAACGTCAGCAACCTGCACGTTTGGTGTAAATGCGCCAATTTTAGCAAATCCGTATTTCATAAATTACCTTGTTTTGCAAGAAATGTTTAATTTTACTTTCTTATTTTACAACATTTTTTTAATAAATGCAATAATTTTAATAAATATTTTTTATATTTTTTGATTTTTTATACTATTTTTGTAATTTTAGTTACCTATTTTTAATATTTTTATTAAATATTGTGTTTTATTTAGTTTCAAAATTTAATATTTTTACATTTTTTGTTGTTTTTTGAAAATTAAAAAACCGTAAAAATGCGGTTTTTTGCAATTTTACGGTTTTTGGCGTGTTTAATTTTTTAGATTTTTAAGATTTTTTATGAATCTTTACGTCTTGCAAGAGTAAAATTATCTTTTTTTCTGTCCCTTAAAGTCTTCTCTGGGCTTGGAGAATCTTGATAACGATAGTCTTCGCCGTGCTTACTAATATATTTATCTATAACTAGGTGGCTTGCAACTTGAGTTTCGCTTGGCGTTACCTTTGATTGATATTTGAAAAAGTCTGCGCTATCAGGCAACTCTTTTAGTGGAATTATTGCTTCCTTGCTACCCGTGTTGCGAACGGTTTTTTGAATAATATTTCTAATATAGTCTTTATTAGACTGTAACTTAACAAGCGCAGGGAATTCTGCCCCACCGACGAATAGTTGTTGCCAGTCCCTTCCTTCATACTTATACATCATATCCGAAGCGATTTTTAGGTGGTTTAATTCTTCTTCAAAATGTTCTAACCATACTTGTTTAATTTTTGCGTCGCTTTCGTCTTGATAGCAAGACCAATATAAATAGCATTCGGTATATTCGTGCATTACCCAACTTTCAAACCACGTGCAAGACGGGTCCATTAGAGAACCGTAGCCCGAAACGTGTTGTTCTTCTATCATTGCAATTTCCGAATAGAGTTTTCTTCCTAAATCATTATGATATAAGTTTGCAACGTTCATATAGTAGTTCATAGTTTGTTGTTCGGCTGCCGTTATAATCGCCGTATTAAGACGTGTAACTAGGGCGTCTTGCCAGCAGTTGATATACGGGCGAATATCGTCTTTTGGATGTCTATGCTCTGATATAGTTGGTCTTGCAGGCATAATTTCGGTATACTGACCGACCAATCTTTCTGCGTGAACGCCTTCGTCCATATCTAGTAGGTTTGCATATCTGTAAAGGTGGTCAAAGTCTTCAAGTAAGGCAAAGTCTAGTTGCGCTTTAACGAATTGATTAGGCTCTTTTTTAGCAAGGTCTGCCGTTAAGTCTACGGCAAGTTGTTCGTAGCCTATAGTAGTTTCTAAAATAGTTTCGTTAATAGGCTTTAAGGACGCAATACGTTTTTGTTGTTGCTGTTCGCTACGACGAACTTCTGCTGCGACACGGCGAACTTCGTTATTTAAGCAATGACGGTTTAGTTGATGCAAGAACATATTGGACTCAAATTCCGTGCCGTTCATAAGTATTACACGTGTTTTTGTGTAAGGTGACGTGGTGTTTTTGTCGTAAGGCTTTAGCGACAAGCCTTTGAAACTATAATATTTTATAGTGGCATTCTTTGGCAGTTCTTTAAATGGATTCATATTTTTCACTCCTTTTTTTATTTGTTATTGCCAAAGAAATTTTTTTTATACTAACTTAATTTAAAATTAAAAATCCCACTATATTAAACTTAATTATTATAGTGAGATTTATTTGCTTTATATAACGTTATATAGGTTATCTTTTATATTGTTTCGTTAATTTTTTTAAGGACTTTGCTAGGTCGCTACCAAAATGTTCTTCCCCAAATCTAACTGCCCAATTTTGTTCTTTAACCGTTCCCGGTTCGTTTACACGCATATCGCTTGAAGCCATTATAACGTCTTGCATAGGCATTATAAATAATTTTGCTTTGCTAGAAAAACCTAGTTCAACGATTGCGTTTGCTAGTTGGATATCGTTATTAAGCGTCATACTTAATCCCATATCGACCAAACTTTCTCTAACGCCGTTGTATAGGTTTGCCTTATCCCATTGGCTAGCGTTTGTAATTAAACCCATTAAGGTATCGTTATCGTGTGTTCCCGTATAGCAAATAGAATTTTGTGGAATGTTTTTTGGCAAGTATAGGTTATCTTTTTCGCCGTTAAAAGCAAAGGACAAAATTTTCATTCCGGGATATCCCGTCTTTTTAAGCAAGGCTCTAACTCCGTCGTCGATAATGCCTAAATCTTCTGCGATTATTCTAGACTTGTCCACACGTTTATGAATAGCAGAAAAAAGTTTTGCGCTTGGAACGTCTATCCATTTCCCTTCTTTAGCGTTTGGCGCGCCGTTTTCTATCTCATAGTAACGGTCAAGCCCCCTAAAGTGGTCTATTCTAACGTAGTCGAATATATTTAGCGCTTTTTCTATTCTGTTTGCCCACCAAGTAAAGCCGTCTTTTTTATGATAGTCGTAATCATAAACGGGGTTACCCCAAAGTTGACCGTCTTCACAAAAATAATCGGGTGGAACGCCTGCAACCTTTTTAGGTATAAAATTATCGTCTAGTTTATATAGTTTTGGGTTTACCCAAACGTCAACGCTATCTAGCGCCACGTAAAGTGGCATATCCCCAATTATGCTAATGCCTTTGGAATTTGCGTAGGCTTTAACTTTTAGCCATTGCTTTTTTGCTATAAACTGTGTGAACTGCCAAAATAAAACTTCTTCAGGATAGTCTTCTTCAAAATTTTTAAGGGTTTGTTCGTCACGGAATTTATATTTATCCGACCACTCGTAAAAATGTTTTTGCCCCGACGCATATTTTATTGAAGTAAACAATGCGTAATCACGATACTCGCCGTCTTTTATAAACTGCAAAAACTCTTTATCCCTTTTGTTAAAACGTGAGAATGCTTTTTTAAGTAGTGGCAGACGCACGTTATATAAAAATCCGTAGTCGATAGTTTTACCAAGGTGGATAGAATAAGAAATTTCTTCTTGGTTTAATAAGCCTTTATCTTTTAGGTCTTCAATGCTTATATAATAAAGACTAAAGGAAGTTGAACATACGGAAGAATATGGCGAATTGCCGTATCCCGTTTGCACAAGTGGTAAAATTTGCCAAAACTTCTGCCCAGACGCACTTAAAAAATCTATAAAATTGTAACTGCTTTTGCCAAAATCACCTATACCGTATTCGCTTGGCAAGGAAAACACGGGCATAAGTATTCCACTACTTCTTCTCATATTATAACGTAAATCCACCGTCTATTGTAATTGCTTGCCCCGTTATAAAACCTGCCTTTTCTGATGCTAGATAACTAACTAAATCGGCAACTTCTTGTGGAGCGCACGCCCTTTGCAATGGTGTGTTTTGCAAAATTTGTTCTCTTTCTTCTTTAGTAAACCTATCGTTCATAGGGGTATCTACAAACCCTGGGCAAACACAGTTGACCGTAACGCTACTACCCACTTCCTTTGCCAAAGATTTTGCATAGCCTATTAGGGCAAACTTGGTGGAAGAATATACGCTTTCCATACAAGCGCCGTTTTGCCCCCAAATAGAAGAAATAAAAATTATTCTTCCACTTTCTTTTGCCATCATGCAAGGCAAAAATCTTTTAGTTAAAGAAAATGCCGATTTAACGTTTACGCTATATAAGTATTCCCATTCGCTTTCGCTAGTGTCGGTTGCTAGTTTATAAAGGTCAACGCCTGCGTTTAACACTAAGGCGTCGATATGCTTAAAACTTTTTGAAACGTTTTGATATAAAGATTCAAGGTCGTCCGTTTTATTAAAGTCGGCTTTTACTGCATAAAAATAGTCGGCAAAGCCCATTTCTTGCACTTGTTTTTTTAGCGCAGTCATACGGTCTTCACCATTATTATACTGACCTATAACGAAATATCCGTCTTTCAAAAAGTTTTTAGTGATAGCGCTACCTATTCCACCACTAGCGCCCGTAACTAAAGCGATTTTCATCTTTTCACCTTAAAAAATTTACCCACAACCTTGTGTGGGTAAATGATTTTTTAATTACTTTTGTTTAACCTTTTACACGTTCCATGTATTCGCCCGTTCTGGTGTCAACTCTAATGAGTTCGCCTTCGTTAACGAACATTGGAACTTGTATTTTTGCACCCGTTTCCAAGATTGCTTCTTTGGTTGCGTTGGTTGCCGTGTTGCCCTTAACTGATGGTTCAGATTGAGTTACACGCAATACTACGAAGTTTTCGCAATCAACTGAGAATGCAGAACCCTTAAAGAATTTAACGATAACAGGATCGTTTTCTTTAATGTATAAAAGCGCATCTTCTACTTGGTCGTAGTTAAGTGGAATTAGGTTGTATTCTTGATCCATAAAGTAGTAAAGTTCGCCGTCGGTATAAGAATAGGTCATATTCTTAGTTTCGATAACTGCGTCTTGAAGTTTTTCAGTTGGGTTCCAAGTTCTTTCTAAAACCTTTCCGTCTATAACGTTCTTCATTTTCGTTCTAACGAACGCTGCGCCCTTGCCGGGTTTAACGTGTTGGAAATCTACGATAGTCCATACAGAACCTTCGTATTCAAAAGTAGAACCTTTTCTAAAATCACCTGCTAACATATTTTTATCTCCTTAAACTATTGTTTTTATCTTTATCCCGTAGGATTTGTTACCTAATTATTATAAGTTCTCGCCCGTTGCCTGTAAGCGATTTGGCTACGCCGTCTTCCATTAAAACGGTGTTTTCTATTCTAACGCCGAACTCCCCGTCGTAATAAAGCCCTGGCTCTATTGTAAAAACCATTCCGTTTTTAATTATTTCTTGACCTTTGGGGGATAATCTTGGCGCTTCGTGAATCTCTAGCCCTACGCCGTGCCCTAAAGAATGGGTGAATTTATCGGCTACGCCAAGCCCACTAAAATATTCCCTAACTTCGCCGTCTACTTGACTTGCGCTCTTTAAGGGGCTTGCGCTATCCATGCCTAGTAGGTTTGCGCCTGCAACTTGGTAGAAGGTTTGTTTAAACTTTTCGTCCGGCTCGCCGTAGAACACCGTTCTAGTAATGTCCGAACAATATCCGTTGACAACGCAACCAAAATCCATAAGCACGGCTTGATTTTTCTTTAGCCTTGTTCTGCCCGTTTGATGATGAGGAACGGCAGAGTTTTTTCCAAAAGCAACTATCGTGCTAAAACTAACGTCTTTGGCGCCTTGCTTTTTCATAAAGCGCTCTAGTCGGTTTTTAATGGTTATTTCCGTTACGCCACTTTTTATAAATGGAATAACGTGCTCAAAGGCGTTTTTTGCAATTTGGCATGCCTTTTTAATGTTTTTTATTTCCGTTTGGTCCTTCGTCATTCGGGCTTCTTGCAAATAGCAAGTTCCGTTTTTAACGTCGGCGCAAATTTCTTTTATCCTTTGATATTCGCTTAAGGTAATCCTATCAAAATCGATATACAAGGTGGTTACCTTTTCTTTTATCAAAAGATTTTTTATATCTTCATCACTTTTATATAAAAGCGCAACCGTGTTTTTATCTTTTACCTTTTCTTCTAGCGCATAAAAATATCTTGCGTCGGCAAAGTAAAAACACTTGCTAGGTAGTAGAACTAAATAACCTTCGTCACAGTTAACCCCACTATAATAACGACGATTAAAAACGTCGGTTATCAAAAACGCAGAGTTTTCAGAAAAGACCAAATTATTACGCATAACACCCTAACCTTTTATATTTTACCAAATTTTATATAATAAGTCAATTATTGCCGTATATTTTTTGCATTGTTACGGCGTCAATATCTTGAGTCCCTGAAGATTCGCAAATTACATACGGATAAAGCCCTAGTTTTTTTATTGCCCTTGCGAACGGCGCAAAATCTGGACCGTAAATTTTATCTTCAAAGGTCAAGTGACGAACTTCACCTTTAAGTGTATATTCTATCTTGGAAAAGTGGACGTGAAAGTGCTTCATCTTCTCAAAACCAAGGTTATCTATCATATATTGCAAACGATTAGTAAAATCTTCTTCAGTCTTTAAAGAGCCGTTTTCTCTTGCGTTAACGTGTCCGAAATCTACGGCAGGAATATATATTTTATCAAGTTTGCAAAATTCGGTAATTTCTTCTATAGTGCCTATTTGCCCAAGTTTACCCATAGTTTCGGGGCAAAACATAACGTCGTCTAGACCTTGGCTATAAACTAGGTCGGTTAAACGCTTTAACCTTTCTATCGTTAGGTGAACGGCAGTTTGCCTATCCATTTTGCCTTGGCTTGCTGGGTGAAAGACAACCCTTTTGCCACCCATTAGTTGAACCTTTTTAGCAGAGTCTAATATATAATTAAAAGACTTTAGCGCATTTTCTTCTTCGGGGTTTGCTAGGTTTATATAATAGGGCGCATGAACGCTTATTTCCACACCTGCTTCCTTAAAGGCGTTGCCAATAGACACGGCACGCTCGTCGGTCATATTTACCCCACGGCCAAAGGAATATTCAAAACAGTTAAGCCCAAGGTTTTTAACCCATACGGCAGACTGTTCGCTTGTTTTATTACCAGCCTCGCTAAAGGCTATGGAATTCCCACTCGGTCCAAATTTAATCATTTGCTTTTGATAACCATTTCAACGTCTGTTTTAAGTTGAAGTTTCAACTCGTCTGCGTTGTTAAACGTTTTAATTTCCCTTATAAATTTTTCAAAATACACGGTTACAGTTTTATCGTATAAGTCGCCGTCGTAACCGATTATATGCGCTTCCAAAAGTTTTTCGGATAAGTTAAAGGTTGGTCTTGCGCCGTAGTTTATAACGGCTTTATACCATTTATCTAGTTTAATTCTGCCTTGATACACCCCGTTTTTTAGGTGGTGTTTCTGCTCGTCGATTTTAACGTTGATAGTCGGAAATCCTATCTTTGAGCCAAGGTTTCTATCCCTAAAGACTACCCCACTAACGAAATAACTATCCCCTAGCATTTGGTTTGCAATCTCTATTTTCCCTTGAGTTAACAATTCCTTTACGTAGGTGGTAGAAACCGTCTTTTCGTTTAGGCTTTGCATAGGCACGGTAACTACCGTTTGACCTTTATTAAAAGCGTATTCTTTTAAGTAGTCCACGTTGCCACTACCCATTGCGCCGAATCGATAGTCTTCGCCAGAAACGTAGGCTTTTATGTTAAACTTTTCGTTAAGATTATCTAAAAAAGCCCTTTTATCCATTGCTAGAAATTGCTTGGTAGTTGGCGCTATGTAAAAATCTTTTATGCCCATACCCGTCAAAATGGCTTTTCTTTCTTCTAAAGAATAAACTCTTCTACTTAAATCGCCTTTAGTTAAAGCCCTTAAGTTGCCGTCAAAGGTAAAAACCACCGGCTTGCAATTAAGTTTTTTACAAAGCGCGATGGTGGTTTCTATAACCCGTCTATGCCCAATATGAACACAGTCAAAATACCCCAATGCAATTACTACGTTAACCTTATCTGACATAAGCCTTAATCTTTAACACTCCATTTTCAGCCTTGCCTATTCCCCAAAACTCTTGACCGTTGTATACCCTATATAAACCGTCGGCATAACCTAAATTATCAAATACGCCGTTTAAGATTTTTTCGGCTTGACGCTCGGTCAAAACTGCTTTTGGAAAATCTACTGCGCAATCGGAAGGCAGTATATAACTTAACGGGTCGGAAGAATTTTTAAATTCTTCAACGGTAACCCCGTTTTGCAAGGTAAACACACCACTTTGGCTTCTTTGCAAACTTACCATAACCCCTAAAGAGTTGACGGCTAAAGCCACGTCTCTTGCCAAAGAGCGAATATACGTTCCACCTTGGCATTTTATTATAAAACGGTGTTTATTCTCCCCCGTTTGTCCGTCGTATTCAAAAGACAACACCTTAACTTTTTTTGGCGCTAGTTCAAACTCTACGCCTTGACGCGCTAGTTGATACCCACGCTTGCCGTCGATACATTTTGCCGAATACTTTGGTGGAATTTGATCTATTTCTCCAACGAACTTTGGCAAAACTGCTTGTATTTGTTCTTTGGTAGGAATAACGCTTGTTCTATCCGTTACTTCGCCCGTAACGTCTAAAGTATCGGTAGTGTATCCAAACTCAAACTCTGCAACGTAGGTTTTGGTTTTGTCTAACAAATAATCGAACATTCTTGACGTTTTGCCTATACCAATCGGCAGAACGCCACTTGCCATAGGGTCTAAAGTGCCCATATGACCACACGTTGATTTAAGTTTCTTTTTAACCTGAGAAACGGCGTATGCCGAACTCATCCCTTCGGGCTTGATTATATTTATAAAACCTTTCATTAATCTATCAACTGTTTACTTACTGCAAAGGATAGTCTATCAACGACTTCCTCATATTCAGCGTTAATTTGGCAACCACTTGCCAAGATATGCCCACCACCACCAAATTCCGAAGCGACGGCGTTGACGTCTGCGCCCTTGCTTCTTAAACTTATCTTATACTTGTTTTCGCCCATTTCCATTACGCACGCGCAAACTTCAACGGTGTCTATACCAAGCATAAAATCAACAAAGCCTTCGGTTTCCGATGGGTGTGCGCCCGTTTCAACTAAATCACTTTGAGTTACCGTGCCAACAACAAGCCTATCCGAATGAAAAAACCTGAGTTTTGCCATAACCCTTGCAAATAATTTTGCTCTGTTTTTAGTTTGCTTTTTGAAGGTGTTGTAATAAATTTTATTTTGGTCTGCGCCAAGTTCTACTAATTTGCTTGCTACTAAAAAGGCTCTGCTATCCACGTTTTGGTGGGTAAAACTACCCGTATCGGTAATAATGCCCATTGCTAGCAAGTTAACCGTTTCGTAATCTAGCGCAACGCCCATTGCAACGCCAATATCGTAGATATTGATAGCGTTTGCAGGAACGCCACACACGTAGTTATACTTTGCGTAGCGAGTGTTAGATACGTGGTGGTCGATATTATATGTATTTTTGCAATCTAAAAAGTCTTGCGCATATTTGCCAAGTCTAGATATTTCAGCGCAGTCAACGGCAATCATTGCAGAAACGTTTTTATCAAGTTCGCCGTTGCAAAGGGAATTTCCGTCAACTAAAAAAGTGAACTTAAAAGGCAAAGTATCGTCGCAATATACTTTTGCCGTTACGCCTTTTGCTTCAAGTAAATTTTTTAGCGCAAAGGCAGACCCAACGGTATCGCCGTCTGGTCTAACGTGGCAAAATATTGCTACCGATTTTTCTTCGATAAGCCTTTTTGAAAGTTCACTTACGGTTATCAACTATTTTCTTCCTTTTTAATTTGTAATAATAGTTTATCAATTTTATCGCCGTATTCCATAGAGCCGTCTAGATAAAAATGAAGTTCGGGAACGGTTCTTGCTCTACTAGTTTTAGCAAGTTCAAATCTAATCCTTTTAGCGTCGTTTTTAATGGCTTCAAAGGTTTGTTCAGACTTTTGCTTGTCCACCGAATACACGCTCAAAAACACGTTCGCATGCGCTAAATCACGGCTTACGTCTACGTTGACGATAGAAAACATTTCCGTAACCAAAGGATTTTTCAGTTTTCTAGAGATTACTTCGTAGATATCCTTTTGAAGTTCGCTACTCATTCTTTGGTTGCGTGGGATTTTTGAAGTGCTTTTATTCATACTAATCCCTTCTTTCTTCTATTTGATAACATTCGATAAAGTCGCCAATCTTAATGTCGTTAAATCTTTCGATACTCATACCACATTCGTAGCCTTGAGCAACTTCTTTAACGTCGTCCTTGAAACGCTTAAGTTGAAGAACGTTACCTTCACAAATCATAACGTCGTCACGATAAATTCTTAGTTTTCCACTACGTAAAATCTTACCGTCGGTAACGTAACAACCTGCAACTTGACCAACGCCGGAAATCTTAAATACTTCTCTAACTTCGGCTTTACCAAGATATACTTCGCTAATCTTTGGAGCAAGCATACCTTTAAGCGCCTTTTCAACGTCTTCAATCGCTTCGTAGATAATTCTATAAAGTTTAATGTCTACGCCACTTCTTTCGGCAATTTGTTTTGCGTTTGAATCTGGTCTAACGTTAAATCCGATTATGATTGCGTTTGAAGATTCTGCAAGCATTATATCAGATTCTTTTATTGCGCCAACGGCTGCGTGGATAACGTTAACTCTAACTTCTTCGTTAGAAAGTTTTTCCATCGCTTGTTTAACGGCTTCGACCGAACCTTGAACGTCGGCTTTAACAATCATGTTAAGTCCTTTTAGTTCGCCTTCGGCAATCTTATTAAACACGTCGTCAAGCGTAACCGTTTGCGACGCTTTAATCATATTTTCTCTTTCTTTGTTTCTTCTTTCTTGAGCAACCATCTTGATAAGTTTATCTGCTTCGCCTGCGTATAGAATATCGCCTGCGTCAGGAACTTCGTCAAGCCCCATAATAGATACGGGAGTTGATGGCAACGCTGAATTTACGCGTCTACCCTTATCGTCGGTCATCGCTCTAATCTTACCCGTTACCGTGCCTACGATTATAGAGTCGCCAACCCTTAACGTTCCGTTTTGGATAAGAACGTTTGCGATTGGACCTTTGCTTTGGTCAAGTTTTGCTTCGATAACTACGCCCTTTGCCTTTCTATTTGGGTTAGCCTTAAGGTCTTTAAGTTCGGCAAGTAGGTTAACGTTTTCTAAAAGCGTTTCTATACCTGCGCCCGTCTTTGCAGAAATTGGGCAAACGATTGTATCTCCACCCCATTCTTCGGGTAGCAAGCCGTTTTCAGTTAAGCCCGTTTTTACCCTTTCTAGGTTGGCTTCTGGTTTATCCATTTTATTAACTGCAACTATAATTGGAACGTCGGCTGCTTTTGCGTGGTTGATTGCTTCTATTGTTTGTGGCATAATGCCGTCGTCGGCAGCAACTACTAAAATAGCGATATCCGTTGCTTGTGCGCCACGTGCACGCATAGACGTAAACGCCGCGTGACCTGGGGTATCTAGGAAGGTTATAACTTCGCCCTTTAGGCTAACTTGGTAAGCACCGATATGTTGAGTAATACCACCTGCTTCGCCTTCGGTTACGTTACTCTTTCTAATCTTATCAAGAAGTGAAGTTTTACCATGGTCAACGTGCCCCATAACCGTTACGACGGGTGGACGACGAACCAAGTTTTCTTCTGCGTCAACGGAAGTATCAAATTCTTCACTCAAAACGTCTTCAGCAGTTTTGTCAAGTTTAAGTTCTAACTCTATACCTAAGTCGGCTGCTATAAATGCGGCTGTATCAAAGTCGATACTGTCGTTTATAGTCTTCATAATGCCTTCTTTGAATAATCTTTTGGTAATTTCTGCAGCAGTAATACCAATCTTTTCTGATAAAGATTTTAATGGAATAATCTCTTGGTTGATAACTGCCTTTTCAATTTTTATAACGTTTACTTCTTGTTGCTCTTTTGCCTTTTTAACAGGACGGAACTTTCTATACCCCGTCTTGTTTTCATCAAAATCGTCAATGCTAACGCTATTTTTTATAAGAGCACGTTTGTTTATAACGTGTTTTTCTTCAAAGGATTTTTCCGTTTGCTTCTTTTTGCCGAAAGAACGTTTATCTTCTTTCATGATAACGGGTGGAGCAACGTAAGTTTGAGTTGCTTGTGGTTTTCTTCCACCTTGTCTGTTATCACCTTGTTTAGGAGCAAAAGGTCTATCCCCGTCTTGTTTCTTAGGACGGAATTCTCCCCTATCTTTTTGACGGAAATCGTTAGGCTTCTTTTTATCGTCAGTTCTTATATAAACGCCACGTTGAACTATAAATTCGTTCTTCTTTGGAGCAACGGGTTTTTCTTCTACCTTTGGCGCTTCAACCTTAACTTCTTGCGCAGGTTCTTTTACCACTTCTTGTTGCTGTTGAACTTCTTCTTGTTTTTCAACCTTTTCTTCTTTTACTTCTACCACAGGGGCTGACTCAGCGATAGGTTCTTCCACCGTTTTTACTTCTTCAACGATTGGCTGAACCGTTTCTTCTTGCTTTTTAAGCGCAAACGCTTTGGACTTTTCTTCCAAAAGTTTCTTGAACGCTTTTACGCCTTGTTCGGTATCAGTCAAGTCCTGCAAGACTTGCGCAATAGCGCCCTTAGTAAGGTCGTTAACTTTTTTAATATTTTCGTTACGCATTGTTTTTTCTGCCATAAAATTCTCCTAAACTCACAAAATAAAGTCTTCCTCAAAATTACTTATTATCGCATCTGCCAAAGATTTATCAGTAATAGCCATCGTTTTAACTAAAGGTTTATACACTATATCTTCAAGCAACTTTTCTTTAGTTGTAAGAAGTTTGCAATTAAAACCTTTTGCAATTTTAACCATCTGCGCTTTAGTGTTTTCCGATGCGCTTTTGCACACGATAATAAGGTTGGCCTTTTTTAGCGTTTGTATAGAGTTTACACCCGTTTTACATTTTCTTGCACGAATAGCAAACCCAATATACGTTGCCGTTTTACTTTTTGCTATCAAGGAAATCCTCCGCAATTTTATCGTAAACCGATTGTTCTATTTGACAAGAAAACACACGGTTTAACGTTTTTTGTTTAATCAATTTTTTAAGACATTCGGGATCGGAACAAATATACGCTCCTCTGCCGTTGGCTTTACCCGTAACGTCAAAAAATATTTCGTCGCCACACTTTACTATGCGATTAAGCTCTTTTTTGGGGTGAGCCGTTCTGCATACGATACAGGTGCGAATGGGAACTTTTCTTTCCATATTCTTATTCTTCTACGTATTCTTCGATATCGTTAACGTCTAATTCGCTTCCAGCAACGGCGCTTGCGCTTTTAACGTCAACTTTCCAGCCGGTTAAACGAACTGCCAAGCGAACGTTTTGACCACTTCTGCCTATTGCTAATGATAACTTATCGTCTGGAACTATTGCTACGGCGCTATTGTCCCCCGTTTGAGCAACCTTAATTACTCTTGCAGGTGATAAAGCCCTAGAAATAAATTCCAAAGGATTTTCGCTCCATTGAATAATATCAATCTTTTCGCCACCAAGTTCTGCTACGATTGCGTTAACCCTTGCGCCCTTATTACCAACGCAAGCGCCCAATGCGTCAACCATTGGGTCTTCGCTATATATAGCAATCTTGGTTCTTTGACCTGGTTCTCTTGCTACGCCCTTAACCAATACTACCCCTTGTTTGATTTCAGGAACTTCGTTTTCAAACAATCTTTTAACAAGACCGTTTGCCGTTCTAGAAACCATAATTTGAGCGCTTCTTCCAGAGTTTTTAACCCTTTTAACGTAAACGTTAAGTCTTTGGTTAACTTCGTATTTTTCACCGGGAACTTGGTCGTTAGGAAGTAACACGCCTTCTATTTGGTTAGCGCCAACTTCCACGTAAACGTTGCCGTCTTCCACCCTACGAACGTTACAAACCATAAGTTCGCCTTCCTTGTCTTCAAACTCAGAAACGGTGTTTTCTCTTTCAATTTCGTGCAACTTTTGGATTAATACTTGTTTTGCCGTTTGAGCGGCTATTCTTCCAAAATCTTTAGAGTTGAATTCGGTGGAAACAACGTCACCTTCTTTATAACTCTTCTTGATTAGTTGTGCTTCTTCTAAAGAAATTTCTTTGTCGGGGTCAACGACTTCGGCAACTACCTTCTTTACGCTGTAAAGCTTTATCGACTTTTTCTCTGGGTTAAGTTTAACTTCTACCCCACCCGTAAGCCCCGTTGCCTTTTTGTAGGCAATTACCAAAGCGTCTTCTAATGCTTTGATAAATTCTTCTTGGCTGATGCCCTTTTCCTTCTCTAAATCAACTAGAGCGTTAAAGAAATCTTGGTTAATCATATTTTCTCCTTTACGTTATATAAACCTTTTATTTTTTACTTTTTGTGGCTTTATCCTTTTATAAAACCTTTATTTGAAATCAATGTATTCATTGACTTTTACCGTGTTTTTCAAATCGATGGTATAGGTATCTTTATCGTTTACCTTTAAGATTATAACCTTTCCGTCGTAAGATAATAGTTCGCCGTCTAACATCTTTTTACCACGAATGGAATTATAAAGTTTAACTTCCACCATTTGACCGATATGCGAATTAAAATCTTCGTCCGTCTTGAACGGCCTATCCACGCCAAGGCTAGACACGTTTAAGGTATACGGCAAGCCCATAGTTGGGTCAAGTTCGTCAAGTGGTTCGTCTATCGCCCTATGAAAGGCTTCGCAACTGTCCAAATCAACCCCACCGTCTTTATCAATATAAATGGTGAGCGCTGGGTTTTTGCCTTGCTTAAACTCCACTTCAACTACTCTAACGCCTACGCTTTTTGCTATCGGCTGGCAGAACTCTAATATTTCTTGATTGCTTTTTACCTTCATAAATCCCCTAATAATGAATATGAGAACGGTCAACAACCGTCCTCATAAGTCAAGCCTAATGATTTACTGTATTTATATTAACATATAAATAACCTTTTTGCAAGTGATTTTTAATATTTTTTATCCATTTTATCTTTTTCCGATTTAATCTTCATAAGTTCAATAAAGATTTCTGCCGTAGCGTATGCGTCGGAAAGCGCCCTATGGTGGTGAAACACTACCCCAAAATAATCGGCAAGAGTTTGAAGGTCGTTTCTTCTTAGTTGTGGAAGATACTGCCTTGATAGGCTAAGGGTATCCAAAACTTCGTTCTTAACTTGATAATCTTCACCCTTAGCGTATTTTTTTATAAAGCCCATATCGAAAGATGCGTTATGCGCAACCAAGGTTGCGCCGTCTATAAACTTCATAAAGTCGGGCAATACCTGACCAATTTTAGGACTATTTTTAACCATTTCGTTAGAAATGCCCGTTATCTTAAAGTTTTCATCGTCTATACGATAGTCGGGCTTAATAAGTGTCGTCCAATGCTCTACAATCTTTCCGTCTTTTACCCTTACTGCGCCAATTTCAGTAATGCCGTTGCTCATAAGGTCTAACCCCGTCGTTTCAATATCGAACACGACGAATTCTTTAGAAGCAAGTTCTTCTGGCAACAGCCCTTCGACGTCGAACACCGTTTTAACCTTTATGGTGGTTGCTGGTTCTGGGAAAACTAAAGAATAGTTTTTAGGCGCGCTCTTTTTGAATTTTTCCTTTTTAACGAAGTTTTTAGGAAAGGTGCAACGGTTTATTTTTTCAAAGGTAAACGACTTTTTACCGTCGTATTCGCTATACTTAACCCTAGCAATAATACATTCACCTTCAGTTATATCACGAATTTTTTGCAAGGTGGACTTTTTAGAAAAGTATACCCCAGAAAGTTTGCCCGTAGTATCGTCTATATAAATGACGAACATCGGCTTACCTTTTGAAGTTTCCTTTTCTCTAATAGAAGTTACCCTGCCACACACGGTATAAGAGCCGAATTCCACGATATCTTCGATATAAACGGCAAGGTTGCCCATATGTAAATCGTCAACGATAACAAGGTCGTTAACCTTAATGGTTCTATGCTCAATTTTTTGAAGTTCGCTCATAAACACTTCTTCAGTAAGGAGCGAAACGCCCTGTTCTTCTTGCTTTTCTTCGGCAGAGCCGACGAACTCTGAACAGAAGTTCTTGCCAAGATGCTCGTTAATCTTTTTGAAAACGCCGTTCTTATTAAAATAACTTATGCTGTCTTTGGTAAGTTTTATCGTATAGAAAACCTTGTCTTCTATAGCCGAACAATATACGTCGGTAGTTTTTAAAAATATGGCAACCGACGGATAATTTACGTTTATAAACCTAAAAATTGCGTTGCAAATTAGTTCGCTATCGCACGCTATCTTTTTAATGGAAACGGTGACAAGGCTAAAGGCAGGCGAAGTAATTTTCTCTGCCTCTTTAAGTATCTTGTTTTTAAGTTCTTCGCCCACCGTTTTATCGCAAATAAATTCGTATTTTATACTTTTATTACTGCGATCAACGTTTATGGCAGATAGTCTTAAATTTTTAAGTTCGTTTGATAGCCCACGAATATCGGCTATAAATTCACTCTTACTTTTTACAATATGCACTTATCTATTTCCTCAAAAAACGCCTTTTCAACGTCTTGTTTTTCCACTTTCTTTTCTATTTTGCCCTTTTTGAAAATATAGCAATAGTCTTTAGAACCTGCTACACCAAGGTCGGCGTCTTGCGCTTCGCCCGGTCCGTTTACGGGGCAACCCATAACGGCAATTTTTATAGGCTTTGTAATCGTTTGAACGTAGTCTTCCACCTTTTTAGCAAATGCCATACAGTCCCACTCACACCTACCACAAGTAGGGCAAGCAACTATTTTTGCGCAATCGTTTTTTAAGTTTAAGGCTGATAGAATGGATTTGCCTGCGACCACTTCTCTAACCGTGTCGGCAGAAAGGCTAACACGAATAGTATCACCAATGCCCTTAAGTAGCAGAGCGCCTATTCCAATAGAGTTCTTAATAACACCGTTATACTCCGTGCCTGCTTCAGTTACGCCAAGATGCAAGGGGTAATCGGTTTTTTTAGCGATATATTCGTATGCTTTAACCATAAGTGGAACGTCAGACGCTTTTACGGAAATTACTATATTATCCACCCCGTATTTTTCCAAAAGCGCAACCTTATGGAGGGCGCTTTCTGCAAGGGAAACTTCGTTCTTGCCGTATTTTTCTAAAAACACCCTTTCCACGCTACCCGTATTAGAGCCAACACGAACCGGTATGCCCGACCTTTTTAGGGCTAGGGCGACTTCCTTTACACGGTCTTCGCCACCGATATTGCCGGGGTTTATTCTTATTTTATCTGCGCCACCGTCTATACTCGCTAGCGCAAGTTTATAGTCAAAATGTATATCTGCAACTAGTGGCATTCCAAATTTTTTTAGCGCATTAAAAGATTTTGCGTCGTCTAAATCGCTCACCGAAAAACGCAAAATATCACAACCCACGTTTTTAAGCCTTATTATTTCTTCTTCTGCCCTTGATATTTGCGAAATTTTGAAAGTTGCCATAGATTGAATAGCAATCCTTTCGCCACCACCTATATATAAAGAACCAATTTTAACCTTTTTGCTCATAACTATCCCTTCTTTTTTATATTTTAACACACCCTTTTATTTTTGTAAAGTTTTATTATAAATTCAAACAGCGCAATTTAGCCAAACAAAAAAAGCGTTATCCACCGATAACGCTTTAATTTTTATTCGCTTGCCATAACGGAATATAGGTATAATACCGATTGATAGTATTCTTCAAGATAAATCATAAGTTTTTTCTCTGCTTTAATCTCTTGATAAGCCGTTACGGGGTCAAAAGTGTCGTAATATCCCCTAATACAATCCACAACGTCAGCGTAATAGCCCATTTCAATAAGTTGGTCTTTGGTGTAAAACTCTGCTTGAACTTCTTGATACTTTAGTCTTAGGTCTGCCTTGCGCTTGATAATATCGTTGGAATATTTAAGTTCCTTTTCAATTAAACTGTTGTTATACTTAAAGGCTTCCGTTTGCTTTTCTTTGTCGGCAGAAGTAAGTTCAATTATCTTTGCCGAAACGCTGTCCGTATAAAGTTGGTCGTAAAAGGCGTCAACGCATTCTAAACTTTCTCTAAGCGAAGCAATTTCCCCGTCGATTAGAGCAAGTTTTTCCTGTCCTTCTTGGGTTGCAAAGGTTAGTTTACTATTCATTAAACTCTCTACGCTACTTATCTCTTGAACGACAATCGTGGAGTTTTCCACTCCCCTTGCCACGGCTTCTTTATTTATCTTTTCAATTTGGGCTTGGTAGTAAGCCGTAATATCGTCTAGCGTCTTTTGGTTAGATTGCTCTATACTTTCTCTCTCCCCAACCATATTGCTAATTGCAAGCGTTATTTTTTGTTTTGCATCGTATCTTGCCTTTTTGTTTTCGGGAAGAACCAAACTCTCTGCATTGCTTTTTATTTGTTCGGCTGTAAGTGGTATATATTCCATCTTGTCTAATACCAATGGCGCAAGGTCAAGTTCTTCCATCTCTGCTCGTTTTATTCTATAATAGTAAAATATGTCTTGCAAGACTTCATACATTTCTTCTCTACTAGTCGGTGTTTTGAACTGCATATTTTATTCTCCCAATAGGTTATATTTTAATTTTAGTTCTTTTAACGGCAAACATTTGCCTTCGCATTTAAAACTAAAGGTAAACGCTCTAGAAATAAGGTTACACTTTATTTGGGTAAAACCCTCTATCGTAAAATCTTCGCTTCCAAAATCCCCAGATACCGTCAAAATTAATTTTTCTTCAGAAGAAAATTCTATTAAACTTAGCCTTTTTATTAAGTTAGAACCAAAGTTTAACGCTTTGCTTTGGAAAAGGCACTTGGCGTATTCTATGGTTGTTTTTCTAACAAAACGCCTTATTATATTTTTTTCTTTACTGTATGCGTGTCCATCCTTATCGGAGTATGCGTCCATTATTTCTACCATACCCTTTTTATCGGTCAAAAGGTCGTAATACCAGCCACAACTTAGCCCTAGTGGTTTTAATTGCCCCGAACATAAATAATAACCGTCAACAATAGACGCTTTCCCCATATATAACATGGTTTCCCCTTGTGGGAAGAATTTCTTTTGGGTAAGTTTTTTCCCATCGTAGCAATATAAAAAATTACCACTAATAAAATATACGCATTTACCGTCTGCGCATATACTACGCTCTTGAATAATAAAACCTTCGTCAACGACGTTAGTAAACTTATAGTCGGAAAGGCTTTCGCCAACGTTTAAGGTTAAAACTGCCTTTTCGCAAACAAGATAAAGAGTTTTGTTATAACCGTGCAAAAATAAGACCTTTCCGTAAATATCGTCTATTTTAATAAAGTTACAAGCAAATAAGTTGTCGCTAACCGTTCCGTCGGTAAACTTGTTTGAAAAATATAGGTCTTTTCCGTCAGAAGTAAAAAACGTGTCGTTAAAAACTTCGCAAAGCGTATATCTTTTGCCACGCAAGGTAACCACGCCTTGCCCAACTATTTCTGCAAGCGAACTATTGAAGATTAAATCTACTTCTTTACCTAAATCCTTTACTCTTATTACTTTAGGCGTTGATGAGTAAATATTCTTTGAAGTCCACTCTAAACTTGAAAACTTAGTTTTGTAAACGTAGTCGTTTGACTTCCATAAGTATAAAAAACTGTCAATCCTTTGAATGAAAGTAGGACTATAATTTTCTATCGGCATATTTATATTATACGAAGCGTAAAAAGGTCCAACTTCAAGAACGTTTCCGTTTGGCATTATACTTTGAATAACGAAACTATCTTTTTCAAAATTAAGGGTGTAGTTTTTGCTTGTCGTTTTTTTAAGTGCCATCACGAAAAACTCCTTTCCTTTATTTGCACGTTCTTAAGTTCTTGAATTTTAGGCTGATTTATTATTGATTCAAGTTGTTCAACGTATTTTTGATGCCAATATACTGCGCTATCAAAGTCGTTTAAGGTTAAAAGATATTCAGCGCACACGCCCATACCTAGGATAGTGTCGGTTAATTTTACTTCACTTAACAATATTTTAGAATCTAGTTCTTCGTTAGTCGGCGCATAAGCATAAGTTATTGAAGTTGCTCTTTCATCAACTTCCACGTATTCTACACCCATCTTGAAATCATATCGATTACCGTTTGCATCTTCAAAATAGAATATGTTTATGGGTTTTGACCTTAAAGCCGTATAAAACACTTTGCCATTTTTTACCGTAACCGTTTGAGTTCTTAATGCGTATATCCCCATACAAGCAAGTTCGGTTATCACCATACTCGTTACCCTTATAAGTTTTTCAATATCCTTTAACACGTCGCCTTCCGTTTTGTTAGTTTCTATATAACTTATAATTTCGGGCTTATTAAGAAAAACTGCCGCAGCAATTATGATACTTCTTATATACATAATTTTTCTCCTTTTACTTTAAGGCTACGTTTCAAAATCATTCAGAGATTGAAACAAAGCCGTTATAAAATATGCCGAGTTCAAACGAACTCGGCATAAGTGTTAGAATGCGTTACGCTTCGGTTATTCCGGTAATCATACCTTGTCCGTTAGGACGAGCGCAAATAAGGTCAGCGTATTTAACTAGGGTTGCCGTGTAAACGGGCTTGCCTGCCACTTGCTTTAAGATTTTACCTTCGTCGCTAGATAACCATTGCCAATCGCAAAGTTGATGAAGTGTAAAGTCGTCGGTATTAAGCAAATACATAGTTCCCTTAGGGCAGAATCTATCTGCAACGATAGGAATTCCGTTGTAACTAATTGCCTTAAAGCCACCTGCAAGTTCTAAAACGTCTACGTTTCTTTTGTTTTCAGAGAAAAGTTTTTGCAACGCTCTTCTTACACCCCAAGAACAAACGATAAAGTTTACTCCACTACCACTGTTTTCTTCAATAGTATCTAGTGCCGTTTGAAGGGTTACTTCACTTATTTCACCTGCTTGTTCTAAAACGAAAGGTTTCATCCAACTGTTCTTTTCCTTATCCATACCGTAAAGGGTGGAGGAATTTTTATCAAAGATTGCCTTAAGACCTGTGATTTCGTTGTTGTAAGAGCCTTGAACGGTTACCATGCAACCTGCAGTTAATTGCTCTGCTGTTAGGGTTGCGCCCGTTAAAGTAATTTTGTTGTTTGCTCTATCTACGGTTAGAACTCTCCTGCCGATTGCTGAAGAAATTTCGTTGCCGTCAGCATCACGGAAGTCAACTACCATACCTTCTATAACGTTTTGAACGCTATCAAGTTCTACTACCCCTGAAACGATACTTTTTACTTCGCCGATTTTACCCGAGCCGTCGCCGAACAACATTCTGCCAAAGTTAAAAGAACTTGACTTTATCAAGCCTTCCATTTCAGCGTTTAGAAGGCTTACGAAAGCACCTGCGTTGTTTTCAGAAGCCCTAATTGCTTTATCGGAAATTTCGATAGTTCCGTAAAGGTTTTTTAAGGTTGTTACGAATTGACCGTAGTTGTTGCCCGTCGCAGATGGTAAATCGCCGTCTTCCGTGCCAGCGCCGATACCACCGTTCATTCCGTAAATAGCAAGTTTGCGAACTTCCTTGCCCCATACGTCGTTAGTTGATTGTTTAATTTTAGCAAGCAAAGGGTTAACGTTGTTGTTAAGTTGTTCGCTTACTACGTCTAAATATAATGATTTTAATGCGTTATCTGCATTAGTTAATGTTACTGCCATTTTATTCTCCTTAATTTTTGGTTGTTAAAATTTCCTTTGCGAGAGCGCCTGCTTCTGCAATGGTTTTAGGTCGGTTGTTTGGCGTTTTTACGCCAACCCCCACACCGTCTATAAGTATTGCTTTTTGTTTAGAAGCCACAACCCCTTTTAGGTAGTCTTTAAGGATTTGTTCTTTATCCTTATCGGTTATACCCGTTGGAGTTTTAACTTCTTCCACCGAAACCTTTTCGGTCGGAGCAGTTACTTTATCGACCGATTGAATTTCGCCCTCTAACTCTTTTATTCTCTGACAGCGTTTGGTAAATTCAGATTGCAAAGAGTTATACGCGTGAATAAGCGCGTTTACGTCCTTAAACTTACCCAATGAGACGTTAGTATCGTCTACTTGGGATGAAGCTTGTTCACACTTTTCTTCCACCGTTTTAGGTGTTGTTACTTCTTCTTGTCCCTTTTGGTTAACGTCTAACGTTTGTTCTTCGAATAACTTTTCTTCCATAATCTTATTCTCCCTTTTCAATACCTATTATTTTTTGTTTATGCTCTTGCACGTGCGCCAAAAGCCTTTGTTTTTCTTCTTCGGTTAATCCGTCGTATTCGCTTAAGATATACCTTGTGTGTTCGTCTATATGAATTTGGTGGTCGTCTATTTCTTCGGTTGCTTTTTGTATTTTTCTAATAATAGCGTTTTCCTTTTGCGCCTTTTCTTCTTGCAAACGAGAAATACCCTTTTTGTAATCAAGGTCCTTATACCCTAAAAGGGTTAAAACCTTTTCCCTTGTTGACGGTCTAACGTTGCCTTCTTCGTCTGATAAAAGTCCACTCTCATAAAGTTTAAAAATCATTTCCTTTCTTTGCGCATGGGTATACAATAGTTCGTTTTCGCTATCTAAAAACACGTCGTCTGAATTAACGGTGTTCTTATCTGCATATACCGTTTTTATCTTATTAGACTTATCAGTATATCTTATTAGCCTTACCCCAGATATAAATTGACCGTATAACCTTATGGTCTGTTTTGCGACTTCAAGATAACTTCTACGGATATTTTCTGCAGAAGCAACAAGTCTTTCGTTATCTTGCTCAACCAAGATTTCTAGCGCCGAACTACTGCGAATATTGGTGTTGGTGGTGGTAGAAGAAATGTCTGGAACGCCACTTATAATAACGAACTCATTAAGAAGTTTGTTTTCTTCTTCGTTAAAGTCGTCTGGCATAGTGATATCGTTCATCATTTCCGGCGCTTTAGAGCCTTGTCTATACACCAAAACCTTTCCTGGTGAAAGCCCTTCTTCGGCTAGGTCGTCGGTGTCGATAGACCCGTCTTCCACCGTCATAATGCCCATTGAAAGCCTATTTAGAAACTCGTGCTTTCTGTTCTTAACTGCGTTATACGCCCTTTGAACGGGTATCAATCTTTCTATTACGCTAGAGCCGAAAAAACTGCCTGCGTTGGTCATTGATTCTTGCTTTACAAAGGGATACGCCCTATCCCCGTTCACCCCGTTTTTATAAGGAAGTTCCCCGTAGTAAAGTAGTTTTCCACCTGCAACGGATATAAGCCTTCCGTTAGGATATTCTTGAGTGGGTTTTTCGTATTTTTCAATAACCACTACGCTATCTTTTAAGGTTGCGCCGTCGTCTTGCTTATTGAAGTTAAACTTTCCTGATTTGGTTAGGTTATACACCCCTATATCTTGCCCTGCTAAATCTACGCCGTATTTTTGTTTAACGATAGATACGGGCATTGCCCTTGCGTGTATTATGCTCAAGCAGTCTTGAATATCTTCGGTGTAAAGGCTGTCTGGAAAGATTTCAAAAGGGGAAACGGGAAGAATTTTCACGTCGCCTTCAAACACCTTTTCTCCGTCAAGTTCGCCCACTTGATTACCTGCTTGATTGTCCCAAACAATCTTGTAAAAAGCCGTGCCACAGCCTTCGCTCCAACTGTTAACCTTACTTACTACGCTTTCTAAATTACATCTTTTGAAAACCCCTTCCAAAAACTTTTCTGCGTCGTTTGCGTATGCAACGTCTTTATCGTCGTCAGACTTTGGTCTTATGAACACCGTTGGCGTTATTCTTTTGAATTTTGCAAGCCTTGTTTCCACAACGGGGGCAATATGGTTAAAAACCCTATGCTTTTGCCAAAAAAAGTCTTTGCTTTCGTCGTATAATTCGCCGTTAGCGTTAAGGTCGCAATATTGGTTGCCCGTCAAAAAATTGACGTTCAATTCCCATTGGCGCTCTATTGCAAGGCGCTCTTGACGGCGCTGTTCAAAATCTTGTTCCGTCTCGTTAACAAGTTCTTCAATAAACTTTTCACGCTCGGTTTTCTTACCCTTTACGGATAACTTTTTTTCTTTCTTTTCAGTTTGCAACTTTAATTCTCCTTATCTTGTTGTAGTTGACCTAGAAGTTCTAATAGCCTTTGCTTTTCCCTTTCAAGTTCTTCGTCGGTAAGGTTAGCAAGTGGCTTTTGCTCTTGCGTTTCTATCAAAATTTTTAATGCCGTCATGTCGGGTGGAACGCTTTTTTTAGTTACCTTTCTTTTGGTCATCAAAACGTCGCCGTCGTCTTTTTGCACGTATTCTTCAACCACTTCGGTTGCGTCGAACCCCAACGCCTTTTTGATTAACGCTTGCCTTAAATCTTTTTGGTCAACTTCACTCTTTTTATTTTTTCCTTTCATTAAGTATTTTCCTAAAAAGCCTTTCTTTATCTTTTTGAATTGAGGTTTTTATCGGCTTTTGTGGAGTTAAACTAGGCTTAGTCATAATATAGTAGCGCAACTCGTCTAAAGAGTGGTCGTCTACCTTTTTAGGATTATCGCCTTCTCCCCACCAATAACTTTTAAATTCTCTAATTAGGTTGACGCAGTTCTTAAATATAAATAGTCTTGGTTTGCCGTTAACTACTTTTAGATATTGCTTTACCCTTTGAATTCCACTAAACATATCCTTATTAACCCTTGGGTTAACGGTTATGTCGTTATCGTAAAATAGTTCGGTAACGCTCTTTGTGGAAGCAAGGGTTTTTTGGTTTGCCGCAGAGTCGATAAGGGCAGACAACCTACCTTTAATATCCGTTTTCCAATTAAGACTTTTGCTAATTTGTTTAAGCCGTTCAGCGTGATAGGAAACGTCTTTTCCTGCTTCAAAATGCTCTGCGACGACGTATACGTTTCCGTCGTAATCCACGCAATACCAGTGCGCTGAAAGTGGGTTGTTTAGACCTGGGTCGATGGAAATTGTATCCTGCCAATCGTTAGGAACGTTAAAGGGCTCTATTACGTGAATTTGTTCGTCAAACTCCCCGTAAACAAGCCCCGTATTACTCTTAAATCGACCAAAACGCCTACTTTCCAAAAGGTCGTCTGGCATAGTTTGGGTTAATAATTCTATTTCTCCCTTATCCAAAAAGGGATTGTCTGCCCATTCCATAAACTCACACCAAACCTGCGTGGAATTGTTTTTATTAAGGTAAATTTCTTCATATATAAAAGTTAGCCCCTTTAAGGGGGTCATCGTGCCGAAAATATCACCCTTTCTATCTAAAACAGGCATTCTACATTCGTCGTAAATATCTTTTGGGGGTTCTTCGTCAAACCATACGAAGTCTAACGAACTACCTTGAAACTTTTCTCTACCTTGGTCGCACGACTTAAAGCCGATAATACTTGTTCCACCAAAAACGTTTTTAACGTGTATTTGGTCGATTATGCCGTATTTTAGACTATCTTTTTTGCCCGAAAGCATAGTAACGTCTTGTATCCATTCGGGGTTTAAATAGTTAAGAACCTTTGCTTGCGCTACGTCACGTTGAACTTGCGTTGACAAAGATACTACCCAGCCGAAAACGTTATCTTTATTTTGTCTAAAAGGGTGAATGCCCCTAGCCATATACACCGTTTCAACTGCGCCACACTCGGTTTTTCCACTTCGGTTACCACCAAACACCCACCTGTTTTTCTTTGGGCATTGGTGAAAGGCTAGTTGCTTTTTATGCACTCTATCCCCCACGTTATAGGTAAATATCCTATTGTTTTTACGTCGAAGTATTTGTTCGGCTTCAATCTGTTTAATACGCTCGATAATCTCTCTCATTCGTCCCTCAATTCAACCGCATTGTAACACCCCTTATCTTATAGTCAATTAGATTATGACACCAAAGATTACAAAAATTCACGAAAAAGTTTCGTTAAACCAACTATCTTTTTTGCTTGTTTTTATTTTTTTATGAGAGTATAATATTTTTATAGGTTGTAATTTTGGAGAAAAGGGATAATGGCTACGCTTTTTAAAAGAAAAGACGTTGATATGACTAGTGGAAATATTGCTAAGCAAATTCTTGGCTTTGCAATTCCTATGGCTATCGGCTTAATTTTTCAACAACTTTATAATACCGTGGATATGGTAATAGTTGGTCAATTTGCAGGCAAACAAGCGCTTGCGGCCGTTGGTGGAACTACCACTATTATTAATACCCTAGTTGGATTTTGTTCGGGACTAGCAACGGGTGCTGGCGTCGTGGTGTCGCAATATTTCGGAAAGCACGATAAAAATGGCGTTGAACGCTCGGTTGCAACGTCTTTTAGCCTATCGATAATATTATGCGTTGTGATGACTGCGATTGGTTGCCTACTTGCAAAACCAATGCTTTTGTTACTTAACACTCCAAGCGACGTTATGCAACCTGCTTTTGAATACCTTATGGTTTACTTTGCAGGTATTTCTGGGCTTTTGATGTATAATATGCTTACGGGAATTATGCGTGCCGTAGGCGACAGTAAACGCCCCCTCATATTCTTGATAATAAGTTCTTTATTGAATATCGGGCTTGACCTTTTATTCGTTGCAGTATTTAAATGGGGTGCACTAGGCGCAGGCGTTGCAACTATTATTTCTCAGTTTATCTCTGCAATTATGGCTTTAGTTGCGTTAGTAAGGTCAAACGCAGATTATAGAATAAACCTTAAAAATATTAAGATTGACAAAAAAATTCTTAAAAAGATATTGGGTATTGGCTTGCCGGGTGGTTTCCAAATGGCTATCACTTCCCTTTCTAACGTCTTCGTTCATTCATACATAAACGAATACGGCACAAACGTTATGAGTGGATATTCTATTCACCTTAAGTTAGACCATTTTATAGTCGTTCCTGCACAAGCGTTTGCGCTTGCAACCACTACCTTCGTCGGTCAAAACTTTGGCGCTGGAAAATACAAAAGGGCGCATAAAGGTAACAACGTTTCGCTTTTAATGTCTTTGTTTGTAACGATTTTTACTTCCTTATTATTCTATTTCTTTGCTCGCCCACTCTCATCTGCATTTACCACCGATAAAGACGTGCTTGACTATGCCGTGTTCTTTTCTAAAACCGTCGTTCCCTTTTATTTTCTTATGGCGTTTAACCAAAACTACGCAGGCGCGCTAAGGGGAATGAACAAATCTAAAACGCCTATGATAATAATGCTTGCAAGTTTCGTTGGGTTTAGACAACTTATGCTATTTATAGTTTCTAAAGTTTTCCCCGGAAATCTTTTGCCTATTGCGTTGGTGTTCCCATCAGGGTGGCTAATAGCAACCGTGGCTCTTATGACTTCTTACTACCTATCCCCCGTAGTTAAAAAAGCCAAGCAGAAAAATAAAGACGACGCTTTGCAAAACATAGAAGAACAAAATTAAAAAATTGATTAAAAAAAGCCTTCTGAATTTAGTCAGAAGGCTTTTTAAATTATTTATTCGTTTAGTATATTAATATCCCCACAAGTTTTTCCTTGTGGGGTTTGTTTTAAATATCTTCTATTTCGTATGGGGTTGCTTGATATACGTAGTGGTTTAGCCAATTCATATATATAACGTTTGCAGTTGATACCCAACTCATTTTAATTTCGCCCGGTTTATCGTTAACGTAATAATTGTATGGCACGGGAACGTCTAGCCCCTTATTTTTATCTCTTAAATATTCTAGTTCTAAAGTTTCCCTATCGTATTCAGCGTGACCTGTTATAAATATAAACTTATCATCTTTACTACGTATAATCGTTGCGCCTGCTTCTTTAGAAGTTGCAAGTAGCACTAGGTCTTTGCACTTTTTTATATCTTCGATATAAACGGTTGAATGGCGAGAGTGTGGCATAAAAAATCTATCGTCCGTGCCTTTTAGCAGTTTATCGTAGTTAACTAGTTTTTTATGCTTGAATACGCCGAACAACTTTTCTGGCAATGGGTGTTTTTCAATACCGTAATAGTGATAAAGCCCTGCTTGCGCCCCCCAACAAATAAACAAAGTGCTAGTAACGTTAGTTTTAGCATAGTCGAATATAGTTTGAAGTTCTTTCCAATACTTAACGTCGGTAAATTCAACGTTTTCTACGGGTGCGCCCGTGATAATCATACCGTCGAACTTTCTATCTTTTATATCGGAAAAAGACTTGTAAAACCTATGCAAATGCTCTAAGGGAGTGTTTTTACCAACGTAACTTTCCGTGCTTATTAGGGTGATTTTAACTTGTAACGGAGAGTTAGATAAAAGACGCATTATTTGTGTCTCCGTAACTTCTTTAGTAGGCATAAGGTTAAGAATAGCAATTTCTAACGGTCTTATGTCTTGTTTTTCGGCACGAACGTCGTTCATAACGAAGATATTCTCCGATTTAAGTATTTTTGATGCAGGAATATCTTTTGGAACAATAATTGGCATTTTATCTACCTCCTTTTTGTTTTTTGAATTTTTTATACCTGTTTTATTTGGCGACGAATAACGACGCTTATTAAATCCATTTCGTAGAAAAGTTTTAGAAGCAAGTTAGTCTAGGCTCGGTCAAGTGTTTGGAATTGATAGACCTTGTTGGTCATCAAGGTCAAGCACGCAGACCAGAAACGACGAATAACGATGCTTATTAAATCTTTTCCAATGCTTGCGCCAAATCTTCAATCAAATCTTGCGCATTTTCTATACCACAAGAGTATCTGATTAGCGTTGGAGAAATACCTGCTTGAGCAAGTTGTTCGTCGGTTAATTGACGGTGAGTTGCGTTTGCAGGGTGCAAACAACAAGTTCTTGCATCGGCAACGTGCGTTTCGATTGCTGCAATCTTTAAGTTTTTCATAACCGTTTCGGCTTCTTTTCTTCCACCCTTAACTGAGAAAGCAAGAACGCCACAACTTCCGTTTGGTAGGTATTTTTGACCTAATTCGTAGTATTTATCCGTTTTAAGTCCACAGTAATGCACCCATTCTACCTTTGGATGATTATTTAAGAACTCTGCAACGGCTTGACCGTTTTCGCAATGGCGTTTCATTCTAACGTGTAGACTTTCTAAACCAAGGTTAACGTAGTATGCGTTTTGTGGGGATTGGATAGAACCAAAATCTCTCATTAATTGAGCAGTAGCCTTGGTAATGAAAGCACCTTCTAGTCCAAATCTTTCGGTATAGGTTACGCCGTGGTAACTATCGTCCGGCGTGGTAAGACCTGGGAATTTATCTGCGTATTTATTCCAATCGAATTTACCACCGTCGATAATTGCGCCACCAACGCCAGAGCCGTGTCCGTCGATATACTTTGTAGTAGAGTGCGTTACGATATCTGCCCCCCATTCTATTGGTCTACAATTAATTGGGGTTGCAAAGGTGTTGTCAATTATTAGTGGAACACCGTTCTTATGTGCGATTTTTGCATACTTTTCAATATCCAAAACCGTGCAAGCAGGGTTTGCGATAGTTTCGCCAAAAAGCGCTTTAGTGTTTGGACGGAAAGCCGCTTGAATTTCTTCTTCAGTAGCGTCTGGGCTAACGAAGGTAAAATCAATGCCCATCTTTCTCATCGTAACGTTAAACAAGTTGTAAGTTCCACCGTAAATAGATGCAGAAGATACGACGTGGTCGCCTTGGTTAGCGATATTAAAGATTGCAAAAAAGTTTGCCGCTTGACCAGACGACGTAAGCATACCTGCCGTGCCACCTTCAAGTTGGGTAAGTCTTGCCGCAACTAGGTCGTTAGTAGGGTTTTGTAAGCGAGTGTAAAAATATCCACTTGCTTCTAGGTCGAAAAGTTTACCCATATCTTCGCTAGTGTCATACTTAAAGGTTGTGCTTTGATAAATAGGTATTTGTCTTGGTTCACCGTTCTTTGGCGTATATCCACCTTGAACGCAAATAGTTTCAATTCTTTTTTTCATAATTTTCTCCTAAATATCTTAACGGAATTGTATCAAACCAACTCATTTCCGTCAAGACCGATTATGCACGAATATCCCGACGTGTGTCGGGATATTAATTATTCTGCGTAGTTATAGCCTGCGTTTAAGGCTTTAATATTGGCGTCTAGCAAGTCTTGGTGACGAGCAGAAACAACCTTTTTCATTGCTTCGCATGCGTTCTCAAAGGTAACGATGCCCGTTTCCTTAATCATTTTTCCTATGATAACCATATTTGCAAGGGTTGGAATACCTAACTCTTGCGCAATCTTGGTTGCTGGGATATAGAAGGCAGAAACATCTTCCCTTTCAACCTTTCTAGCAATAAGGGTGCTGTCAACGAAAATCTTGCCACCCTTTACCGTTGCGCTTTCGTATTTATCAAGTGATGGAAGATTCATAACGATAAGCACGTCTGGATTATTTACGATTGGTGAGCCAACGGGTTCGTCACTTAAAATAACGCTACAGTTAGCCGTGCCACCACGCATTTCAGGGCCGTAAGAAGGAAGCCAACTAACTTGTTTATTTTCGTATAAGCCTTCGTATGCAAGGCACTTGCCTGCGAACAAAACGCCTTGTCCACCAAAGCCGGCTATCAATACTTGAGTAGTCATATTACTTTTCCTCCTTTACTTCAGCGCCCCTATCCTTGTAAACACCCAAAGGATAGTAAGGAATCATCTTTTCATCTACCCATTGAAGCGCTTTTTCTGGAGTTAAGCCCCAGTTAGTAGGACAAGTTGAAACGACTTCTATTAAAGAAAAACCTTTCTTTTCTACTTGGTTTTTGAAGGCTTTAAGAATAGCCTTTTTAGCGTTTTTAACGTTTTTAACGTTGTTTACTGCAACACGTTCGATATAGTATGGAGCGTCTAGAGCAGAAAGCATTTCGCTAACTCTAATTGGAAGGCCAACGGTGTTAACGTCTCTACCGTAAGGTGAAGTTTGGGTAACTTGACCTGGGAGTGAAGTTGGCGCCATTTGACCACCCGTCATACCGTAAATAGCGTTGTTTACGAAGATTATGGTTATATTTTCGTTTCTGGTTGCCGCGTGAACGGTTTCAGCCATACCGATAGAAGCAAGGTCGCCGTCACCTTGATAGGTGAATATAACGTTGTCTGGCATACATCTTTTTAAGCCTGTTGCAACGGCAGGCGCTCTACCGTGAGCCGCTTCTACCATATCGCAAGTAAAGTAATCGTATGCCATAACCGAACAACCAACGGGGGCTACGCCAACCGTCTTGCCTTCGATACCAAGTTCGTCAATCGCTTCTGCAACTAAACGGTGAATAATACCGTGCGTGCAACCTGGACAATAGTGTAAAGGAACGTCTGTTAAAGACTTTGGTTTTTTGAATACTACCATTATTCCACCTCACTTAACAAATTTTTAATGCTTTGCAATACTTCTTCAGGGGATACTATCATACCACCCGTGCGATTGCAAAGGCGAACGGGTTTTTTACATTCGGTAGCAAGACGAACGTCTTCTATCATTTGACCCATTGAGAGTTCCACCGAAATAAAACCCTTTACTCTGTCTGCAGTCTTTTTAAGAACTTCAGTTGGGAATGGCCACAAAGTAATAGGTCTAATTAAACCAACTTTTAAGCCTTGTTTTCTTGCTTCCACTACTGCGTTCTTGCTTATTCTTGCAGCGATACCAAACGCAACTAATACAACGTCTGCGTCGTCAGTCATATATTCTTCGTATAAGCATTCGTTCTTTTCAATTTCCTTATACTTTTCAAAACGGTCGAAGTTTGTTTTTTCAAGTTGTTCTGGTTTTAAGTATAGAGAGTTGATTATGTTATGTGGACGAGCGCAGTTAGTTCCACGAACAGCCCATGGCTTTTCGATTTCTTTTGCAGAAACTTCTGGAAGGGAAACGGGTTCCATCATTTGCCCCATAGTTCCGTCTGCAAGTAACATGACGGGCATTCTATATTTATCAGCCACGTCGAAAGCCTTTATGGTGTAATCAGCCATTTCTTGAACTGATGCAGGAGCGTATACGATTAAGTGATAATCGCCGTGTCCACCACCCTTAACTGCTTGGAAGTAGTCGGATTGAGATGGTTGAATACCACCAAGACCTGGACCACCACGTTGAACGTTTACGATAAGCGCTGGTAAATCTGCGCCTGCAATATAAGAAATACCTTCTTGCTTTAATGATACCCCTGGGCTAGAAGAAGAAGTCATAACCCTATACCCTGCGCCTGCAACGCCGTAAACCATGTTGATAGCAGAAACTTCGCTTTCTGCTTGCAAAAACGTTCCACCAATTTTAGGCATACGTTTTGCCATATACGCTGCTATTTCAGTTTGGGGTGTGATTGGATAGCCAAAGTAGAAACGGCAACCTGCTTTGATTGCGGCTTCTGCTATTGCTTCGTTACCTTTCATTAATACCTTTTCACTCATAGTTAATACCTCACTACTTTTCCACTGTGATTACCGAGTCTGGGCACATAGTTGCGCAGAATGCGCATGCTATACATTTGCTTTGGTCGGTGATTTCTGCAGGGGAATGTCCTTTCGCATTGATTTTATCTTTTGCGAGTGCAATTATTTGTTTAGGGCATGCCGCTACGCATAGCGAACAGCCTTTACATAAATCGGAATTAAACGTTACTTTTGCCATACTAATTCTCCTTTATATCAAAAATTTTTTCTTGCAGAGTTAACTCTAAAACATCGTCGATATCTAAATCTTTTGCTACTTGCTTTTCAGCCGACGTGAATATCACGGGCAAATTACTTATTTTAGATAGTTGCTCTGCTATTTTTACTGTGTTTTTAACAATCTCTGCCGTCGTATCTTTGCCGAGATTAGAATTGTTTACGATTGCCGTAAACTTAATTTTACAAGCGCTTTCAATTTCTCTCATAACTTCTAGCGCTTCTTGAGCCGTCCTAGTTAAGGGACGAAAGAAGTTTGCAACGAATATCATTTCGTAATCGTTTTCTTCTAATATTGAAGGGGTGTATCTACCAAGAGCGTATGCTCCACGGTCGTCGCCACCAATATCCAATACTGCGTTAAAGCCCCTTTGGTGAACTAACTTATAAACTTCTTGTGGAAGCGCAGGTAAATCTACGTTGGTGTTTGCAAAGGCTGGGGAAATAAGTTCTATCCCTGCTTTAGTCAGTTGTTCTGCGCTATCTTTGGTTCTAAAATATGGGTTAACTATGTCAAGGTCGGCAATCTTTACTTGAAGTCCACTCTCACGCATTTTAAGGGCGAAGTTTACTGCAAGGTTGGTTTTTCCACTGCCGTAATGCCCTGCAAACAAGGTTACCCTTTTGAACTTATATTTAGGCATTGCAAACTTTTACGCTCCAACCCTTTTTATCTTCCACCTTGCCCCATTGAATACCGGTAAGTTGATCGTAAAGTTTTTGAGAAAGTTCGCCAATTTGACCACCACACAAGGTATAGTCTTTACCGTTAAAGGTTAGTTGACCGATTGGAGAAATAACTGCAGCCGTGCCTGTTCCCCACGCTTCTTCTAAAGAGCCGTTTTCAGCCGCTTCAAAGAGTTCGTCAACGGATAGCAAGCGTTCTTCAACTTCGTATCCCCAATCTTTTAAAAGTTCGATTGCGCTCTTTCTAGTGATGCCGGGAAGAATTGAACCGGTAAGAGCAGGCGTTACGATTTTGCCGTTGATTTTGAACATAACGTTCATAGCGCCAACTTCTTCAATATACTTTCTTTCAACGCCGTCAAGCCACAATACTTGTGAGAAACCTTTTTGTTCAGCCCTTTCGCCTGCACGAAGCGATGCTGCGTAGTTACCACCACACTTAGCGTAGCCCGTGCCACCACGAACAGCACGCACGTCTTCAGATTCTATCATAATTTTAACAGGCTTTAATCCTTCCTTGTAATATGCGCCAACGGGAGAACAGATTACTGCAAAAACTGCGTGGTCTACTGCGTGAACACCCAAGAATTCGTCGTTACCATAAACGAAAGGACGAATGTAGAGTGAAGTTCCGTCGTTATGTGGAACCCATTCTTTTTCAAGTTCAACAAGTTTTTTAATTATGTCTAAGCCTGCTTCTTCGTCAATTTGTGGAAGACAAAGTCTTTCAGCGCTTTGGTTAAGCCTTTTAACGTTTTCTTGTGGACGGAAAAGACGAATAGTGCCGTCTACTGCCCTATAAGCCTTTAAGCCTTCAAAAATTTCTGCACCGTAGTGGAATACCGTTGATGCAGGATGAGTTGGAATAGGAGCAAGTGGAACGATTCTTGCGTCGTGCCAACCGTCCTTTTTGTTATACTCCATTAAAAACATATGGTCGGTAAAAATTTTGCCGAAGCCTAAACTAGTTTCGTCTTGGGGTTTTGCCTTTAATTCGGCGCTTTTGGTTACCTTAATATCGTATTTCATAATTAACTCCTTTTTAGGTGAAAATTTGATTTTATTGTTTAGATTCCTAGAATGACCGTTTTATTAGCCCATCTCGGAATGACAAAACAAATATAATTTATTTCTGTAAGAAATGAGTTAGAAACGAGCGTGGCTAGGCTCGAGAGCCAAAATAGACAAGATAGACCTTGTTGGTCATCGAGATTATTTTGGCGAATCAGTAAACGACGCCATGCGAAGTTTATAACTTGTTTATGTAAGAAATGAGTTAGAAGCGAGTTAGACAAGGCTCGCGAAGCGTTTTGGGTGAGATTAACCTTGTTGGTTATCGAAGTCAAAACGCTAAGCAGTAAACGCAGGATAACGATGCTTATAACTTATTTCTTTGGATTTTGCCACTTACAGTTTTTGGCAATTCATCTCTAAATACAACAACTCTTGGATATTTGTAAGGCGCAGTTTTGCGTTTTACGTATTCTTGAATTTCCTTCTTTAATTCGTCGGTTGGAGTTGTGCCTTTTGTTAAAACGATACTTGCTTTAACTACTTGCCCACGAACTTCGTCTGGCATTGCAGATACGCCACATTCTAGAACGTAAGGAAGTTCCATTATTACGCTTTCTATTTCAAAAGGTCCTATACGGTAGCCGGAAGACTTAATAACGTCGTCTACTCTACCAACATACCAGAAGTATCCGTCTTCATCACGCCAAGCAGTATCGCCCGTGTGATATAAACCGTCGTGACAAACTTCGTTGCTTTTTTCTACGTCGTCGTAATACCCTGCAAATAGTCCACAAGGTTTACCCTTTTCTACGTGGATAACTATTTCACCCGTTTCGCCTACGGGAACAGGTTTATCATCTGCGTCAACAAGTTCAATGTCGTATAGTGGAACGGGTTTACCCATTGAGCCGAGTTTTGATTTAGTGCCAATAAGGTTTGCAACGGCAACTGTGGTTTCCGTTTGACCAAAGCCTTCTACAATCTTTAAGCCGGTTGACTTTTCAAATTGACGGTAAACTTCAGGGTTTAAGGCTTCGCCAGCAGTGGTCATATGTTCAACCGAAGATAAGTCAAAACGAGAAAGGTCTTGTTTTATCATTAAGCGCAACATGGTAGGTGGAGCGCAGAAGGTTGTGATATTATGCTTTTTGAACATTGGTAGAATTTGATTTGCATCAAACCTATCAAAGTCGTAAACGAAAATACCTGCTTCGCAAAGCCATTGACCGTATAGTTTACCCCAAGCGGCTTTAGCCCAGCCCGTATCGGAAATGGTAAAGTGTAAACCGTCTGGATTAACGCAATGCCAATACTTTGCCGTTACGAAATGCCCTAATGGGTATTTATAATTATGCATTGCCGCCTTTGGATAAGCAGTCGTGCCCGAAGTAAAATACATAAGCATTAAATCGTCGCCACAAGGAGAATCTTCCGTTCTTGGGAACTTGCCCGTATATAGTTGATATTCTTCGTCGTAACTTCTCCAACCGTTACGCTCTGCGTTTACGATTATTTTGGTTTGCAAGGTTGGGCAATCTTTTTCAGCCGTTTCAACTTCTACGGGAATATTATCGTCAGGCGTGCAGACAACTGCCTTTACACCAGCCTTTTTAATACGGTAAGTAATATCGTATGCTTTAAGTTGGTTGGTTGCAGGAATTGCAACTGCGCCAAGTTTATGAAGCGCAACCATAATTTGCCAGAATTGGTAGTGGCGCTTTAGAATAAGCATAACCTTGTCGCCCTTTTTGATACCCAAACTCTTTAGATAGTTAGCCGTTTGGTTAGAAGCCCTTTTTATATCGGCAAAGGTGAACTTCCTTTCAGTTTCGTCTTTTGCAACGTGAACAAGAGCAACTTTATCTGGTTCTTTTTCTGCAATTTTATCAATAACGTCAAAGCCGAAGTTAAACTTATCTTGATTCTTAAAGTCTATCGCAGTAAGCGCGCCCTTTTCGTTTTCAGTAGGAATAATAAATTCCTTCCAAACCCTATTTTTCTCTTTAGCCGTCTTTTTAATGGTTGGGGCAACTAACTCTCTTGAACCTGCGTGGATAATAGTTGAAATAGGTTCGCTTGCAGGGTTAAGAACGATTGCGTAGAATACGCAGTCTGCTCCACCCGTGGCAATCATACCGTGTGGGGTGGAAGAATCGTAGTAAATACTGTCCCCTTCGTTAAGAAGTTCAACGTGGTCGCCCACTTGAACTTTCAAAGTTCCACTAACTACTATGTCGCATTCTTGACCTTCGTGGGTGGTAAGTTCAATATCCTTGTTTTGCGCTTGTTCGTTGTATTCTGCAATAACGTATAGTGGTTCTGCAATACGGTTTTTAAACGAAGATGCAAGGTTAAAATATTCCATGCCGTGCGCTTTTTGAATTTCTTGACCTTCACCCTTTCTGGTAACGGTATATCCAACTAGCCTTGGGGAACTACCTTCAATAATATCGGTAACGTCAACGTTTAATGCTATTGCGCAACGATATAGGAACGCAAAGTTAAGGTCGCTAGTTCCTGCTTCACAAGCAAGATATTCAGTTTCGGTGACGCCCGTTTTGACTGCCATTTCAGCAGTAGTAAGACCAACGATTTCACGTAAAGTCTTAATTCTTTGCGCCATTTCACGAATCTTGAATTCTAAACCTGTTGCTATTGCCATTATATCCTCCTAGCGGGAACAAAAACGCCCGCCTCAAACGTATACTTTGAGACGAGCATAATAATCACCCGTGGTACCACTCAATTTGCGTTTTCACGCCACTCATCTTGCCGTTACGTGGCAAACGGAAACGTTCTACTCTGCTAAAGCATTTCTTCGTTCCGACTCGGAAACTACAACGACTATCCTTGTTTACGGTTTTCACCAACCACCGATTCTCTAAAAAACTACTCTAGTCGCCCTTTTCGTCATAGTCTTTATAAATATAATTTATAAAAGTATACCACACACGCCTTTTTATTGTCAATTATTTTTTAACACATTATATCTGGCGAACGGTTTTTTATTAGGTTTTTAATCTTCTTTTATGTTTTTTCCCTTAAAACGGTCTTTTGCAAGCGTTATATTAACTATTTGCGTGCAAAAATGCAATTATGTCCAATAAAATTTAAATTTGTCTACCTTTGAATTTTAACGATTACTTCGGTAACGCTATTTATTACCAATTCCCCGATTTGGTTATATGCACGAATGGTCACTTCTGCAATTCCATTTTTTTCGTTTCGCTTGGTCAAATTGGTAATAGTTGCTTTAGCAGTTAAAACGTCGTCGGCAAAAACGGGTTTTAGCCATTCAATTTTAGTAGATTTTCCTGCAAGAAGTTCTTCACCAAAAAAGTCTACTTGTAAATACTTTGCCCATACCGACATAAAAGACATCACGCCCGGCGCAATAAGTCTACCGAACGGCGTGCTTTTAGCGTATTCTTCGTCGGTATGAAGGGGGATATTATCGTAATCTTTTGCAAATTCAAGCATCTTTTCTTTTTTTATCAAGGCAGGCTCTAAATCTACCGTCATACCTACTTTTAACTGGTTAAAATACATATTTCACCTAGAAACTATCGTAAAAAACGACTTCGTTTATATCTCTAAATTTTGAATGCAATTCTAGTGGTTTTGAATCGTCGGCTGGATAGCCCATAACAAGTAGCGCAACGGGAATTACGCTTTTAGGAACGTTAAAAGTTTCCTTCATTAAGTCGGGATTAAAGTGCATTACCCAACAACACCCCACCCCTATATCTTGGGCTTTAAGCAACATATGCGTTGCAACTATTACGGCGTCAACGGGAGAAGATAGCGCTCCGTCGTAAGGTCTTACCCAACTTTCGCTCTGGTTATGACATACAAGCATAGCCGTTGGCGCGTTAAAGTGACTTCTAGTGCATTTTCTCAATTTTTCCATTGCTTCTTCACTATTTAGAACAAGTATTCTTTGAGGTTGGTAATTGCACCCCGTTGGCGCTTTATGACCAGCGTCTAGAATTTTCTTTATATCGCCTTCGCTTAATCGCTCTTCCTTAAACTTTCTTACTGAATACCTTTCAGCAATTACTTTATCAAACTCCATAAATAAATCCTTTCGGCAACTAGTTGCCCGTTTTTTTACCTTTATCTTGTGGCATAACGCTAGAGTAAATATTCTTTCTTTCCACCATGCCCACCAAAAATATACCACTTTCCAGCGCCTAATCTTTGCAAAAAAGCAGAACGCTCTTTTGCGCAAAGTTTTGCGTCGGTATCAACTGAAGTCATTAAAATAGGGGCGTATTGATTGTATTCGGCTTGTTTTTTTGTTAAATCTGAAAGATTAATAAAAACGTCACCCGTAAAAGCAATCTTGTGTTCATAGTCAATTAGCAATATTTCTCCGGATAAATGCCCACCCTTGCCTTCATAAACTTCAAAATTAAGTTCCCCGATAGAATAAAATCCTATTTGTTCTATGGGCGCAATTAAGGTAGATTTATTCCACAATGGACAAAGTTTGCTTGTTTCAACGGCTTCATATTCGGTTAAGGTTTTGCAGATGTTTATGTAAGGTAAATGCAAATGATTTCTTTCTCTAAACCCAGCCGTTTTATTTGCTTCTGCGCTTAGGCTTTCAAAACTCCGTTGACTAACTATAACTTCGTCAAATTCGTTTAGAAGCCCAGCATGGTCAACGTCGGCATGTGTAATAATTATCTTTTCTTTTTGGGTTTTGAAGTCAGGAACTAACTTGTTTATAAGTTCAAGCATTTCCTTTTTATAGCAAGCGTATCCAGAGTCAATAAACACCCTTTCGCCGTCGCTTTCTATAATAGCAGTATTGCTTCCACAATTAGGCTCTATCAATGTAATTTTTGTCTTTTCGGTTACGCTGTGAACGGTAATTCTAGGCTTAAAGTTGCTACCCTTACACTCTGCCAAAAGTTCTGCGAATTTGCTTATGCTATCAAAAGTTTTATAAGGTGAAAGCCCTTGTTCATCAAGCGTTTGCATGGCTAGATTGACGTTAACTAAAAGTTGTTCTTTCTTTTGCTTGGAAAGCCCCATAGTAGCAACCAATCCGTCAACGTAAGAATTATAAAAAATACTGTTATCAAATACTTTTTCAGTATTGTTATAATCAATTACCTTAACTTCACAAAGTTTTCTAGCCTGCTCTAAAAATTCCGTTAAATCACTTGTATTGTTAACGTATAAACCCATTTTGAAGAACTGATAATCACTTCCATTCTCTTGTGAACTTATGTATGAAATATTAAAATTAAATTTACTTATTAACTCTAAAACGTCGGTTACGCTTCCCGGTTTATCTTCTAAACGAAACTCTAGCAATATTATTCTAGTATTTGAATCTTCATTTGAAAGATACCCTATTTCGGTTAATTTTTGATTAGCCCTTTCAAATTGCGTTTGGTCGCCGTCAACTTCAATAAAAAGCGTGTGGGAATCAACTGCCTTATTGTAACTTACCCTAGTAATGTTAATTCCAAGTTCGGAAAAACATTTACTTGCTTTAAGAAACGCTCCAATGTGATTAGGCATTTTTGTTACGTATGTTTTTTTCATAATAGTTAATAACGCAGTTATGCGAAGTATAGAATTGTTTATGTAAGAAATAGATTAGAAACTAGCGTGGCTAGGCTCGAGAGCAAAAACAGACAAGATTAACCTTTTTGGTTATCGTGGTTGTTTTTGCGAAACAGTAAACGACGCCACGCGAAATTTATAATTTATTTCTGTAAGAAATGAGTTAGAAGCGAGCGTGGCTAGGCTCGAGAGCCAAAATAGACGAGATAGACCTTGTTGGTCATCGAGATTATTTTGGCGAATCAGTAAACGACGCCACGCGAAGTTTATAACTTATTTCTTTGGATTTTGCCACTTATGGTTTTGGGAAGTTCATCACGGAATACAACTACTCTAGGATATTTGTAAGGGGCTGTGTGGTCTTTAACGTATTTTTGTATTTCTTTCTTTAATTCTTCACTTGGAGTAGTGCCTTTGGTTAGAACGATACTTGCCTTAACTACTTGACCACGAACTTCGTCTGGAACGGCAGAAACACCACATTCTAGAACGTAAGGAAGTTCCATTATTACGCTTTCAATTTCAAATGGTCCTATACGGTAGCCGGAAGACTTAATAACGTCGTCTACTCTACCAACATACCAGAAATATCCGTCTTCGTCACGCCAAGCCGTGTCGCCGGTGTGGTATACGCCGTCGTGCCATGCTTCGTTTGTTTTTTCACTATCACGATAGTATTCCTTAAATAGACCACAAGGAACTTTTTTGTCCGTATGGATAACTATTTCGCCAACTTCGCCAGCAGGTAAAGAATTACCGTCTGGGTCAACGACGTCAACGTCGAATTGTGGGCTAGCCTTACCCATAGCGCCGATTTTTGGCGTAGTTCCGTAAAGGTTTGCGATTGCAAGTGTGGTTTCCGTTTGACCAAAGCCTTCCATGATTTCTAATCCCGTAGCAGCCTTAAATTGGTTGAAAACTTCTGGGTTCAAGGCTTCGCCTGCCGTAGTCATATGGTGGATTGAAGATAGATCGAATTTAGAAAGGTCGCCACGAATTAACATTCTAAGCATAGTAGGTGGAGCGCAGAAGGTAGTGATGTTGTATTTAGCAAACATAGGAAGTATATCGTTTTCGTCAAATCTATCAAAATCGTAAACGAAAACTGCGCCTTCACAAAGCCATTGACCGTAGAGTTTACCCCACAAAGATTTACCCCAACCCGTATCGGAAATGGTTAAATGCAAACCGTCTCTTTCGCAACAATGCCAATACTTTGCAGTTACAAAGTGACCTAGTGCGTAGGTATGTTTGTGCGCTGCCATTTTTGGGTTGCCCGTCGTTCCTGAAGTAAAGAACATAAGCGCAACTTCGTCACCTGCCGAAGCATCTTCAGGACGTTCAAATTTACCTGAGAATAAAGAGTATTCTTTATCGAAATCGTGCCAGCCTTCTTTAGCGCCACCAACCATAACTAGGGTATCTACTTGTGGGCATTTTTTAGCGGCAGACTCAGCAAATTGATAGGTGTCGCCGTCAGCCGTGCAAACGATTGCTTTAACGCCTGCAGAGTTATATCTATATTCAAAATCGTGTTCTTTTAATTGGTTGGTTGCAGGAATTGCAACTGCGCCAAGTTTATGCAAAGCAACCATACAAAACCAGAATTGATAGTGGCGCTTTAGAACGAGCATAACCTTGTCGCCACGCTTAATTCCAAGTGACGTAAAGTAGTTTGCAACTTGGTTAGAAGCGCGCTTTATATCCTTAAAAGTAAATCTGCGTTCATTCTTAAACTTATCTAGGTGAAGCATTGCAAGTTTATCTGGATATTTTTCTGCAATACCGTCAACGATATCAAAACCAAAGTTAAAGGTATCGGTATTTTTGAAGTTGATTTCTAAAAGTTTACCGTCTGCATCTTCTTTAGTATCAACGAAGTTTTCGCAAACCAACTTTTCGCTAGTTTTGGCGTTCATAACGCTCTTTCTAACGACGGTTTCGGTGGAGTTATCCCCCGACATTACAACTGCAACGAAGGTGCAACTTTTTCCACCAATGGCAATCATTCCGTGTGGCATAGAAGAATTATAATAAATGCTATCCCCTTCGCCAAGAACTTCTACGTGGTCGCCTACTTGAACCTTAAGACTACCACTTAAAACAAGGTCGAATTCTTGACCACTGTGCGTGGTTAAATGTATGGGTTTATTTTGTTGACTTTGTGAATATTCGTAAGTAACGTAATAAGGTTCTGCAAGTTTATCCTTAAACTTTGGAGCAAGATTTGCTATATCAATGCCGTCTTCTTTAGCAGTTTCTTGTCCTTGACCTTTTCTAGTTACCGTATAGGTAGAAAGTTTTGCAGAACTACCTTCTAAAAGGTCGGTCATTTCAACCTTGAGAGCAAGGGCGCATTTGTGTATGAATGAAAAAGGAATGTCTTCTTTTCCGCTCTCATATGCTAGATATTGACTCTCTGTTACGTTAGTTTTTTCAGTCATCTCATTAACGGAAAATCCCATAATTTCGCGCAACTCCTTAATTCTTGTTGCGACTTCCGATAACTGATTTAGGGTGTTGTTTGTGTTCATGGTTACATACCTCCTTAAATAATTTTAATATTTTTATGGGCTTGTCGCCCTAAATTTTATGGTTATAAACAAAAAAATCTCAAGGAATAACTAATAATTCCTTGAGACGGGTATTTTAATATATACTCGCGTTACCACTCAAATTGCGTAGCCATTATAACTACACCACTCAGACTCCATCAAGCCTTATGCATTTACGCAGCAATCACGGGAAACCTTACTTGCCTTTGGCTTTAACGTTTCCTGCTCGGAAGTGATAAGAATTTAACTTTGATTTATCGGCTCACACCAAACCCGACTCGCTGTAAAATGCACGGTTAATTCCGTCTTCGTCATAGCATTTAATATTGAATTTTCTTTGATTATACTCTTGCCAAATAGCCCTTGTCAAGCATTTTTTTGGTCTTTTTTAAATTTTTCTAAAATTTTGTTTTGGTCGATTTTGAACAAAGAACATGCGTTTAAGTAGTATATTTTTTGCTTTTCTTCTTCGGTAAGTCCAAGCGCTTGAAATCTAGTTAGTTCGTCTTTTATATTCCACATAGGGAAATCCGTGCCGAATATTACGTGGTCTGCGCCGAACGCACGAACTAGTTCTCTTCCTTTTTCTGCAGAGAAAAACGCTAATGCCGACGAACAATCTACGTATAGGTTTTTATAGCCTTCAAGTTTTCTTTCGGCTTCGTCCCATACCGAATAGCCCCCAAAATGCGCGCCTATAACCGTTAGGTTTGGAAAAGTTTCCAAAACGGGCTTTAAGTGGTCGGGGTTAGAATAGTCGTATCGGCTATCCCCCGTGTGCATAAGAATAGGAAGTTTACCACTGCAAAGTTCGTAAATCTTCATACATCTATCGTCGTCAATCTTTATACCTTGAATATCGGGGTGAAGTTTAACGCCACGTAGACCAAGTTCTAAAATATGCTCTATATCCCCTTTAATATCGCTACTATCGGGGTGTAAAGTGCCTAAACCGGTATAACTTAAAGGGTCGCCTTTAACGTTGTCTGCAATAAATTGGTTTATCGATTGCGTTTGCGGAGGCTTCGTGGCAACCGAAAATATTAGACTATGAGTTATTCCGTTTTTTTGATTTTCTTTTATAAGTGTTTCAAGTCTGCCGTCATATTCCATATCTAAATGGTAGAAATTACCTATCCCCAAAACTGCCTTGTCTGCAATTTTGCTAGGATAAATATGGCAATGACAATCTATTATAGGATACATTTTTATTACCTTAATTACTTATCAAGCCCTAAACTTTCCATAGACATATCACGCATTTTGTATTTTAAGATTTTGCCTGCTGCGTTCATTGGGAAATCTTTTACAAAAATGAAATATCTTGGAACTTTATGTTTTGCCATGTGTGAATTACCGTATTCACGCATTTCTTCTTCGTCGCTTTGCATACCGTCTTTAAGCACTATCCAAGCGCACGCTTCTTCGCCGTAGCGCTTATCGGGAACGCCAACGACTTGCACGTCTTTAATCTTAGAGTGCGTTAAATAAAATTCTTCAATTTCTCTTGGGTAAAGGTTTTCGCCACCACGGATAATCATATCCTTAAGTCTACCCGTAATTTTATAATAACCGTCTTCCGTTCTCATAGCGATATCGCCACTATGAAGCCAGCCGTCTTTATCAATGGTTTGTTCGGTTGCCTTGGGCATTTTATAATAACCTTTCATTATGTTAAAGCCCCTTGCAACGAACTCCCCGTTCATTCCGTCGGGTAAATCTTCCCCCGTTTCAGGGTCGATAATCTTACATTCAACACCTGGAAAAGCGCTTCCAACCGTTTCTACACGGTGATCGATATCTTCGTTAACTTCACCCATAGTGCAACCTGGCGACGCTTCCGTTTGACCGTAAACGGAAATAATTTCTTTCATGTTCATTTCGTCTGCCGCCCTACGCATTAGGTCTGCAGGACAGTTTGCGCCAGCCATAATACCCGTTCTCATATGTGAGAAATCGGTCTTTGCAAAATCTTCGTGCGCAAACATTGCTATAAACATAGTAGGAACACCGTTAAAGCAAGTAATCTTTTCGTCGTTAATACAAGCAAGCGAAGACTTTGGTGAAAAATACGGCATTGGACAAATAGTTCCACCGTGAGTCATAAGGTTGGTCATGGAAAGCACCATTCCAAAGCAGTGGAACATTGGCACTTGAATCATCATTCTATCTGCCGTGGAAATATCCATTCTATCGCCGATAGTTTTACCGTTGTTAACGATGTTTCTATGCGTAAGCATTACCCCTTTAGGGAAGCCCGTCGTTCCGGAAGTATATTGCATATTACAAACGTCGTCGGGTTTAACCATAGACGCGCGTCTTAAAACTTCTTCTCTTGGGACTAGCGAACTGCGTTCCATCATTTCCTTCCATTCCAAGCAACCGTCCATCTTAAAACCAACGGTTACGATATTGCGTAGGAATGGTAATTTTTTAGAATACAAAGGACTGCCAGGCTTTGTGTTTTTAAGTTCTGGGCAAAGTTCTTGCATAATTTCTTTATAGTTACTATCTTTGCAGTCTTCTATCATAACCAAGGTATGAGTGTCAGACTGCCTTAAAAGATATTCCGTTTCGTGAATTTTATACGCCGTGTTAACGGTAACTAATACTGCGCCGATTTTTACCGTTGCCCAGAAGGTCAAAAACCATGCTGGAACGTTAGTTGCCCAAATAGCAACGTGATGCCCTGGTTGAACGCCTAAAGAAATAAGCGAACTTGCAACTTTATCAACTTCTTCTCTAAATTCAGAATAGGTTCTAGTATAATCTAGCGTGGTATACTTAAATGCATATTGGTCTGGGTAGCGTTCTACCATTTCGTCTAGAACTTGCGAAAAGGTTAAATCCATAACCTTATACTTTTCCCAAGGGAAAGTTCCCGTTTTAGAACGGTTATAGTAAACGGGTTTTTTATCTAAACTATCCCCAGATGCCTTTTGCATATAGTTTATAAAGTGGGTTAAAACAACGTCGTCTGACGTGTAAACGTCATTCCATTCGACTGAAACGAAACCTTCGTAGTTAAGTGATTTTAATGCGTTGGTAAATTCGTGAACGGGTAAATCGCCGTCGCCAATAAGCACGTTTACACCGTCTTTTTGGTCGCCAATTCTAACGTAATTTATATACGCGCCAAGCGTTTGAATAGTTTGGTCGGCAGTTTCTCTTGCCCTAAAAAAGGTTTCCCTTATATCCCAACAAACGCCAACCGAAGCGCTTTCAAATTGGTTGATAAGTTCAAGCGCCTTTTGGGTGTTAGCGTATTCGCCACAAGTTTCTATTAAAAGTGTTACCCCTAAACTTTCGCAAGTTTTAACTGCAGGGGCAAGTTGTTTTTGAACGTCTTTTACCTCTTGCCCGTCGGCAATAGTAACTATAACCATTTTTCCGTCGGCACGAACGGCGTAGTCAATATATTTATCTAATTTTTCACAATTAGTATTTTGGTCGATAGGCGTAGGAAAAGTTAGCGCGCTTACGCTAATGTGCCTATTTATAAGTTTTCTTTTAGAGCCAGCCTTGGTAGCCGAACTAAAAATACTGTCTGCGTGTGAAGATTTTTCTTCAAAAGCGTCGAATATTTCAAATGCCGAAAAGCCGTATTCTTTAGCAACGTTGCAAACTTCGGCAAAAGAAGAACGCTTTACGTTTTTAGTTGAAAAGGAAAATTTCATTTTAAGCCCCCGTTAACTATGCGTTATAAACGATTTTGTTAAGAGCATTGATATACGCCCTTATACAAGCGCCTACGATATCGGTAGAAACGCCGTTGCCAGAATAGAGTTTGCCGTCTGCACGAAGTCTAATTACGGCAGAGCCAACTGCCTCTCTACCCTTTGTTACTGCTTGAACGTTAAAGTCGTCAAGTTCGTAGTGATGCCCGATAATTTGTTCTATTGCGTGGAAAGCAGCGTCGATTGGACCGTCGCCCGTGCTAACGCCCGTGAGTTCCTTGCCGTCCTTAATAAGAATAAGGTTTGCAGTAGCCGTCATAACGTTACCACTGTTTACAAAATAAGTTCCCAAGTGGTAGGTTGATGGAACTTGCATAGCCGTGCTTGCTACTATTGCTTCAAGTTCTCTATCCGTTATAGCGCCTTTTTTAGAAGACACCCTTTGGAATTCTTCAAATACTTTGCTAACGTCTTCCATAGAAAGTTCGTAGCCTAGCGCAGAAATCTTTGCAGAGATATCCTTTAGCGAAGTTTCGGCGCTAATAGAAGCCTTGTCGGCTTTGCTTGCGCTAGTAGTTTGGTCTTTATCGGAAACGTGAATAATTTCGTTAACGACCGTTTTAATAACGCTAACGTCCAAGTCCGTTTGAACACCCAAATCAATGCCTTTTGCACGCATAACTTCTGAAAGCACGTCTGGGGATAAATAATCGTCTGCCCCAACTGCCGTTTTAATTCCGTCTGCGCCTGCTTTTATAACTTCCACAGCGATTGCAGATGCCATTTTTAGTTTATTAGAAGGCTCTACGTAAACTAACGCAGAACAACTTTGTTTAACCTTTTTAACTAAACTTGCAAATTCGTCTGGGAAGAAAATGCCTGCGTCGTCGCAAAGAGTAATAATAGAAGCGCCGTTTTCTTGAGCAGTTTTTGCGCACGCTTCTACAAAGCCTTCTTCGGCTCTAGTAGCGTCTCTTGCAACGAATTCCACTTCGGCAAACTCTTTTGCTTTAGCAACCACGCTAGCAATCTTTTCTAACATTTTAGGTGCTTTTGCATGGTAAAAATATTCCATTTGAGTCGTGGAAACGGGGAAGGTAACGGCAATACGTGGTTTTTTAGCGCTCTTTATAGGCTCAAAAATTTGTTCCACCACTTTAGCGTCGCTACAACTAACCGAAACTACGCAATCAGTTCCTTCTGCGATAGTGCGAGAAACCACTGCTTGGTCTTTTTTATCTAGGATTGACGGTAGTTCGATAGCGTTAACACCCAGTTTTTCAAGACTTTTTGAAATGGAAAGCCTTTCCCTAAAAGAGAGTTCTTTGTTAAGTTGTTCGCTTGCTACCTTTAAGGTAACGTCTACTACGTCAATTTTTTTCATAATAACACCTCGTTACTTTCAACTTAATCGTTGAATTTTTTGTTTTTTATAATAAAAAAGCCCGTCTCAATTATATGAGACGGGATGACTGACAAATATATCAACCACGGTACCACCCGTTTTGTTCTTAAAAAGAACCACTTATAGAACACTATCATGCCCTTGACCTGTAACGGGACCACCCGTAACTTCTTACTTAGTTCAGAAGTTCTGCTCCGATACGAGACTTTCTTAAAATAAGCCTGCCGTTTCACACCAACCAACGGCTCTCTGTAAAACTTTCGTTTTCAAGAAATAATATCTTCATAGCATTTATTTTTCTATATTTTATTCTTTATTGTTTTTTTTGTCAATTATTTTTTGCAGGTTTTTTAAACTTTTTTTAGTTACAAGCAAACTTTTTTAAGACCGTTTTTAATAAGTTCGTATCTCTCGGTAAACCCTACGCTTTCGGCAAACGCTTTAGCCTTATCAAAATTACAGTCTAAATAATCTTTATTATGGCAGTCGGAATTTATGATAATTTTTCCACCCATTTGTTTTATTCTTTGCAAAATCTTAACGTCTGGATAAGGGGTAGTTCTATATCCCCTTGCGATTGCCCCCGTATTTATTTCAAACGGAATACCATACTTAACTAGTTTATCAATCGTCTTAAAGGCTATTTGATAATATTCATCGTCTAATGTGATATTTAATTTTTCGTTATACTTGGTTATAAGGTCTATATGCGCAATAAAATCCGGATTGGTTTTTTCAACTACCTTTTCTAGCAAAGCGTAATAATCTTTTGCGTAAGCATTGAAATTACCTTTATAAATCTCTTGAATATTTTTTTTGCCGTGCTCAAAAGAACGGTCGATATACACCACTTGGTCGCCCTTTACTATATAATGAACTGCGCCTATTCTATAATCACAAGGAAAGGTCGGCTCGTCGGAATAATAGTCTTGCTCTATTCCACAAAAAATTTGAATTTTATCCTTATACTTTTCTTTTAGCCTAGTTAATTCGTTATAATACTTTTCAAAATTTTCAGGTGGGGTTAGCGTGTCTATCTTTTCTGCAACGAAACTGTGAATGGAAAATCCAAGAGCCGTAAAACCCTTTTGGATAGCCGTTAAAATCATTTCTTCAGGCGTGTCTTTTCCATCGCAATAAACCGTGTGCGTGTGAAAGTTGGTTTTAATCATAGTAACCCTATATTATTTAGTCATTTTTTCTTGTTTTACTTTTTTATCAATAACGTGGCGTGAAGCAAGTTCCTTTTTAACGTCTTCCACGCTAATACCCATTTCCACCATTAGCACCATAACGTGGTAAGCAAGGTCGGCAATTTCGTAAATGGTTTCAGCCTTGTCGCCAGCCTTTCCACCGATTATAACTTCCGTGCTTTCTTCCCCAACCTTTTTAAGGATTTTATCTATCCCCTTTTGGAATAGATAGGTTGTATAAGAGCCTTCGGGCATATCCTTTTTTCTACCTAAAAGAAGGTTATAAAGTCCGTCCATAGAGAATTCGCCAAGGTCTTCGCTAATATACAATTTATCGTTAAAGCAAGAGTCCGTGCCAAGATGACAGGCTGGGCCGTCTTTTTCTACAACCACAACTAAAGCGTCTCTATCGCAATCGGCAGTAATTGAAACGACGTGTTGATAGTTGCCACTAGTTTCCCCCTTTAGCCATAATTCTTGTCTACTCCTAGACCAAAAACAAGTCAAACCCTTTTCCATGGTAATTTTAAGGCTTTGCTCGTTCATATACGCAAGGGTTAAAACCTTTTTACTGAACGCATCAACAACGATTGCTGGAATTAAACCGTCTTTATCAAATTTAAGTTCTTTAATATCTATCATAATTTTCTCCTAACGGACAAGTATGCCCTTTTGTTTTAAGGTTTGTTTTAAATCGCTAATTTTAACTTCGCCAAAGTGGAATATAGATGCGGCAAGACCTGCGTCTATCGTAGGAACTTGTGTAAATAAATCGACAAAGTCTTGTATACACCCTGCGCCACCAGACGCTATTACGGGAACGTTTACTGCGTCGCAAACTCTTTGCAAAAGTTCTATGTCAAAACCCTTTTTAACACCGTCGGTATCAATGGAATTGACCACAACTTCACCTGCGCCGTTGCTGACGCAACGTTTTATCCAACTGATGGCTTCAATACCCGTGTTAACACGTCCACCTTTGCTAAATACGGTAAACTGACCGTCAACACGTTTTATATCTGCCGATATGACCACACATTGGTCGCCGTATTTTAGAGCGCCCTGTTTAATTAAATCGGGGTTTTTGATTGCGCCCGAATTAACGCTAACCTTATCTGCTCCACATTTTAGAACTCTGTCAAAATCTTCTATAGTATTTATTCCACCACCAACGGTTAAGGGAATAAAAATGTTTTTAGCAACTTCGGTTAGTATGTCGGTAAATAGTTTTCTACCATCGCTACTTGCCGTTATGTCGTAAAAAACAAGTTCGTCTGCCCCACAGTCGCTATAATACTTACCCAAAGTTACGGGGGAAGAAACGTCGTTTAAGTTGTTAAAATTAACACCCTTTACAACTCTGCCGTCTTTAACGTCTAGGCAAGGGATTATTCTTTTAGTAATCATTTAATAGTCTCCAACGCTTGTTTTAAGTCTATTACGCCCGTGTAATACGCCTTTCCGATAATTGCCCCCCAAATTCCTAGTTTGGATAACGCTATAAGGTCGGAAATACCGTTTACCCCACCAGACGCAATAATATTTAAGTCAAATTGTGCGCTTAAATCACGATATAAGTCTTTATTGGCACCTTGCATAGCGCCGTCTTTACTAACGTCTGTGCATATAATAGTTTTTACGCCAAGTTCTTGCATTAAACGGCAAAACTCAAAGCAAGTATAGTTGGATTTTTCCACCCAACCTTTAATTGCAACAAAGCCGTCTTTTACGTCTACGCCAACGGCTATTTTATCGCCGTATTCCTTTAATGCTTTTTTCAAAAATTCTTGGTCGGTTACGGCAGAAGTGCCTAAAATTACCCTATCTACACCGTTTTCTAGATAGGTTTTAACTACTTCCATACTGCGTATTCCACCACCAATTTCAATAAAAAGGTCGGTGTTTTTAGCAATTTCTTTAACCGTTTCAAGATTTGGCGTATCCCCGTTCTTTGCCCCTTCAAGGTCAACAAGGTGTATATATTTTGCGCCTGCTCTTTGAAAGTCTTGAGCAACCGACAAGGGATTATCGCTATATATGGTCATTTGTGAGTAATCACCTTTATATAGTCTAACGGCTTTACCACCAAATAAATCTATTGCAGGTAAAAGTTCCATTTATTTCTCCTAAATTATAATTCTGCAAAGGCTTTAAGAATGTTTAAGCCCACTTCTCCACTTTTTTCCGGGTGGAATTGGCAACCGTAAACGTTACCACAACCTACCATAGCAGTAAGTTCTGCGCCGTATTCGGTAGTTGCGATTAAACTATCTTGGCAGTCTACTGCGTGGTAAGAGTGAACGAAATATACGCAGTCGTTAGGTTTAACGTATTTTAAGAGTGGGCTATCCTTTACGAAATGCAACGCATTCCAACCAATATGTGGAATTTTATATTTATTATCTACGTCTATATATTTAACGCTTCCCTTTAGCAAGCCCAATCCTTGATGCTCGCCGTATTCGTAACTCTTTTCAAAAAGCATTTGCATTCCTAGACAAACGCCTAGAAGTGGCACGCCTTTTCCCACTTGTTCGCATACGACCTTGTCAAGCCCACTTTCTTTAAGTTTTTTGCTAGCGTCTGCAAAAGCGCCCACGCCGGGTAGTATAAGTTTATCTGCTTTTTTTATAACGTCGGGGTCGCCACTAACTACCGTTTGATAGCCGATTGCGTTAAAAGAAGAGGATAAAGAAAACAAGTTGCCTACGCCGTAATCAACTATGGCAATCATTAAAGCACCCCTTTCGTTGACGGAATTTGGTCGGCAAAATCTTTATCTATTGCAACTGCTTGTTTTAGCGAACGGGCAAACGACTTAAAAGCGCCTTCAACGACATGGTGAGCGTTATTGCCTGCTTGCTTTACAACGTGCAAGGTAAGATTTGCGTGTCTAACGAATGCTAAAAAGAATTCTTCAATAAGTTCTACGGGGAAATCACCTATCTTAACTGCCCTAACGGGAAGGTCAAGTTTTAGATAACTTCTACCCGATATGTCTATCGCAGTAAGTATCAAACTTTCGTCCATTGGAAGAATAGTTGAGCCGTAACGAATAATGCCTTTCATATCGCCAAGCGCCTTTTTTAACGCTTGACCTAGAACTATGCCCACGTCTTCAACGGTGTGGTGGTAGTCCACGTTGATATCCCCGTTGCACCTTAAGGTTAGGTCAAAACGTGAATGACGGGCAAAAAGTTCTAACATGTGGTCGAAAAATCCACAACCCGTTTGTATATCGCTATCCCCACGTCCGTCAAGATTAAGGGTTAAGGTTATATCCGTTTCATTAGTTTTACGGTTAATTGTAACTTCTCTCATAATTATTCTCCAAGAATTTCCTTTATTTTTTGAATAAATATTTGCATTTGCTCTAAAGTGCCGATAGTAATTCGGTTAAAGTCTTTTATTCTGTCTTTAGTAAAATGACGAACTAAAACTCCCCTTTCTTTAAGGCTTAAATACAACGCTTGCCCATCTATTTTATCCGTTTTTGCAAACAAGAAGTTTGCTTTAGACGGTAAAACGGTAAAGCCCAACTTTTCAAGTTCTTTTGCCGTCCATTCCCTAGCCTTAATAATTTGCTTGGCGTTGTCTAGGTAGTATTGGTTATCCTTAATAGCGTATATGCCGGCAATTTGAGTAAGACTATTTACGTTATATGGGTTGGTGGAATATTTTATTTTTTCTAGGTCATAGATAAGTTCTTCGTCTGCGATAGCAAAACCAAGTCTTGCCCCAGCCATACTTCTTGACTTTGAAAAGGTTTGCGCAACCAAAAGGTTTTTGTATTTTTTAGTTAGACCAACGGCAGAAGTTCCACCAAAGTCTACGTATGCTTCGTCGATAACCACAACGCCGTCTTTATTGGTTTGCAAAATCTTTTCAATATCTTGCAAGGAAATTTCCATTCCCGTCGGGGCGTTGGGGTTTGCAATTACCACTAGTTTATTTTGATTGCAAAAGCCGTCAATGTCAAGCGAAAAATCCTGCTTTAAGGGAATAATTTGCGTTTGCAAGCCGTATAGGTCGGCAAATACCGAATAAAAGCCGTAAGTGATATCGGCAAAAGCCACTCCGTTTTGACCGTATGCCATAAAGGCAAAGTTCAAAACTTCGTCAGAACCGTTGCTAACGAAAACGTTTTTGCTATCCACCCCGTAACAGTTTGCGATGGTCTCTTTTAACACCTTACATTCTGGATCGCAATATAGGCGAAGGTTTTGTATCTTATCCTTGCTTAAGGCGTTTACAACGCCGTCGCTAGTAGGATAAGGGGACTCGTTTGTATTTAGTTTTATATACTTTTTATCTTGTGGCTGTTCGCCCGGCGTGTAAGACGCCATTTTAGATAAATTTTTATTTAGATATCTGCTCATATATTACTTCTCAAATCTAATCGTGGCGCTGTTTGCGTGCGCTTGTAAGCCTTCTACGTTTGCAAATGTTGCCACGTCTTTATACACCTTTTCCAAGGCGTCTTTCGTGTAGTAGGTAAACTGTGATTTCTTTATAAAATCGTCAACGGATAGTGGACTAGAAAATCTTGCCGTTCCACTTGTTGGTAAGGTGTGGTTAGGCCCTGCAAAATAATCCCCCAATGCTTCGGGACAATATCTTCCCATAAAGATACTACCTGCGTTTTCAATTTTATCAAGATATTCAAAAGGATTATCAACTATAAGTTCTAAATGTTCGGGCGCAATCTTGTTGCTAACCTTTATAACTTCATTAAAATCTTTAGCGACGATAATCTTGCCGTTAGTATCGATTGAAACCCTTGCTATTTCCTTTCTAGGTAATTTTTCTAGTTGAACTTCTATCTCTTTTTGAACGGCTAAAGCCAAATCATTGCTATCCGTTACAAGCACGGCAGAAGCCATTTTGTCGTGTTCTGCTTGAGATAGAAGGTCGGCTGCTAGGTGTTTAGGGTTGCTTTTTCCGTCTGCAACTATCAAAATTTCACTAGGGCCTGCAATCATATCAATAGAAACTACGCCGTATACTTGCCTTTTTGCTTCGGCAACGAATGCGTTGCCCGGCCCAACGATTTTATCTACCTTTTTGACGCTTTCCGTGCCGTAAGCAAGGGCTGCGATAGCGCCTGCGCCACCGATTTTATAAACCTTATCCACCCCGGCAATTTTTGAAGCGACCAAAATTACGGGGTTGATTTTTCCGTCTGCCGACGGTGGAGTTGCTATGCAAAGTTCTTTAACGCCTGCAAGTTTTGCAGGAATACTATCCATAAGCACGGTTGACGGATAGTTTGCCGTGCCACCGGGAACGTATAAGCCTGCCCTTTCAATAGGGGTAATCTTTTGCCCCATAACCACCCCGTCGGGACGGGTTATGGTAAAGCCTTGTCGAACTTGATTACTGTGAAATTCCTTTATGTTAGCGCTTGCCTTTTTAAGAATTTCAATAAACTCGTCGTCAACTTGGTCAAAGGCTTGGTTAAATTCCTTTTCGGTAACGATTAAACTGTCAAGGTCTGCTTTGTCGAATTTTTTAGCGTATTCGTAAAGCGCCTTATCACCGTTATCACGCACGTTTTGAATAATATCTCTAACAACTGCTTCTAGGTTAATGGTGGAAGTTTCTTCCCTTGCAAAAATGCTTTCGCCTAGCGCAGAATAATCTAAAATCTTAATCATCTTTTTTTACCTGTTCGTTAAGTCCGTTTTTGATTCTTTTAATTTTTTCCATTTTGAAGCCGAACGAAGCCTTGTTTGCTATAAGCCTTGCGCTTATTGGCAATATTGTTTCAAATGGAACAAGGTCGTTTTCTATTAGGGTTTTACCCGTTTCCACAATATCCACGATAACGTCTGAAAGCCCCAATATCGGCGCTATTTCTATTGAACCGTTAAGGTGAATTATATCTATATCACGGCACTTTTTAGCGTAGTAATCTTTAGCAATGTTAGAAAACTTGGTAGCAACCCTTAAGGTTTTAGTTTGGTCGTCGACAAAGTCTTTTTTTGACGCAACTGCCATTCTACACTTGCCCACGTTAAGGTCTAAAAGTTCAAACACGTCAGGGAAATATTCAAGCAGAATATCCTTTCCTGCAACGCCTATGTCTGCGCTTCCCCTTTCTACGTAAATGGTTACGTCTGATGGTTTTACCCAAAAAAATCTTAAACCTTTTTCTTTATTTTCAAAAATAAGTTTACGATTATTTTCCTTTATAGCAGGACAGTCAAAGCCAGCGTCTTCAAACATTTGGTAAACCTTTTCACCAAGTCTACCCTTTGGAAGGGCTACGTTAATAAAGCCGTCGTCAGCAGTAGCCTTTTCCACTCTGTCAAGCCCGTCAAGGTAAACTGCAAAACCTATTGCGCCCTTGCCTTTGCCCATTCTTTGCATAAGTTTATCGTATTGACCACCCGATAAAACCTTGCTAGAAATTCCACTTATATACCCTTTAAATACTATTCCACTATAATATCCGTTAATGTTAGTTATAGAAAAGTCAACTGAAATTCTATCTTTATATCCTAAATCTACTAGCGAATTAACCACCCTTCTAAAGCCGTTTAGTAAACCTTTAGACTTTTCTGATATACAAATCTTTTCAATAGCGTTAATAAACGCCGATTGGTCAAGATAACTATCCAATAGATTTTTAATTGAGTTAAACTGCTCTTTAGTTAAAACTTCTTTAAGTGCGTCGGTATTTTTTTGGTTAATAGCCGTTATAACTTGACCTTTAAGGTTAAAAGATATGCCGTAGTCGTCTAAAATAGCGTCAACTAAAGACACGTCGGAAAGTTGCAAAATTGCATTGTCGGAAAAAACTGACAACGCTTTAATTGCAAGCGAAGTAACTTCAATAACTTGCTTTTCCCCAATAGCGCCGATACATTCCACACCCGTTTGCATAATTTCTTTGTAGGTGTTTGAACTTTCGCTTATTCTGTAAACGTTTTCGTTATAGAAAAACTTTTCCACACCGTTTGGCAAATCTTTTGAGTTTTTAATAATAGATAAAGTAACGTCAGGCTTTAGCGCCATAAGTTTGCCGTTGGTATCGTTAAAGGTTATTACGCCGTCGGAAACCAAAAAGTCTTTATTTTCTGAATATAGGTCGTATTCTTCAAATTTGCTCATCTTAAACTGACGGTAACCGTCTTTTAAAAATAGACTACGCAAAGAAAATACTGCTTTTTCTGTAAAATTTAAAATATCTTCGTTAAACATTTTTCTTCATCCTTTCTATTGCAACTTCGTATCCACCAGCGCCGTAGTTAAGATACTTGCTTACTCTTGAAATGGTTGCCGTGCTTGCGCCCGTGCTTTTGTTAATATCTATATAACTTTCGCCGTTTTTAAGTCTAATTGCCACTTCCATTCTTTGCTCTAGCGCTTCAAGTTCTTGAATAGTGCAAACGTCGTTAAAAAACGCCGAACATTCTTCCTTCGTCTTTAACGCCAACACGGCGTCGAAAAAGGTTGTAAAATCACTTTGGTTTTGTTTTTTCATTATAACACCTCTACGGTTATTCTCACTTTAGCATTTTAGCACGGTAAAGTGGTAAAGTCAACTATTTTATAGTGTAAAAAAAATATTTTTAAAATAAACACGGCTCTAGCCTTCGCAAGAGCCTGTTTTGATTATTAATCAATGCTATTCGTTTTGTTAGGTTGTTTCTTTTGCCACATACATACAATCGACAATATTGCAATCGCCATAAGTGATAAGTTAAATAATATACTTGGAAAAACGGACGTAATAATACTCATAGTGTAACCACCACCGTATTCATTTAAATAATTTATATGGTTTATAATATTACTCACGTTGTTTATAAAAAACCAAAGTTCACAGAAAATTACAACGCCTAGCAAAATGGTAAACGCAAGTTTAAAACCCTTTTTCATATTCTCTCCCTTTTTTAAAAACTTAACTTTAATATTTCTTTTATTTCGTTATAGCCTAACTCTATATAACTTTTTATAGTTCTTGTTTGCCCGTAGGTGCATAGGTCAGCAATTCTATCTATAGCAGACGGCTGAATGCCAAACTCGCCAAGTTTAGTTTGTATACCCAAACTTTTAAAGTAATCTTCCATTGCTTTTATGCCCATTTGCGAAGCAATCTCGTCGTTATCTTCCACCACGTCCCAAACGTTCCTAGCAAACCTTGCAAAACGTTTAACGTTATACTTATAAACGTATTTTGCCCAAGCAGGAAACAATACGGCAAGCCCTGCGCCGTGCGCAACGAAGTCATATTCCCCACTTAGAGCGTGTTCTATTTGATGAACTACTAAATAAACTTCTCTACCACAAGAAGTTAAGCCGTTGTGTGAAAGTGAAGACGCCCACATTAAATTTGCCCTTGCTTCATAATCAGTTGGGTTATCTATTGCTACCTTGCCCCATTTTATAACCGTTTTAAGCAGACTTTCTGAAATGCCGTCGGTAATCTCCACGTCAGGGCAAACGGTAAAATAACGCTCTATGGTATGCGACATAATATCCACTACCCCACACGCCGTTTGATATTTGCTAACCGAATAGGTAAGTTCGGGATTGCATATAGCAAACTTGCAACGGTTTAATTCGCTAGTTAACCCTTTCTTTAGGTTAAGTTCCATATTAGTCATAACGGCAGAATTACTCATTTCGCTACCTGCCGCCGAAATGGTTAAAATACAACCTACGGGTAGAGCCGTGGTTGGTGTAACCTTTCTTAAAACCATATCCCACACGTCGCTATCACTTTTAGCGCCCAACGCAGTATACTTACTAGAGTCTAAAACGCTACCCCCACCAATGGCAAGAATAAGTTCTACCCCTTCAGTTTTAGCAACCTTAACTGCTTCACGGATAAAGGTTAGTTTTGGGTTTGGCTCAACCCCACCTTGCAAGATTGCGCTAACGCCGTATTCTTTAAGTGAAGATAAAACTTGGTCTAATAGCCCACTTTTAACTACGCTACCTTGCCCGTATTGAATCATTATTTTTTTATAGCCCAAACCACTTATAATTTCACCAACTTTTTTGTGGGTATCCTTGCCAAAATAAACGGTTGTAGGCGTGTTATAAATAAAATTTTCCATTTTGTAGCCTTTTAATTAGTTCTTGTCGTTTTTAATATGAACGTCTAATTGATTGAATGGAATTTCTATACCGTTTTCGTCGAATTTTTCTTTAACGGTTTCAGTAAGGTCAAACTTAACGGTCCAATAATCTTCGCTTTTAACCCAAACTCTTGTAACAACGTTAATACTAGAAGCCCCGTGCTCACTCATTCTTACGAAAGGCGCAGGGTCTTTTAAGATTAGTTGATGGTTATTGCAAATATCCGTTATAATTTCTTTTGCCTTATTAAAGTCGTCAGTATACGCAATTGAAAAAGTAACGTCTACTCTACGCAAATCTTTTTCTGAATAGTTTACTATAGTCCCCGAAGAAAGCGCCCCGTTAGGAATATAAATTACTTTATTATCTGGAGTGATAATTTTCGTATTAGTAATATGAATATCGGCAACTGTGCCAGAATACCCTTGCGCTTCTATATAATCGTCCACACGGAAAGGTCTTGTTAAGATAATCATAACTCCCCCAGCAAGATTAGAAAGCGCGCCGTTAACTGCTAAACCAATACAAACGCCTAGCGATGCAACCAATGCAGTAAGCCCACTAGTGTCAATTCCTACGAAACCGATTAAACATATAGCAATAACTATTTTCATACCCAACTTAAAAATATAAGCCAAGGTTTTCATAATAGTTTTGTCTGCGTTCTTTTTACTTCCTCTCTTTTCAATCCTACGCCCTATTGCGTTTATAATCTTGAAGGAAACAAACAAAATAATAAGCGCTATTACAACCCTTATTATACTTATCCATAAATCCCTGCTAAGCACAAAGTTTTTTATGGCTTCCCAAATTTGAGCCCAATCCATAGTAATTCTCCTTTTTTTTAATATAAAAAATAATACCACTATACCACCGAGTTGTCAACACGGTATCAATAAAAAATCCACTTGTAAAAAGTGGATTTTGTTATCTATTAAAGTAGTGATGAACTTTCATTATCTAGATAAAGTATTGCGTTATCTTGAAGCCTTAAAACCGTTGCCGGACAATGCCTTCCAATTTCACCGTTAATAGTGCTATAGACTGCGTTAGCCTTGGTTTTTGAAGGAACTATACAAAATAGATAGGGCGCTTTAACAAGGGTTGGAACGGTCAGGGTAATTGCGTGAGTAGGAACTTTATCTATGCTTTCAAAACATCCGTCGTTAACTTGTTGTTGACGGCAAATCTGGTCAAGTTTTACTGGTTTTACTGCGTATTTATCATTAAAATCTGCAACGGGTGGGTCGTTAAATGCAATATGCCCGTTTTCGCCAATACCCATAATTACTATATCAGTAGGATTATCTTGCAATACTTTAGCGTAGCGCTCTGCTTCCTTTATAGGGTCGGTTGCCGTAACGTCTATATAATTTACGCTCCTTAAAGGCACTAGTCCGAATATATGTTCTTTAAGAAAATTTCCAAACCCTTGTGGAGCATCTTTATTTAATCCAATATATTCGTCCATATGGAATGCGTTTATTCTATTCCACTCTATCTGCTTGTTTTCCACCAATGCTTTAAGCACGTCGTTTTGAGAGGGCGCTGCGGCAAATATTATATTTACCGTTTGCTTGGTTTTAAGTAATTCGGATATTCTATCTGCTATATCCTTTGACGCGTCTTGCCCCATACTTTCTCTATTAGGGTAAACGTTAACTTTTAGTTTATCTTTATAAAATGTTTTCACAATAACTCCTTTAGGCATTTTACAGCGTCTTCAAAGGCAACCCTTTGATTGTCGTATTTGTAGGGATTATCAAAAGACTTGCCGACTAGCGCATTTAACCCAGAAAAGGTTTGCAAGTGGGGTTCTAGGGTTATAAAGGTTGGCTTTTTATCGGAATCATTATACCTTTGCAAAATTTCCCTAATTTTTGCTTCACCCTTGCCGGCTGGGACTATTGCCCCTGAGTGTAAAGAGTCTTTTACGTGAAAGTATTCCACGTAATCTTTAAGAAGTTCGTAAGCCTTAATTGGGTCGTGTCCGTCTAAAACGAAGTTGCCCATATCGAAAACGGCTTTCATTCTTCCCCCAAAATACTCTAATATTTCTAGACAATAGTCAGGCGTTTCGCCATAAATCAACGCTTCGTTTTCATGGCAAAGGGTAACGCCGAATTCTTCGGATAGTTTAACAAGGCGTTCTAACCCGTCGTAAACTTGACCTTTACACTCATCTCTAGTCTTGCCGTCAGCAAGATAGAAAGAAAATGCCCTAACGTTTTTTGCGCCAAGTTCGTTTGCCGTGTCAAAAACACGCCTAGCGACTTCTAAATGCCCGTCTATATCGCCGTCTATTTTAATCTTTCCTAAGGGCGAGCCTATTGACGAAACCTTTATTTGATAGTCGGAAAGAATTGCTTTGGCATTCTTTACTTGCTCTTTAGAAAGCGTGGAAACGTTTGCGCCGTCTACACCACGCATTTCCATATAGCCAATGCCAAACTTTTGCAATGCTTTGCACTGCTCTATTAAACTGTCAGAATATTCGTCTGCAAAAGCAGAGAGAGTAAATTTTTTCATTACACGTTATACTCCGTAACTATTTCTTCTTTGCCCGATTGAAGCGACCTTTCTATTGCGTTTAGTATAAACACGGGGGAAATAAATTCTTTATAATCCACCTTTTGTTCTTCCCCAGAAAGTATTTGATAAAACTCGTCGAATTCCTTTTCAAAACAAGCGTCGGTTATCTCTAGTTCAGAAAAAGTGTCTTTTTCCTTTGCCATTCTTATTGCTGAATAAGAGTATACGCCGTCGGTGAACACGCCAACAACGTCGTAATCGCCAAACCTAAAAATCGTGGTTATAGTTTTATCGTTTTTAGTAGCCACCACGCTTTTTGGAAAACGCCCGAAAATTTCACAAACGGCTTCTACTAGGTGTTGCGCGTAAAAGTAAAAACCACCGTGGGGATTGTCTAAACTATACGGGCAACGAATAACCCCCGAAAGAGTTTCTCCGTTAACATTTTCTTGCACTTCCTTTTTAAGTTGGTTTACAAAGGTTGCATATTTTATGCAAGAACCCCCTGAAAGTTTTGTCCCCGTGCTTTTTGCAAGGTTAATTAACTCTAACGCGTCTTGTTCTTTAACGGTAATCGGCTTATCTATAAACATTGCCTTAACCTTTCCAAAATAAGGCTTTGCATATTTTAAGTGATTGTCGCCGTGGCGCGCAGTAACCACTATACCGTCTGCAACCCCAACGGCTTCATCAAAAGATTGCATAATCTTTATACCGTATTTTGCGTTTAGGTTTTCCATTGGTTTTTGTTCGTGACTAAAGCAACCAATAACTTCAACGTCGCTATACTTGGTGTATTTTTTTATTATACCCATAAAGGTATTGGCGTGCGAATTTTCACAACCTAGTAAAACTATCTTTTTCATAAATCCCCCTAGAATTTAATTGGCAATGGGTTATCGATATGTGCTTTTTCAATAATTCCTATAATATCTCTTGCCATTTCAGGCGTAACGTATAAGGTCTTTTTCTTGCCTGTCAATACGTTGTAAATATCTTTATATAGTTTACAAGTTCCCGTGCCGAAAGCATCGCCGTCAAAAGTGCCTTCTTCTTCGTGAACGTTAAGTTTTTCTGAACAGTATATAGGATTTCCATTTGCATCTTGCAAGAAATCTTCTATAACCGGTCTTTCAGGGTTTTCGCCGTCAACTATGTATTTATACTTATAAGAGCCCGTATTGCACTTAAAGCAACCCTTGCTACCCATAATCTTAAGGTTATAGTCGGTGTATGCGTCGATAGAATGCATTTCCACGTCTATTAAGGGTTTGTTTGGCGCAGTTATCAAAAATTTAGCGTAGTCTTCGCCGTCGCCACTAGTAAGGGCTGTGTCTAGTTTAGAATATATCAATTCAGTTTGCTTATCAAAGTCTAAAAGACCTAGCGCAATGCCTATTGGGTGTGGACCTGTATTATATGCAGAGCCTGCAACCCTTTTAAGTAGCGTTTGCCAGTCCCAACGACGTGCAAAGTTATTATATCTAACATTTATTTGTTTAATATCACCAAGTTTTCCACTCTTAATAAGGTTGTAAGCAAAACCTACGAAAGGTGCAAAAAAAGTTTGTTGAAAAACTGCAAGAAGCACGCCCTTTTCCTTTGCCGTGTCAATTAAGTCTTGACATTCTTTAACCGTTCTAGCAAAAGGCTTTTCACATAAAACGTTTTTGCTATGCACTAGAAGGTCTTTAGTTACTGCATAGTGTTCGTCTGAAAAACTTGCGTTAACAACAAGGTCAACTTGCTTATCGAATAAAAGTTTATAATCGTCTAAAACTTCGCAACCTGCGTAGCGTTCTTTTGCCTTTTCACGTCTATTAGCATCTCTTTCAACAACGTATTTAACGTTAAATATCTCGTTTGCTTGACTGATTAAAAATTTACCGTGAATATCACGTCCACTTCTGCCTTGACCGATAATCGCTAGGTTTAATTTTTCCATCATAATTGCTCCTTTGAATTACTTGCAACCTTATTTTATACTGTATATTTTGCAAAGTAAATAGATAAAATTAACAAATTATATTGCTAAAAGTGAACAATCATAGTATAATAAAACAAAAAACTACAGGAAGATAGCGTATGAAACTTTTACGTTTTAATCACGTTGCTTATAACGATATTAATACAACGGCGTTTTCTATGCACACGCATAACCACTATGAACTTATTCTCTTTAAAAAAGGCAACGCTTCGCACGTGGTTGAAGATAGAAAGTATAAGCTTAACAAAAATGATTTAATAATTATACGCCCTGCCACCTATCATTTTATACAAATAGAAGATAAATGCACTTACGAGCGCTTTAACCTTTTGCTCGTGCCAGATACAACCGAACAGTCGCTAGTGGAAAAGGTTTCTGAAAAAATTGAAGTTATCAATCTTTCATCCAACCCAATCGCCTTGGAAATTTTTTCCAAACTAGACTATTACGAACAAAATTTAGAAAGACAAGATTTTGAATATTTATGCACTATTCTTATTACCGAACTCTTTTACAATCTTTCCGTTTCTAAGGAAGTTGTAAGTTCGCATACGCATATCTCTGCAACACTTCGTATAGCGCTAGATTATATTAATCAAAACCTTACTTGCATAGAAAATATCCAAGAAGTTTGCAACGCACTATACATTACCCCGTCGTATTTGTTTAGGTTATTTAAAAACGAACTTAAAACTTCCCCTAAAAAATATCTTTTGGAAAAGCGTTTGATAATGGCGCAAAATATGCTAATACTAGGGGGTAAACCCACCATAGTTTACGAAGAATGTGGCTTTAACGACTACACAGCCTTTTATAAAAATTATATAAAGTTTTTCGGGCATTCGCCATCCAAAGAATAAATATTAAAAACCTTCCACTCTTTACGGAAGGTTTTCTTTTTACTTTAATACTTTCGACGAAAACTTAAATAATTTCTTTAAGTTTTTTTCGGAATACTCTACTTCTGAAGAATATTGCCTTATTATCTCTACTATATCTTCAAAAGTGACACTATCTTCTTGCTCTTTATAATTTATCATTGCCGAAACTATTTTAGCGCTTAAAAGTATGCCTACTAAAATTATTTGCGCTTCGGAAACGTCTTCTGCGTTCGATATATGCCTGTAAACTTCGTTTGCTAAAAAGTTTTCAAAAATCTGGTGATGTTTTTCTAAAAAGTTAAACGGCGTTTTTGACTTTCTTATTTGTTTTAGTTTTTCCGTCCAACTCTTATCTAGCCTTTCAAAAGACAAGAAACGCTTGACGGCTTTATCAAAATGGTTTTCGTCTAACTCTAAATTATGTTCTTGCAAAAGTTTATCTACTATCTCTTGTGTGGAAAGACTTCTATCTTGTATAACGGAAAGCACCCCTTCTCTAAATTGTAGTAAACTTTTTTCTATGAAAGTAAGTTCAAACTCACCTTGACCTTGAACGTTTAGTATCGGCTGAATTTTATCCTTAAAAGATAGAATTATCCTTGTCGCCTGTTCACAACAAAATCCTAAACCGACTTCCGTCCTGTCGGAAAAAAAGGAACGGAAACGTGGGTGGTCACGGCATACTTGACATAAACTTTCTTCACCCAAATTTGTTATTAGGTCGCAAAGCCCGTTTGAATTTAAGAAGGCGCAACGCTTGTTTTTGTCCCTTTTAAACTGAAGTTTTTTATAATCTATGCCTTCTTTTAATCTCTTGCTAAAATCGGAATTTATGGAATTGTATCTATCAATAGACTTTTCGTCTATTTGAATTTCCCAACCGGCGCAACAAGTATGCTTGCAATCCCCTGCGATACAAGAAAATTTAGGATAGTAATTTAAATAAAATTCTTTCATAATCACCTTTCGTTTATAAAAGTATAGCACATAACTAAACCCTTAGCATTATCTATCCCCACTTTATTTAAGAATATTTTGGCAAATTTATTTGAGCAAGCAAACTCTTCTAAGATGAGCATATCCATATCATGCTCTAATATATCTCTAAATTTGTGTTCCATATGTTTTTCTTTTGTAATCCCCTTTCATTTCTCCATACCACAGGTATAGCATTGTTTGGAGAGCATTTCTTCGTTTTTGATACTGCCATATAATCTATATCCACCGGCAAAGTTATACGCGTCGAAGCCGTTTTGCATTAATATACGAGTTGCAAGATAACTGCGTAAGCCACTTTGGCACATGACGTAGATTTTTTTAGACTTGTCAAGTTCGCCTAAGCGCTCTCTTAAGTCGTCAAGTGGAATATTGATAAAATCTTCAGCGTGACCACGCATATATTCAAAAGGTGTGCGAGTATCAAGCAAAATCACGTCATCTCTTTCTCTTAAAGACGGAATATCTTCATAATAAAACTGCTTAACTATGCCGTTTTTGATATTTTCTACAACAAAACCTGCCATGTTTACTGGGTCTTTCGCAGAAGAATACGGCGGAGCGTAAGCAAGGTCTAAATCTTTTAGTTCATCGGCTTTCATCCCTGCCCTGATTGCCGTGGCAATAACGTCAATGCGTTTATCAACTCCGTCATATCCAACGATTTGCGCACCTAAAATCTTATAGGTTGCCTTTTCAAAAATGAGTTTAACGGTCATTGCCGTTGCGCCTGGATAATAGCCAGCGTGTGAGTTTTGCGTTAAAATAACCTTTTCGTATTCTATGCCGTTTGTTTTTGCTTGCTGTTCGTTAATACCAGTTGTAGCAACGGTCATATCAAAAAGTTTAATAACCGAAGACCCTTGCGAGCCTTTATATTCACTATTTAATCCACAAATATTATCGGCAACTATTCGTCCTTGCTTGTTGGCTGGCCCTGCAAGTGCAATTACAGAATCTTTATCAGTTATAAAATGTCTAACTTCTACTGCGTCCCCTACTGCATAGATATCGGGAATTGAAGTTTCCATTTTTGCGTTGACTTTTATTGCACCTTTAACGCCAAGTTCTAAACCTATCTTTTTAGCAAGCGTATTTTCGGGCGTAACGCCAACTGCAAGCACAACCATATCTATGCTTATACTTGAACCGTTATCAAAGTCAAGCGAAACTTGTTCGCCTGTAATACTCATTTTATTTGTGTTAACGTTTAGTAATAATTGTACGCCGTGGTGACGCATTTTAGCGTGGATAAACGACGCCATATCACAGTCAACCGTCGGCAAAAGATGATTGCCACGCTGAATAATGGTCATTTTAATTCCTAATTCCACAAGGTTTTCTGCCATTTCAAGACCAATAAAACCACCGCCTATAACAACTGCCGTTTTAGGATGTTTTTGTTCTACAAAGGCGCGAATTTTAAGCGTATCTTCTACGGTGCGAAGTGTAAAAGTCCTTTCGTTTTCAGTATAGAAATCGGGCAAAATCGGTTTTGCACCGGGTGATAAAATTAGTTTATCGTAGGTTTCAGTAAAACTCGTTCCTGCTTTTAGGTCAGTTACGTGGACGGTTTTGTGTTGCATGTCAATATCGGTTACTTCGTGATTAACTTTAGCGATTATTCTAAAACGGCGGAAGAAACTTTCGGGAGTTTGCAAAGTCAAATCCTGCTCGTCTTCAATCACACCGCCGATATAGTACGGCAAACCGCAGTTTGCGTACGAAATAAAGCCCGAACGCTCGAAAATGATAATTTCCGCGTTCTCATCTAATCTTCTTATTCTTGCCGCCGCAGTTGCACCGCCTGCAACTCCGCCCACGATTACGATTTTCATAGAAAAATCCCCCTTTTAAGATATTATAGCATATCTCCTTAAAAATTTCAACCGTTTCCCTTTTCTTTGTTTACTGCGTATCAAATTTTGAGGGGTGACGGTTTATTTTCCGTCACCCCCTTTTCAATGCTATTCTAAAATTAAATTGCTATATTCCGTACATCAACACACCCAAAACGCCCGATATTACGATAAGCAAAATG
>JAZNSS010000037.1:0-41072 GCA_045591355.1 Christensenellaceae bacterium | reverse complement strand
AAAAAAAGGAGGATTTATGAAAGAGTATCGTAAACCTACACTAGCGTTAATAACTTTTGACGCAAAAGACGTTCTAGGTGGCAGTGCATCCGGATTTAACATCGGTTGGATTGGCATTATAGACAATGGTGAAAACGGGGGGAATGACTAATGAAAACGTTAAGAAGTAAACTCACCGTAGTTTTCGCATTCTTCGCAGTAGTTGCGTTAGCATTTGGTATAGCGTTTATGCCAAAGCAAGCAAGCGCAGCAGTTGATACAAGCACGGGCTTCTATATTGAAGACGGCGCTTCAATCAGAACTGAAGTAGGCGAAAGTGGAATTAAGTGGACGGCACATATTAGTGAAACTAAGTATGCTGAACTAAATACTGAAGCAAATTCAGTAGTTGCAATTGGTATCGCAATTCAGCCACAAGGTAATACGGATAGTAAATTAGATATCCACTACGAATACGGCTATGATTCTTTTGAAATTGCATTTTCTGAAGAAGGCGACTTTGAATATTCATACGCAATTTATTACGACGATCTTATCGCTGATATCGAAACTATAAAGGGCGATCTTGATACGGATGCAGAAAAAGAGTATTTATTAAAAGCATATCAAACCGAATTGGAAGCACGTCCATTCGTAAAGCATGCAGACGGCACGTATACTTATGGTGAATATTTTGATACAGCACGTTCATTACAAGGCGTAGCAGTAGGCACTTTAGTAGCAGGCACTTATGCAGAAGGTAGTGCAGAAGATACGCTACTTAAATCATTCTTGCCAAACGGCTATGAACTAGCAGATACCGAATACGTAGCAGATAGTTATTATTCTAACTATGACGCTTGGGGCAATATCGCAATTGATAGCGCAATCCCAATGGCAAACGCTACCCCTGCTGATGAAGATTCTAGAGCGACCACAAGAGTATACTATCGTGGTAACGACGTAACGGATGCTTATAACCCAGCAACCGGTCTTTTAGAATTGACTGCAGAAGATAAGGTTTCTACAAGTATTACTACCGACGGTAGCGCAAACGAATACCTAGTAATCTATGACGAAGTAACCGGCATAGCATACAAACAAAGTTTCGTAGGTGTAACCCTTGCTATTAATGACGTTGCAGACTTTGAATACTTCAAACTTAAATCTACAGTTTATTGGGTTGGTATAGAAAAAGAAGGTTATACTAGATGGTCTTGGAACTTTACTGATATTAATGACTATAGATGGGATGGTTATTACGTTCTTCTTAACGATATAGATGCAACAGGTTATACTCATAACCTACCTAATGGTAAAGCTATAAACATTGAAAACAATAACTCCCTTGATTTTACAACTAACGTTTATGGTTCTTATATGGATTATCTTGCTAACTATACTGGCTTTAAAATTTCAGAAACCGAAAGGCATGGTTTTTCTGGAACTTTTGACGGTTTAGGTCATACTATTTCTAACATGAATACTGATAAAACTGGTCTTTTGGGTCATATAGTTGGTGGAAAGATTAAAAACCTTGGCATGGACAACTGGACTTGTGGTTCTGCTGCTGGTAGACTTGCATATTCAATTACAAGATATGGTAGTTTGCAAGATATTTTCTGCAATACTTCAGCTAATTCTACCGGTGGAAGTTATTATGGGCCAATCGTTTCTACTATAGGGCCAACCGTATATGATATTAAAAACGTGGTAGTGTATGATAACGCTACATATAATTCGATTGTAGATTGGGCTTATAATATAGGTTCTTTAACTGGTGATTTTGAGAGACAAAAAACTAATCAAGCAGTTCCTTTTGGTCCTGATGGTGGAACATCTCTCAAATCATTTGATAGTTACTACGTAGTATCTAACAAAGCGTTAATTGAAAGTATCCCTGCAAACGCTGACCCAGCAACTGGCAAAGTAGTTTTATTTGACGCAGAATATATTGACGGTGTTAAAAACGAAACAGTTTACAACTTTACTTATAAAGATAATAATACGAAACAAATAACTGCACAACCAGGAACAAGGCGTTATACTTCTATAGCAGAATTCAAAAAAGACGCTAAAAATCTAGATTTATCTTCTTTTGATACCAAATATTGGACTATTATAGACGGTATCCCAAGATTTATTTCTACGTTAAAACTTAATGATTTTGTTGTAACCTTAAATGATTCATCTGTTTATAACGTTGAAAATAATCAAACCTTTACCATAGGCGCAACTTATGAAGGCGTTGCTGTTCCTAACGTAACAGCTAGCATCGTTAGTGGTGAAGGCGCAACCCTAAACGGTTTAGATTTAACCGTTACTAAAGTTGGCGCAGTTGTTATCAACGTTCAAGGTGCTACATTATCTAAAAATATAACTATCAACGTTAACCCAGAAATTATTGAAACGGAAAAGGAATATAGCTTCTCTGCTGTAGACGGCTTATTCTTCGATGATAATTTTAACGTTGTTTCATTGTCAACTGTATTTGAAGATATAGATAACGTTACCAACGTTGTTGACCATAACGGTAAAACCTTAACAATTTCTGAGGACGGCGCACTACTTGGTATGGATACTTCTGCAAAAGATTGGCAAGCAGGCTACGTAATTTTCTATACGGCTGACGCAGGCTATAAGGTATTCTTAAACGTTGCAGAACTAATTATCGACGAAGTAAACGATTTATCATACTTTACGTTAAAGAGTGCAATATCTGGTGGCCTTATTCCTGTTGAAGGTGAAGCCGAATTTGATGGTTACTATATATTAGCAAAAGATATTGATGCAACTGCTACGGCAGATAATCATTATTATCATAATTTCTCAGGTACTTCCGGTTTTGCTGGCACCTTTGATAATGCAAAAGCGTATACAAAAGAAGGGGGCGCTTTAGAGGGTAAATATCTTACCGGAACCTTTGACGGTAACAACCACGTAATAAAAAATCTTATCTTTAAAGATGGAACTGCTACCATTGGTGGTCTTTTTGGAATAATCAATAACGGAACAATTAAAAACGTAGGTTTAGTATTCAATAGTTATTATTATTATTCAGCTGCTACCGGAGCGACTAAGAGTTCAGCAGCTACCCACTCAAAAGATTCTGGATATTTGGCAAGATATATAGTTAATGATTCTACTATAGAAAACGTTTATATTTATGATGGTAATGCCCATAATGCCGATACTTTTGCTTTATTAGCTTACGCCATTGATTCAACTTCTTCAGTAACTAAGACATTTATTAACTGGACGTCTACTACAACCGGTAATGGTGGTGGTTTAGTAGTTGGTAATGTGGATGAAGCAAAAGTTGCTTTAAAAGACGTTATTTATATGCACAAAGGTCCTTCTGTTCAAGGTAATCACTTCAATTATGATAAATTAGATCTTTATGAAAAGGGTGCTGATATTGAAACGGCTACTGCAGTAAAAACTGCTATGTGGTCTCCTCACGCTGATGCTGATGCAGGTTATCTTGATGGTGATAAAACAAGTTCAACTCATAATTTCGTATATTATCCTTGGGGCTTTACTGCATATGATATAGTTAACACGTATGACGCTTATAAAACAGGAACAAGCACTAAAGTTGGACCATATGAAATCACTCTTTTAGATGGAGTTCGTAGATATACTTCTACTGACACGCTTAAGAATGACCTACTTAATGGGGGTTACAGTTTTGCTTCATGGGATAGTGATATTTGGGAAATGTATGATGGTGATGTTTTATTAACTTCTCAAAAAGATTACGCTGTTTCAGCTGCAATTGATGGAAATGCTGTATCTGACAATAGTGAATATATAACTACTAAAGGCGAATCAATAACCGCAACGATAACTCACCCTACTGGTGTTATTCATAACTTGCCAAATGTTAAAGTAATTTCCGGGGCAGAAGTTATTTCAGTTAATGGAAACGTGATTACAGCAAATGCTATTGGTAATGCAGTAATAATGATTACATATGGTGCTTCTAAGACGTGGACGATAAACCTTACTGTAGATAAGGCATTAGTTCCTTATGAACAAGAACTACAATTCTCTGCATACGATGGTCTAATCTTCAACGGAGAAAACGTAGTTGCTGTTTCAGATATCGTAACGGATAATACTTATTCTAAGATTACTGATGCTAACGGCAACGAACTAACACTTTCTGAAGGTAAGATTTTAGGTATAACAACCTCTACCAAGGATTGGGAAGAAAATCAAATTCAATTCCATTATGAAGACTACATTCTTATTGTAAACGTTAAAGTAGCAGAACTTATCATTGATGGAAAAGAAGATTTTGAGTTCTTTACGGTTAAAGAAGCTTGTGACTATGGTGCAACCACTGCCAATGTTTGGACTTTTGCTGAAGGTGACTTTGCTTGGAAAGGATTCTACGTTTTAGCTAAAAATATTGATGCTACTGGTTATACCCACAGTGTTCTTAACGGAAAAGCAAATAGATCTAATCTATTATCGCATGATGGCTCTCGTATCGATTACTATGGTAACACAGGTATAAAAGTTTCTGTTCCTGTTCATGGTTTTATGGGAACGTTTGATGGTCAAGGTTATGCAATCACTAATTTAAACACAGGCGAGGACGGCTTGTTTGGTGCTCTTGGTGGCGCAACGATTAAAAACGTTGCATTTATCAATTGTTCAACATCGGTTGTAGGTTCAATAGCGTATGCAACTACTAGATTAGAAAATATTTTTTACACTAGTAACAATAAAGCAAAACCAAACTCAACTCCTCTAATTACTTCTATTTCATATACAACGTATAACGTATCTAACGTTGTTGTTTATGACAACACACCTGACTATGGCTCTTATAGTTATAGCTATGGAGATGGTTCTTGGACGTATGATACAAGAAAATGGCACACTGGTGCATCATATACGTTTGGTAAAAACAATACTAGTGAAATTGCTTTAGATAATCTAATCCTTATTTCTAGCAAAGCAATGAGTAGACAATGGGCTGCAAATTCAACCACTTGGACGGAAAGCATGGATGCAGAATATATCGACGGTGTATTAAATACAAATACTTATAGTATCGTTTATGCGTCAACTACTGCTACAATTAATCCAATAAAAGGTGTTCAACGTTTCACATCGCAAAAAGCTCTAACTGATAATATTGGAACAATCTCAGCCCAATTAAATCAATTAACCGACACAGGTTTATTCACAGTATCTGCTGACGGCGTAATCGGTTGGGCAAATGCATAGTTAAATTTAAGATATATTTCTTAAATAACTAAACAAAATAAAAAGGCTCTTATCTTAAGAGCCTTTTTTGTGTTTAAAAATTTACCCGTCATCCTGAATGTATCTCACATTAAGTGTCATACCGAGCGAAGCAACGAAGTTGCGTAGTCGAGTGTATCTCATATAAATTAGGGCTTCTTCCACAGCCCGTCAGGTAAGCAGTTGTCAGAATGACATTATTCGTCATCCTGAGCCTGTCGAAGGAACTCCAACTGTCATGTTGAGAGCAGTCGAAGGATAGAACAATTATTTGTCAATATTTTTACAAAAAGTCAATATATTTATATATAAAACTTTTAATATAAGGTATACTATAATCGTAAAGATATATAAAATGAATATTTTTATTTTTACGGTAAGGGGTTATGAAGCGTTTTTATTGTTTAATATTTTCCTTAATAATGGTATTGACGTTCAGTCTTTTCGGATGCACGGGCTATTCTTACGGCGAACCTTGTAAAGACGGTAAACACGATTACGCCGGTTGGGTTTATCAAAACGACGCCACGTGCTATGAAGACGGCACGGAAGTTTCTATTTGTAAAAATCCTTACTGTTCGGCAAAACTCGTTCGTGTTAAAGAAGGCACTAAACTCACTCACGACATAGTTTTTATTGACGTGCTTGAGCCAACCTGTTATTCTTTTGGTTGTTCTATTTCTTATTATCATTGCAACCATTGTGAAGATAATTTTTCTGACCAAAACGCAACCACGTTAATCTCTGATTTATCGCCATATCTTATTGATAAGGTAGCACACGTATTCGAAGACGATTGGACTATCGACAGACCTTCTACAAAAAATGAGCGTGGCGAACGTTCCAAGCATTGTGAAAATTACGAACATTGTGGGGCAAGAACCCAAATTGAATCCATTCTGTCTAAAACGGAAGACGGCAGTTGGACTCCTAATATGTAATTTTATTTAATTTGTTAAAAAACAACGCTAATGATAGCGTTGTTTTTTTATTTTCCATACAAAATGTTTTTGCTTTTTTATTTTATTTTGACTTTTCGCTTGTTTTTTTTTCTTGTTGATTATATAATGTATTTGTATTTTATTTTTACTTTTAAGGAGTTATTATGAAGGTTAAACTTGGTTTTATAGGTTTAGGTCAACGTGGCGCTGCATTCGGCATGACTGACGGTAGCATTGGTCTTATGGGCAACGTTTTGAACAACGCAAAAGACGCCGTTATTACTGCTATTTGCGATAGATTTCCTGAAAGATTAGAAGCCGCTGCAAAGCGCATTACCGATAACGGTGATCCAAAACCTTTTATGACCACCGATTATAAAGAAATTTTTACTGCTGGCGTTGACGCTATTATTATTTCTACAAGTTGGGATATGCACGTTAAGGTTGCGCTAGAAGGCATGCGTGTTGGTATTCCCGTTGCTATGGAAGTTGGTGGAACGCACAACCTTGATGATTGTTGGAAATTAGTTGACTGCTACGAGCAAACGGGCACGCCTATTTTCTTTATGGAAAACTGTTGCTACAATAAAGACGAAGCGCTTTTGACTTCTTTAGTTCGTAACGGTGTTCTAGGCGAAATTGCTTTCTGCCAAGGCTATTACTGTCACGACCTTCGTGAAGAAATCGCTGGGGGTATTGATACTCACCACTACCGTTTGGCTGAATACACCAATTACAACTGCGAAAACTATCCAACTCACGAACTTGGCCCTATTGCTAAAATTCTTAACATTACTAGTGGCAACCGTTTTACTAAACTTGTTTCTATGGCTTCAAAGTCTATCGGCTTAAAGCACTATATTGCTAACAATCCTAAGTATAAAGACCGTTTAGGGGATAGGGAATTCAAGCAAGGCGACGTTGTTACCACCATGATTGAATGTGAAAACGGCGAAACTATTTTCTTAAAACTTGACACCACCTTACCACGTCTATATGAACGTGGGCTTACGGCTAGTGGAACGAAGGGTTTCTACAACCAAACCACTCAATCGGTTATCGTTGACGACGGCAATCTTGACCACGAACACACACCTTATAAAGATATGTTCTTTACGGCTAAGAATTACGACGAATATTTACCAGAAGATTGGCGCAATATTACCCCTGAACAAATCAAGTCAGGGCACGGTGGTATGGACTTTATTATGCTTAAACACTTTATCCATTGCATTAAGTATAAAAAACCTATGCCTATCGACGTTTACGACGCCGTTACTTGGATGAGCGTTACTGCGCTTTCCGAACAATCTATTGCAAACGGTTGTGTTCCCGTTGAATGCCCAGACTTTACACGTGGTAAATACAAGACTAGAAAAACCGTTGACACAATGGAATTCCCAACTATAAACAAGTAATAGACTTTATGTCTTTTGCCCTTTTAGGGGCAAATTTGGGCTTATTTATACCTTTTAGGAGTGAATTATGATTATTAACTTTTTGGGCGACTCTATAACCGAAGGCTTTTGGGCTAGCGACGACCAGTTTAAATACGTTAACCAAGTGGGCAAGGCGCTTAATTGCACCGTTAGAAACTACGGTATTAGTGGCACTAGAATTGCTAAAAATCGTAACAACGAATATCCTGACGATTTTCAACAACGCGCTTCTCGTATGGAAGACGACGCCGACTACGTTTTCGTGTTCGGTGGAACTAACGATTTTGGGCATGGAGACGGTCCTATCGGCACGCCCGACTCAACCGACCCTTTTACCTTTTACGGTGGCTTAAACACGCTTATTTCCATTCTAAAAGGCAAATACGCTAAAGAAAAGATTATTTTTATTCTTCCTATGCGCCGTTTTGAAGAAGCCAATCCATGTGGCTCTAGAAAACCTGCTCCCGTAGCAACCCTTTCCGAATACGTTGATATTTTGAAAGAAGTTCTAGAGGGCGAAAATATCGCTTATATTGATATGTTCAATAACAGCGTTATTCCAACCCCACCAGAAGGGGCAAGCACGTATTTTACTGACGGACTTCACCCTAACGACGTTGGGCATACCGTTCTTGCGCAAATGATCGTTGCATACGTTCAAAGATTGGAATTTGAAAAACGCCAAAAATAATTAATATTATAAAATAAAAAGCGAGGCTACTTTTTGAGCCTCGCTTTATTAATTGCTTAGTTATTTACAACCGCAACCGTGTCCGCCTAAAAATCCTCCGCTATTTTTGCAGAAGCATAAAATTAAAAGGGCAATAGGCAAGCAATAGCAACTGTTAAACAATCCGTTTAAGCAACCGCTCTTGCAAAGGCAGATGATAAGAAGAATTATCAGTATCCATAGACAACAGTTGTTGCCACTTAAAAAGTCAAAACCGTTCATAAGAACCTCCAAGTATTTCTCTCCGCCTATGTAGGAATTTTGTTGGCGAAGTTTTTTCTATTATCAATATAAGCAATAAAAAACTAAAATGTTACGATTATGCTTTATTTTTGTTTGCCTTATGCGTCAAAATTGTGATAAAATGTATTTGCGATAAGCAGAAATCAAACGATTCTGACTTGAAATTCGCATAAAAATTTTTCTTACGGATATCCTAACGGAATTCGATTGGAGGCAAAAAATGAATAAAAACGGCTTTTTTTCGGCTAGGCGACTAACTTGGCTAGCAGTCCTATCAGCATTGGTTGTCGTTTTGCAACTTTGGGGTTCGCAAATTAAAATCCTTGGCGTTAGTATGAATTTATCACTAGTTCCTATCGTCTTGGGCGCAATTATGCTTGGTATGTGGGGTGGCGCAATCCTAGGCTTTATTAACGGTCTTGTAGTATTGATTGCAGGTATTACTGGTATGGATCCGTTCACGAACTTCTTGTTTGGATATCACCCTATTTTAACTTCATTCACTTGTATCGTTAAAACTACCGTAGCAGGTGTTTTATCGGGGCTTGTATATAACTTCGTTAAAAGCAAACACAAATATTTAGGAACTTTCTTGTCAAGCGCAATCGTTCCTGTTGTTAATACAACGATTTTCATTCTTTGCGCTTTGCTTATGAGTAATACCGTTTCTATGTTGATGGGCGACAGTCCTTCAGTAATTTACTTTTTGGTTATAGGTTGCGCAGGCGTTAATTTTTTAATTGAACTTGCAGTCAACTTGGTTATTGCTCCAGCACTATATAGGGTAATAACTGCCATCGAAAGGTCTTAAAGGAGCGTAATATGTTACTAGCAATAGACGTTGGTAATACAAATATAAAATACGGCGTATTTGATAACGATAACCTAGTTGCATCTTTCCGTGTATCGTCAAGGCTTTCTAGAACTGCCGACGAATACGGTTCGGTTTTGGTTAACTTGTTATCAACTAAAGGTATAGCAAAAAGTGATATAAAAGGCGTTATATTATCGTCAGTTATACCGTCGCTTAACTATACTATATGCCATATGTGCGAATACTTTTTCGGCATAACGCCGTTAATGATAGGTCCAGGTGTGAAAACGGGGCTTAATATTAAGGCAGATAACCCCAAGGAAGTGGGCGCAGATATCATAGTTAATAGTGTTTCGGCATTTAATAAATACGGTGGGCCACTAGTTGTAATCGACTTTGGAACGGCAACTACCTTTGACGTTATTTCGGAAAATTTTGAACTTTTAGGCGTAATAATAGCGCCAGGTATAAAAACTTCGTTAGAAGGATTGGTGTCAAACACGGCACAACTTCCTATGATAGAACTAGAATCGCCCAAAACTGTGATTGGTAAAAACACCAAACATTGCATGCAATCGGGCTTGATATTTGGTTTTTCTGGACTAGTTGATAACATATTGTATAAAATAAAAAAGGAATTAAAGCTTGACGACATAAAGGTTGTTGCAACCGGTGGTTTGGGCGAAATTATAGCAAAAGAAGTTAAAGGTATTAGCGCCGTAGACAGAACGCTTACGCTAGACGGGCTAAATATGATTTATAAATTAAATAGTAGCGCTAAATAAAGGAGATATTATGAAAAAGGTAGGAGTTGCAATTTTAGGACTTGGTGTTGTAGGTGGTGGAACTTACGATATTCTTACTAGCAACAAAGAATACTTCAAAAAGACGCAAGGCTTAGATATAACCGTTGAAAGCGTTTTGGAAAAGAATAAAGAAAGAGCAATATCACTTGGTATTCCTGAAGAAAATATTGCTTCTAGTATTGAAGAAGTAGTATGCAATCCAAACGTAGATATCGTTGTAGAAGTTATAGGTGGCATCGAACCATCAAAGACCTTTGTTCTTAAAGCATTAAAGAGTGGTAAAACGGTTGTTACTTCAAATAAAGAACTTTTTGCAAAGCATTGGCCAGAACTAGAATCGGCTGCAAAAAAGAGCAGAGTTGGTCTATTTTTTGAAGCAAGTTGCGTTGGTGGCGTTCCAATTATTCGCACCTTGCAAGAAGGTATGCAAGCAAACAACATTAAGTCAATAAAGGGCATCATAAACGGCACAACCAACTACATTTTAACCAAGATGGCAAAGGAAGGTTCTTCTTACGAAGAAGCGTTATTAGAAGCCCAAAAACTAGGATATGCCGAATTTAATCCTACTGCAGACGTTGAAGGTTTTGACGCAATGTATAAACTTTCAATCTTATCAAGTTTAGCGTTTAACACAAAGGTTTCTTACGAAAACGTTTATAGAGAAGGTATTACCGGTATTGATAAGGAAGATATTTCCTACGGTAAAAAGATGGGTTATACCCTTAAACTATTGGGTATCGGCAAAAACACTTCAAACGGCGTGGAAGTTCGTGTTCACCCAACCTTTATCAAGAACGATAACCCACTTGCAAGCGTAAACGATAGTTTTAACGCTGTTCACCTAGTTGGCGATAGCGTTGGCGAAATTATGTTATACGGTAGGGGAGCAGGCGCACTTCCTACGGGTAGCGCAATCGTGTCTGACGTAATATTTGCAGCGCGTCATACCGATTACTACTACGCTTCTTTTGACAATAGCCAAAAGGGCGCAGAAAAAACCAAGTTTGCAAGCGATTTCTATTCACAATACTATATAAGGTTAACCGTAAAAGATACTGCCGGCGTGTTATCAAAGATTTCCGGCGTATTTGGTAAATGCAATATTAGTATTAAAGAAGTAGTTCAAGTATCAACAGAAAACAATAGCGCGCAAATAATAGTTACCACACACGAATGTATGGAAACTTCAGTAAAGAAATCATTAGAAAAATTAAATGGACTAAGCGAAGTAGTTAAAGTTAACGCTTCTATTAGAATTGAAGAATAGTAAAAAAATAAAACAGATTAGAGTGGATAAAAGTATGAACAATCATTTTTCTTTGGACGAATTAAATAAATTAGCAGACATAGTAAAAGCAACGCCAAAGTTTACCGAAGATACCTATAGAGAAAATAACGTTATGCGTGGTCTTCGTGACCAAAACGGAACGGGTGTAATAACGGGTTTAACGGATATTTCCGACGTTATTGCAAAGAAAAACGGTGAACCTATTCCGGGCGAACTTTACTATCGTAGTATAGACGTAAAAAAGATAATAGGTGGCTATAACGATAAAAACCATTCTGGTTTTGAAGAAGTAACCTATCTATTACTTTTTGGCAAACTTCCAACCCAAAAGGAATTGGAAGAGTTTAAGCAACTTTTAGTAACTTATAGAAAACTTCCTAAAAACTTTGTTCGTGACGTTATAATGAAAAGCCCGAATAAAGACGTAATGAACTCTATTGCAAGAAGTATTCTTATGTTCTATAGTTACGACCATAACGCGCTAGATAATTCTATCGAAAACGTTTTGCGTCAATGCTTAACCTTGGTTTCCGTTCTTCCAATGTTTGCAGTATACGGCTATAATGCGCACTTGCACTATAACGAAAATAAGAGTTTGGTTATACATAAACCAAAGCCAGAACTATCCATTGCAGAAAACGTGTTACATATGCTTCGTCCAGACGGTAAGTTTACCGAACTAGAAGCAAAAGTATTAGATATAGCATTCATTCTTCACGCAGAGCACGGTGGTGGTAATAACTCCACCTTTACAACACACGTTGTAACTAGCGCAGGAACGGATACCTATTCAGCAATTACGGCGGCAATATGTTCGCTTAAAGGTCCACGTCACGGTGGCGCAAACATAAAGGTTATGGATATGTTTGCAGATATTAAAAAACACGTTAAGAATTGGAACGATAAAGCAGAACTTAGGGAATATCTATCAAAAATTCTAAACGGTGAAGCGTTTGATAAAGCAGGCCTTATCTACGGTATGGGGCACGCAGTATATACTGTTTCCGATCCTAGAGCAGAAGTATTCAAGGGCTTCGTAGAACAACTTGCAAAAGAAAAGGGCATGCAAAAAGTATTCAAACTCTATAATAACGTTGAAGAAGTTTCTAAAAAACTTATTATGGAAAAGAGAAGAACGTTTAAGCCTGTTTCAGCAAACGTGGACTTCTATAGTGGATTCGTTTATCATATGCTAGGTCTTCCAACCGAGTTGTTTACACCAATGTTTGCCGTTGCTAGAATGGCAGGTTGGGCAGCGCATAGGATAGAAGAAATTCTAAATAACGGTAAAATAATCCGTCCTGCATACGTATCAACTAACACTAGAAAAGAATACAAAAAAATAGAAGACAGAAAGTAATAATTAATAAGCCTACTGACAAGTAGGCTTTTTTTGTTTCATAAAAGTGTTGATTTTATAACGAATATGTGCTAGAATACTTTTGCGACCAAATTCAATATTTAAAAAGGAAAGGATATCTTAGGTAAGATGTCTCTATAAACGCATTTTAAAAACTTTTCTTTTTAAATGTTTTTATGAATTTGTGTCGCAACAAAAGCGTGAGGGACGTTTTGCAAGTCGTCATTCCGCTTTTGGAATGACGCTTTTTTGTTATATGGGAGGTTTTTATGAAAAGGAAAAGTGTTTTATCTATTTTTGTTGTAGTAATTTTACTCTTGACTTGTATGTTTACGGCATGCAATTCTTCATCGCAAGATTCGAACAATAATGAATCTTCTAATTTATGGACTATTGAAAAAGTTTATGCAGAAGCAAAAGAAAAAGGTTTTGAAGGTTCATTAGAAGACTTGATTGCATTATTTAAAGGCGACCAAGGTATACAAGGTGAAAAAGGCGATAAAGGTGACCAAGGTGTTGGCGTTGAAGATATTGTTATCAATGACGCAGGCGAATTAGTTATTGTTTTAACAAATAAAGAGACAATTAATTGTGGTATAGTTAAGCCACCAGTAGTCGAAGAAAATGAATACGTTTTTAAAAATGATAAAAATTTATTACGTTTTGTTATATTAATGGAAGAACAAAAAATTCTCTTGGATGATTTAACTGCTGAGTTTAAGACAATAGAAGTTAATGATGATAAACTATATTTTACCTATGACGAAGTATTGAACGTTTGCATGGATAATATAGAGCAAATTAATTTACTATTAGATAATGATGCCGAAATATTTAACTCTGCGATGCTAGTTTCTAGATATTGTTCGGATGTTTATAACGCATATCACTATTACGCTCAAACAATGGTAGAAATGCGTGGTCCTGCTTCAGATTTCTTTACCAAAATTGAAGTATATAGCACGAATTTAGAAAATGCGTTAAATGATTTAAAGCTTTATATATTAAGTGAAAGTTATTATGATTTAGAAGAATATAAAAAGATAATGGAAGAAACAGCACCTGAAGAAGTTTCAAAAAATGCACTCAAAGATTTCATAGAAACAACAAATATATTAGCATTAAAACTTAATGAACTTGAAGTAGAATTTGCAGAAGATAATATTATCTTAGAAAGTTGGCTTTTAAGTCAAAGTTATGAAAGCAAATTAGTAAATAATTATATGCATAGAATGGATAGCTTATTTTTGACATTAGAACAAATGGAATACAACTCAAAAGTTAGAGAAGTATACACAGAAATATGTCACGATATCAAGTTATTATATGTAGAAGTAATAGACGTTGATAATTATAACGAAGTCGAAATTAATGAAATTAATACTAGAATTAATAATAACATATCAATATTAGAACTTTTTCAAGAAATAATATAAAACAAAAAACCTTTGCGATTCGCAAAGGTTTTTTCATTTTAAATGTTATAAATTTCTACTCTATTAATCTACTTTTTTATCAAAGCAATCGCACCTGTGAGTGCCAACGTAACCCGTGTCGTTACACTTTGAACAAGCGTATTTAGGCGATAGGTCGGATAGGTTAATTTTTAACGGTTTTAACAATCCGTTAACCTTGTTTATAAGGTCGGATTTTTCCGTTTCAAAGTTGGCTAGGGCAGTTGTGTCGTTTGCAATTTCTGCAAAAGCAAGGTCTTTTTCAATGGAGTTTAACCTAGATAAAATCTTGGCAACGCCGTCAATTTCCATAGCAAGGTCGGTGTTCTTTTGCGCCCTTGAAACTGCAATGCTACGGCGTCTTTCGTATTCACGATTGTATTCTTCTTGACTGTTTTCTTTAGAAGTAGAAGTAACTGCAACTTCCATTTTTTCAAGAGTAAACACGCCGTTGTTTTTCCAGTTGGATAATATACCGTTCATATACGCAACGGGTGAAGATTTTCCACTAGAAAGTTTACCTGCTTCAAGTATCATTTCTTCAGTAAAATTCCAACTTTTCCACATAGCAAGGTTTTCTCTATCCCACGGGGTAGGGCGACGGTTAACGCCAATGGTTGCAAGTAGTTTTTTAATAAATTCATCACCTTGTTTTCTTTGTTCAAAATAGTCGTTAACGCTAGATAAATCTATAAATCCACGTCCCCTTAAATACTCAATAAAATCGTCCATATCGGCAAGGGTATTCTTATTTTCAACGAACATATTTTGCGCTATATATACAAGCGTTTGGTCAGTAAACCCGTAGGAAAGCCATTTGTTAATATACGTGTCTATTTCTTGGTCTAAAACTTCCACGTAAATAGCAAGTGACTTGTTAATTTTAACGGCAAGATTATAAACTTCTTCCTTACCCTTAAAGTAGGAGGAAATTTCTTCTTTAGAAAAGCATTTAGAAGAATATAATTTAAGTATAACTTCGTCAAGTTTATTAACGTTGCCTTTCTTGATATTCTTTGCAACGAACACTAAATTGTCGGGCTCAAAATGAAGTTCTTGCGTCCACTTTTTGAAAAGTTTTGCATCTTCAAAGTCGGGTTGACGTTTAATAGAAAGCGCTTGTAAAATTCTAGCGATTTCACCCGTTCTTAAAACGTAAGAAGAAAGTTCTTTTTCCACTTTGTCGGCAGTTGTAATTTCCCTTGCGCCAAAGTCTTTTGCAACCTTTGAAATATATTTAAAACCTATATCGTTTCCCTTTCTATCAACGCAATATTTTACAATCATAAGCATTGCTTCGGGCTTGATATTATAGGTTTCCATAACGTTAAAATATTCGGTAAATTCACTTGTAGAAATCATTCTTGTAGGCAACAAAATTTGCAAGCCTTTGGTGAATTCCGTATACTTTTCTGCCTTGTATTTTTTAGGCTTAGAACCTTGCGTGCTAATAGGTAAGTATTGAACGGTAAACGGTTCGTTAGAAAGTATAGTGCAAAGCCCAAATTCTTCCCAATAAAGGAAGCAATCTTTAACCACTTCCACCGAAAGATTAAGGTTTTTTGCCATATCTTCTACCGAAAGGTTTTTGTCAGGGTTATTGCAAACGAAAAGCCCGTAAAGGTAGACCTTTACGGCGTTGTCCCCAGCAGTGGGAAGGTATTCGGTTATAAAGGAATTTTCAATCGAAGTCCAACTAGATTTGGAAAATTCTTTAGAAAACGAAAAAGACATACTTCTCCTTTGTAAAAATAACCCTAAAATTATAAAAAGTCCTTGCGATTAATATTATTTTAGTATATAATAATATATTATATAATAGGCAAGGCATAAAGATTTTTATGTGGTGAATGTTATTATATATCAATCTAACCAAAAAATCAACTATAATGACGTTTTTTTGTTGCAATACTTTTTTATGGACAGGAGATTGTAAATGGCAGGTGAAATATTAACCCCTAATTTGCTTTGGAATAGTTTAGTGATAGAACAAGTTCCCGAAGCACAAACGATAGGTGAATATAAGGAAGGCGACGTTTCGCTTTCCCGTTTGCGCGTTGACGGGCGTGTTGTTTCCGACGGTCAAGTAAAAATTTATTGCGTGCTTGCAAGAAACGTTAAAAAGAAAAAGCAACCCACCTTGTTTATACTTCAAAAATTTACTGACGGCGCAGATGAAACTTTAGCAATGGAACTTGCTAAAAAGGGTTTTTGCGCATTCGTGGTAAACCTTGGTGGTAACGACGGGGTTAATAATAACTATACCTTGTATCCAAATAGCCTATCTTTTGCAAACTTTAAGCAAACGCATATCGATACGGACACCGTTACTGACGACGCTAAAAATACTTGTTGGTTCGAATGGGGCGCTACTGCAAGGTATGCTTTAAAATATCTTAAGAGTTTGCCTTTTGTTGGAGCGCTAGGTGGACTTGGTATATACGACTCTGCAACCGTATTGTGGAACATGACCGTTACCAACGAATTTGACGCTTACGCCTTTATCTTAAACGCAGGGTGGCGTGCTTATAAGGGTAACTATAAGTTTACGGGCACGGTTGACGAAGAATTTTCCGACGATAAAATTAAATATATCGCAGGTATTGAACCACAATCATACGCTTCACACGTAAAAGCGCCTACGATTATTTCGCTAGCAACGAACAGCCCTGACTTTGACTTTGAGCGTGCTCACGACACCTTTGCAAGAATCAACCCTGAAACATATGCAACGATTAACTATACCGTTGGTGGAATAGATTGCGTAGACGATGTTGCTTTCCAAAACGTTTTAACCTTTTTTGAAAAAACGTTGCTTTCTAAAAAAACGAATGAACTCCCTGAAGACGCTTCAATTAAGTGTGAAATAGAAAACGGCGTAGCAATAGTTAGCGTTTCTGCTTGCGAAGAAAATCTAAAAAGCATTTGTATATACGCTAGTGAAGAAACTTTCGACCCAGCAATGCGCCAATGGCAAAAGGTTACCAAGAATAAGAAAACGGGTGGAAAATATATTTTCAAATACCTACCGTTTAATCAATCGGGCGCAGTATTCTTTTTTGCAGAATGCGTTTATAAAAACGGATTTGTAATTAGTTCAGACGTGGTTGCTAAAAAGTTTGCGCCAAACGAAGTGAATTTTTCTCACCCAAGCAAAATTTTATATTCTTCCCGTGAAGAAAATGCAATCAGCGCATTTTATCCAGCCGGAGCAAATAACAAAAAACCATCGGGGATTTTGATTAAAAAGGGCGCTTGCGTCATAGAAAAGAAAGGTCCTATGGATATAACGGGCGTTACTTGTGAAAGTGGCTTAGTTAGTTTTAAGATGGGAATGAAAAAGTTCCGTCCACAAGACGACGGTATATTGCTTCTAGATGCGCATATGCCACACGGGGGAATGCTCACCATTAAACTAGTTTCAAACAGAAATATGGAAAAGATAGAATATACTACAAGGGCAAAGGTAGCTAGTGGGGATATTTGGAACAACCTAAAATTCCCAATAAACGTTTTCAAATCTCCAGAAGGGCGTTCTATCTCTAGTATGGAAAAAATTGATAGCATAGAGATTAGCGCCGATAACGAATATTTAATAAATAACGCCCTTTGGGTTTAAAACTTAAGGTTAAAGGGATAATTTATGTTGTATCAAGAAGGTGGAATAATTATTTCAAAAAAGCAACACGCATGTGGTTCAACCGAATGGCTTGTTGCAAGAACGGGCGCAGACATAAAACTTAAATGTAAGGTTTGCAATAGAGTAATATTCGTATCCGTTGACCAAGCAAGAAAAATGACTAAAAATTATATACCTAGTTCGCAAGAGGGTAAAAATGAATAAACTTAACGACAGTTTAGTGGAAAGAGAAAATAAAAAAGATAAAGCCGACCTACGTTTTACCATGTGGATAGGTATAGGTATGGTGGTTTTGTTCGCTATATTTTTCTTATTCACCAACGTTTTACTTCTAGTGCAGGTTGACGGTGGCTCAATGGAAAATACTTTATATTCCGGCGAAGGCGTTTTTGTCAACCGTTACGCTAGAATTGACCGTGGCGACATAGTCGTTATCGAACGTGGCGACCACTTGGTAATCAAAAGAGTAATCGCAATGGAAGGGGATACGGTCAGAATAGAAGGTGGAAAGGTCTACTTAACGCAAAAGGGCAAGAAGGAAGTAGAACTAAAAGAAGACTACCTAAAACGCCAAAACTTCACCTTTACGGAGAAGGGCAAAAGCCATTGGACGGTTGGTGAAAATCAAATATTTTACCTTGGGGACAACCGTGAAGTAAGCCTAGACTCAAGAAAAAACGGTTGTTGCTCTTTAGACGACGTAGTTGGTGAAGTTGGTAATTTTGCATTAAGTATTAAAAGCGTTACCACAAAACTAGCAAACATTTTTGGTGAAAAAGCAAAGTCTTAAAAGATAGGGGTTAGAATGATTATAGGAGCAATCAAAAAAGTAATAATCGGTATTTTTAAGGTTATTTATAAAATTCTAAGCATTTTCAACCTACAATTCGCATTATTGGTTGCGCTAGTCGGCGCAGTATTGTATTTTTGTGGGGTGTTTGAAAGTGGTGGTTTGCCTTTAACCATTTTTACTATTTCATTTATCTTTTCCATTTTAATAGCAGTATTTTTAACGATAAAAAAACTTCTTGGGTTCGGAAAGAAAAAAGAAGACAAGCCCCAAGTTCAAATAATTCAACAACCCGTCGTGGAACAGCCTAACGTTATACAGCCAACAGTTCAGCCACAAGTGGTGTATACTCAACCACAACAACCTATAATGCCACAATACGAAAACGTGGTGGAAGAAAAACCTAAATTTTATAGGGTTGCGCAAAACAAGAATTATTTAATGGCAGAATATTCAAATAGGGTGGAATTATTTTTGATAACTGCTAACGGTTTACAAAAAATTAGAACAGATTACAAATAAGAGGATATTTATGACAAGGTATTTTACTCCGGATATTTTAGAAAATGCTAAAAAACAAAGAAAGCGTGTCCTTAGGATTTATTGGATATTTTTAGGGGTTTATTTGCTAGCAAGCGCTGGCGTAATGATATACTATCTTACCCATCATTTTTATATGTCGCCTATAGGTAAAACGGTTCGTTGGATAGAATTCCCTTTAACGGCAGTGTTTATAATATTTTCTTTTATATACCTAGGCATACCGTATAAAAGGGTTAACAAATATTACAAACTATGTATGTTAATTCAAGAAGGGCTTAACGAAAGTTGCGTAGCAACCTATTTAAGAACTGACGAAACTATAACGTCTAAAGACGGCGTGGACTTTAAGTCTTTAGTTTTTTCCGTATGGAACAAGTATAGAAACGTGTTCTTCGAAAGAAAAGTTTTGGTTTTTTATGAACTAGAGTTTCCAAGACTAGAAGAAGGAACTGTTTATAAGTTTGTAACTCAAGGCAACGTTTTGCTTGAATATGAAATTTACAATAATTTGGAGGAAGGCAAATGAAAGCAATAGTAACGGTAATCGGCAAGGATAAGTCGGGCATAATAGCAAAAGTTTCAACTGCGTTAGCAGAAAACAAGGTTAATATAGAAGATATTAGCCAAAGTATAGTTCAAGATTATTTTACAATGATAATGTTGTGCAATATTAAGGATAGCCCATTATCATTACAACAAATTATAACGCTACTAAATAAGGTTGGCGAAGAAATAGGCGTTTCTATTCACGTTCAACATGAAGACGTTTTTAACGCAATGCACAAAATTTAACTTTAGAGGACGCTATGATTAACCAACACGATATAATAGAAACCATCGACATGGTGGAAAAAGAACACTTTGACGTTAGAACTATAACGATGGGAATATCTTTAATTCCCTGCATTAGAGACGATGCTAATCTAACTGCTCAACTTGTATACGATAGAATTTGCAAAAAGGCAGAAAACATTGTTAAAGTTGCAGAAGAGTTAGGCATGGTTTACGGCATACCAATTATCAACAAACGTGTGTCGATAACACCTGCAAGTTTACTTACTGCATCTTTTTGTGGCAAAGAAGTTGTTTTAGCAAAAGCGCTAGACCGTGCTGCAAAAACTTGTGGAATTGACTTTTTGGGTGGTTATTCTGCATTAGTGCATAAGGGAATGACTTCTTTTGAAAGGTCGTTTATAAACAGTATTCCCGAAGCATTGTCAGTTACCGAAAGGCTATGTTCTTCAGTAAACGTTGGCTCGTCAAAAACGGGTATCAATATGGACGCCGTTGCCTTAATGGGTGAAATTATTAAAGAATCGGCAATTAAAACTGCCGATAAAGACGGAATAGGTAGCGCAAAACTAGTCGTGTTCTGCAACGCCGTTGAAGACAATCCATTTATGGCAGGCGCATTCCACGGCATAGGCGAAGGGGAAACGGTAATAAACGTTGGCGTTTCCGGTCCAGGAGTAGTTCACCACGCATTAAAAAGCATAAAAGAAGCGTCTATTGACGAAGTTGCCGAAACCGTTAAAAAGACTGCCTTTAAGATTACTAGAGCAGGACAACTTATCGCTAACGAAGCCGCAAAAAAATTAAACGCAGAGTTTGGTATAGTTGACCTATCGCTAGCGCCAACTCCCGTTATGGGTGATAGCGTTGCCCACATTCTTGAAGAAATGGGCTTGGACTCTGTTGGTTGCCACGGAACGACGGCTTGTCTTGCAATGCTTAACGACGCAGTTAAAAAGGGTGGCGTAATGGCAAGTTCAAGAGTCGGTGGACTTTCCGGCGCATTTATTCCCGTTAGTGAAGATATAGGAATGATTAAAGCGGCAAGAAGTGGTGCAATCGACCTAAATAAACTTGAAGCAATGACTTCCGTTTGTAGCGTAGGTATAGATATGGTTGCAATCCCAGGCGACACGCCTGCAACGACCATTTCAGGTATTATTGCAGACGAATCTGCAATCGGTATGATAAATAATAAAACTACGGCAGTCCGTATAATTCCCGTTCCTAACAAAGGCGTTGGGGAAGAAGTAGAATTTGGTGGGCTACTAGGTAGCGCGCCTATAATGAAGGTAAGCCCATACGGTTGCGCAAAATTTATTAACCGTGGTGGAAGAATGCCTGCGCCAATACACAGTAACAAAAACTAGATTAAGGGGTGTAACTTGAATAACGCATATAATTGGGCAATAGAAGACATTTATAAAAACGATGCCGAATGGAATAAAAGTTTTTTAGCAGTTTCCAAACAATTAGACTTTTCTAAATATAAAGGTAAACTAGGCGATTGGAAGGTTTATCTTGACTTTCAGTTAAGTTTAGAAAAGGTTAGCAAGGTAATAGAAACGCTTTCGGTATACGCAATGATGAAGCACGACGAAAACACCAAAGATAGTTTGGCTGATTCTATGAATTCTAAAATGCACGGTTTATGCGCTAAATTATCGGCAAACCTTTCCTTTGTTCAACCTGAACTTACTGCGCTTGACGAAAGCGTGCTAAAGGAAATGATATTAAACCCTGCTCTTTCTGATTACGACTATCAATTAAAGTGCGTTCTTAAGGGAAAGGCTCACGTTTTATCCGACCAAGAAGAAAAGTTGCTTGCAAATGCAAGTGAAACTTTTAGCACCTTTAGAGATATTTTTACCAAAATAGACAATGCCGATTTGCCTATTGCAAAGATAAAGGTTGACGGCAAAACTCTTCCAATAACACACGGAACTTATAGCGTGTTGCTTCAAAACAAAGACCAAACTATTAGAAGTAAAGCCTTCAAAAAGTATTACGCAGGCTATATTTCTTTAATAAATACTATTGCGTCAACCTACTACGGCAACGTAAAAAAGAACGTGTTTACGGCAAATGCGCGCAAATATAAATCTGCGCTAGATATGGCGCTTTCTAATGAAGACGTTCCAGAAGTAGTTTATAATAATTTGTTAACCACCGTTCAAGATGCGCTTCCAACCCTTCATAAATATATGCAAGAAAAGAAGAATGCGCTTGGCGTAGAAAAAATGCATATGTATGATATCTACGTTCCAACCGTTCCACAAGCCGACCTAAAACTAGAGTATGAAAAGGCGTATGATTTAGTCGTTGAAGGGCTTTCTCCACTAGGCAAAGAGTATCAAGACCTATTGAAAAAGGCAAAAAACGAAAGATGGCTTGACGTTTATGAAAAGGACGGTAAAAGAAGTGGCGCGTATAGCGTTGCCGTGTATAACACACACCCATACGTGTTGTTAAATTATCAACAAACCACGCACGACGTATTTACCATAGCCCACGAAATGGGGCATAGTTTACATTCGTATTTTTCCAATAAAACGCAACCATACGCAAAGGCAGATTATACTATATTCGTCGCCGAAGTTGCAAGCACGGTTAACGAAGTATTATTGCTTCGCCACCTACTTAGCGTAGCAAAAGACGATAAACTTAAAAAGTATCTACTTTCATATCTGCTAGAAATGATAAGAACAACCTTGTTTAGGCAAACGCAGTTCGCAGAGTTTGAAAGTTTTGCGCACAGTCAAGTGGAAAAGGGTATACCACTCACCGTTGACAACTTATCCAAGCATTACCTAAAACTAAATAAAAAGTATTACGGCAATGCAATTATCCACGATAAACAAATAAGATACGAATGGGCAAGAATACCACACTTTTATAGAGCGTTTTACGTTTATAAATATTCAACAGGTATTATAAGCGCTCTAGCGATTGCAGATAGAATACTTTCCGAAGGCAAACCTGCCGTTGACGATTACTTTAAGTTCTTGTCGTCGGGTGGTTCGGATAGCCCCGTAGAACTATTAAAAATCGCAGGGGTAGACCTAACCGATAAAAAACCATTCCAGTCAGCGTTTAACGTATTCAAATCCACGCTTGACGAGTTTATAAAATTGTAAAGGGGAACACAAATGGCAACCACACAAAATAACAAAAGAAAAATGATGGATAGTATGCCACATAGCCTAGAAGCCGAACAAGCGCTACTTGGCTGTTTGCTACTTGACCCAGCGATTCAAGTTGAAGTCGTAGCATTTCTAAAAGAAGAAGATTTCTTTGCAGAATCACACAAAACTATTTTTAGCGCTATATTAGAACTTATTAAATTAAATCAACCCGTTGACCTAGTTACCCTAACCGATATGCTAGAAAAACAGGGCGCGTTAGAGAGTGTAGGTGGTATTGCGTATATTACCGAACTAGCAAACGTTATGCCTTCAAGCGCAAACTACAGTAAGTATCTTGATATAGTTACAAGGGACAGTTTATTGCGCAAATTGATAAAGGGTTCTGCAGAAATTATAGAAACTAGTAAGGCAAGCCAAGATAAAGCAACGGCGCTATCTTTTGCAGAAAAAACTATTTACGATATTTCTAGCGAAAGCGACAGTAGTGAAGTAGTTAAAATTGGCACTATTATTCCAGACGTATTAAATAAATTCGACGAACTTACTAACGATAAATCTAGCCTAAAGGGTATTAAGACAGGCTTTAAAAAACTAGACTATATCACTAACGGCTTACATAAGAGCGACCTTGTTATAATCGCAGCCCGTCCTGCCGTAGGTAAAACTTCTTTTGCAATGAATATCGTAGAAAACGTTGCGTTGCAAGGTTATTCTTGCGCAGTATTCTCACTAGAAATGGGCAAGGAACAAATTGCAGAAAGAATTTTATGCTCTGTTGCAGGCGTTTCTATGGAAAAGGCTAAAAAGGGCAACCTAGAAAAATCCGATTGGCTAAAGATTAAACAAGCGCAACAACTACTTGCAAACGCAAAAATTCATATCGACGATTCTGCCGTTATAAGACCAAGAGAACTTATATCAAAATGTAGAAGAATAAAAAGTCGTTCTGGGCTTGACCTTGTAATGGTGGACTATATCGGCTTAATGACGCCCGATAAGGTGAGAAATAGCGATAGCCGTCAAAACGAAATAAGCGAAATTTCAAGAAGTCTAAAAATATTGGCAAAGGAACTAAACGTTCCCGTTCTAGCGCTTTCACAACTTAACCGTGCAGTGGAAACTAGAAAGGGCAGACCACAACTATCAGACCTTCGTGAATCGGGTGCAATCGAACAAGACGCAGATATAGTTATGTTTATCCACCGTCCTGACAAGAACGCAACCGAAAAGGATATTGAAGAAGGCAAGGTTGCAGCAAACGTTGCTGAAATTCTAATTGAAAAACATAGAAGTGGTCCTACGGGGCTTGTTAAACTTTACTTTAGGGGTGAATGCACCAAGTTCGTTAACCTTAACGAAGAAACGGGTGAACCTGACATTCCTGAAGACGAAAAGCAAAGTTACGGATATTCAAACGCAAAGGTAGACGGCTACGAAGATTTACCTTTTGCGCCTAGCGACGAAGACGCTCCACCTATGGAAGCACCATCAACCGTTGACGACGAGATTTTTTAGTATGCAAACGTTTATAGAAAAGGTAACTGATGAGAGTATCGCTAAAGCAAAAGATATTTTGCTAAACGGTGGCTTAATAGGAATGCCAACCGAAACGGTATACGGTCTTGGCGCAGTTGCAACCCATTCTCAAGCAGTTAAAGAAATATTTGCTATTAAAGGAAGACCTTCTGATAACCCTCTAATAGCGCACGTCCATAAGGATTACGACTTTAATAAATTAGTCTATATCGATCACGACTACGTATATAAACTAATCAAAGCCTTTATGCCAGGCCCGTTAACCTTGGTGCTTAGAAGTAAAGGCGTAGTTTGTAAGGAAGCCGTTTGTGGTGGAGATACGCTTGCGCTTCGCTGTCCGTCGCACGTAGGTTGTCAAAGACTTTTAATGGCAGTTGATTTGCCAATCGTTGCGCCTAGCGCTAACTTGTCAAAGCACACTAGCCCCGTTACGGCTGAACACGTTTATAACGATTTGTCGGGCAAAATACCACTAATTTTAGACGGTGGAAAGTGTCAAGGTGGAATAGAAAGCACCGTTTTAGACGTTACCGAAAAAACTCCAAGAATTTTAAGACCGGGGCTAATAACCAAAGAAATGGTGGAAAAGGTTGTGGGAAGTTGTGAAATCGCTATGCACAAGGAAAGTGATAAGGTAAAATCTCCAGGGGTAAAATACCGTCATTATAGACCTAAATGCGATACGGCTTTATACGAGTTCGACCAGTTAGACCAAGTATTATCACATTACGAAAGGGCAATCGATAGTGGGCTAACGCCGTATATAATGTGTTCAACCGACGTAGCCGAAAACTTCAAGGGTAAAAATATATTAGATTTAGGTAAAACGGAAGAAGAAATTGCTTCCAACCTATACGATAAACTTTTACTTGGTGAAAAGGTTGCAGACCTAATAATAGCAATAGCAATGCCCAACGACTTAAACGTCAATATGGGAATAATGAATAGATTAAGGAAATCATGCGGATGAAAACTTTAAAAATTTTATTCGTTTGCACGGGAAACACGTGCAGAAGCCCGATGGCAGAACTTATTCTAAAAAACAAACTAAAACTTGCAGGCATAAAAGGGGTAAAGGTATCTAGCGCAGGGCTAATGGCTAACGAAGGCGACAAAATAAGCAAAAATTCTGCCCTAGCATTAAAGCAATTAGGGATTAAAAGTTATGCTTTTAAGTCAAGACAGTTAACACCAGCAATGCTTCTTAAAACCGACCTTACTATTTGTATGACTAAAGAGCATAAAAGGGGAATATCTAACTTTCCAGACGTATACTCGGTAAGTGAAATCACAGGGCTTAACGACGTTATCGACCCATACGGTCAAGATTTATCGGTGTATATAAAAACATGTTACGATATTGAAGACGTTTGTAATAACGTGCTAAATATAATTCTAGAAAAAAGGGGGCAATTATGAAAGTTGCAATCGGCTGTGATCACGGTGGAATAAACTTAAAACCCGTGCTTATAGATTATTTACAAAAGAACGCTATAGAATTTAAGGATTTTGGTTGTTTTGACAGCCAATCGGTTGATTATAACGATTACGCGTTAGAAGTATGCAATTCCGTAGCAAACGGCGAATACGATTTTGGTATTTTGATATGTGGAACGGGTATTGGTATGAGTATTGTTGCCAACAAAATAAAGGGCATCCGTTGTGGGCATTGTCACGACGTATTTTCGGCAAAGAAGACAAGGCTTCATAACGACGCCAACGTTTTGGCGTTGGGCGAAAGGGTTGTCGGCGCAGGCTTAATGCTTATGATTGTCGATACCTTCCTTAACACGGAATTTAGTGGAGACGAGCGCCACGCTCGCCGTGTTCAAAAGATAAAAGATTTAGAAAACAAAAATTTTAAATAGTATTTGATAAAAGGGGAAAAAGGGGAAAATTATGCAAAAGGTTAAAAAGGCAATAATTCCAGCCGCAGGATTAGGAACAAGGTTTCTGCCAATTACAAAGGCAGTTCCAAAGCCAATGCTTTCGGTTTTGGATAAACCAACTATTCAATACATAGCAGAAGAACTTATATCGGTTGGTATAGAAGATATAATTATCGTAGTAAGCCCAGGTTCTGACGTAATAAAGGACCATTTTAGCGTAAATACTGCCTTAGAAGAAAGGCTTTTGCAAGACGGAAAGCAAAAACTTTACGAAATAGCAAAAGAAACGCATAGGTTTAACGTTAGTTTTGCCGTTCAAGAAGTTGCTAACGGTCTAGCAGGCGCAATTCTATGCGCAGAAAAATACGTTAAGGACGAGCCGTTTGCGCTACTTTTAGGAGACGAACTATTGTGGGCAGAAGGGGAACAAACTCCTTGTATTAAAAGACTAGTAGACGTTTACGAACAAACGGGCAAAAGCGTTATCGCCACAATGGAAGTGTTTGGCGACGACGTTTCAAAATACGGTAATATCGGCGTATTTGACGAACAAGACGGTATTATTACCATAGATAAAATTCTTGAAAAACCTTCGGTTAACGAGGCGCTATCAAACTATGCAATAATAGGAAGATACGTTTTAAGTGGAGAAGTTATGGGTATGCTTAAAAAACTTACCCCAAGAAATAACGAACTTTATTTAACCGACGTTTTAGACGAACTAGCAGAGAACAAACAACTTTTAGCAAGTTGCTTTGAAGGCGAACGCTTTGACGTTGGCGATAAATTTGGCTACGTAAGGGCAAACCTAGCAATGGCGCTAAAAAGCCAAGAAATCGGAAGCCAAACGGCAGAATTAATAAAAGAATTAGCAGAAAAATTATAAATCGGGACAGGAATAAATGATAGAAAAGGTTTGTAGCAAGTGTGGTTACACTTGGTCAAAATTTGCTGTGAGTGGATTGTTTGGTTGCCCACATTGTTATCAAGAGTTTGAAAGGGAACTTTTACCAACCCTTAAAAGATTACAAAGACAAACCGTTCATAACGGTGGAAAGCCAAAAACTAGTGGGGTAGACAAACAGTTGATTGCAGAGTATAACCGTTTAATGGCAGAAAAGGAAGTTGCCGTTATGACGGGTGAGTTTTCACGCATAAAAGAGTTGTCCAAAGAACTTTCAGCAATAATAGAAGAACTAAAAGGCAGGGGGATAATCTGATGGCAATCGTTAATTACGACTTGTTGGAAGGTAGCGTTATAACCACGCGTATTCGCCTTGCAAGAAACCTTACTAACTATCCATTCCATATAACCGATCAAACGGCGTCTAAAGACGTGGTAAAAAAGGTAAACCGTGCGCTTGTTAAGTGCGATACCTTTAACTTGTATTTTGCAAGTAATTTATCCGATTTAACGCTAGAAGAAATGAAAGAAAAGCATTTGATAAGCAATGCTTTTATAGAAAACAAGCCCTTTAGCGCAGCGCTGATTAATTCCGACCAAAGCATATCCGTAATGGTTCACGAAGAAGACGTTATAAGGGAACAATGCTTTATGAAGGGTTTAGCGCTTGCAGAAGCGTATAAGCGATTAGAAGGCATTGACGATGCGCTATCTAAAAATCTTGACGTAGCGTATAGCCAACGATTTGGATATCTTACTGCTTGCCCTACCAACTTGGGAACGGGTATGCGTGCATCGGTAATGGTGTTTTTGCCAGCGCTTACCGAAAGTGGGGCAATACCAGCGCTAGAAGACGAACTTTCTAAACTTGGCTTAACCATTCGTGGGGTTTATGGCGAAGGAACTAAAGCAGAAGGTTATAACTATCAAATAAGCAACGAAATCACCCTAGGCGTAACGGAAAAAGAAATTCTAGCAACCGTTGAAGACGCAGTTATTAGAGTTTGCCAAGCCGAGCGTGAAGAAATGCAATCGCTTTACGGCAAAAAGGAACTTAAAACAATGGATAGAGTTCGAAAATCTTTTGGAATTCTTACCAACGCCGTTTTGCTTAGTTATGAAGAATTTTTATCACACGTAGCAAACGTTAAACTAGGCGCAATGCTTGGAATGATAAACATAAATAAAATAGACGAGATTGACGAACTAATCGTCGCCGTTCGACCTGCCGTTTTATGTGGGCAATACGGAAAAAAACTATCCACGGTAGACAGAAGACTTCTTCGTGCAGAAATCGTGGGTAAAAAATTGTTGAAAATTAAGGAGTAACATATGTATTACGATGCTTTTTCCAGAAACGTTAACGACGTAATTGAATATGCAACTACTTTAGCAAAAAGATTTGGTTGTAGATATATAGGAAGCGAACATATTCTTTTTGGCCTTATAAACGTATCCGACGGCAGAGCCGCCGCAATCTTGCGTGAAGCAGAAGTAGATAACGATAGATATCTTTTCTATTTCAAAAGAAGCGTTGACCCTACTTGCGTTATGCCGGGGAATATGTTTACGCCAAGAACTAAACAAATATTTGAAAGAGCAGTAGATATTTCCCTTAAAGCGCATTCAGGCTTTGTGGGAACTGAACACTTATTGCTTTCCATTTTAGTTGATACTTCTTCAGCAGCAGTAACCATTCTTAAATTAATGAAGGTTGACGTAAACGCAATGATAGACGAACTATCGCAATCCTTTATCGTGGATACGCAAGACGATATCGACGAAGAAAGCGAACAAAACAGTATCTTTGGCGACGGTTATAGAACTATGCAAAATAGGGGTTTTACTAGTCAAAAACAACCTGCTAAAGAAACGGAAACGGAAGACTTAAAAGAACTAGGAAAGTTTGGCGTAAACCTTAATAAACAAGCGCAAGACGGCAAACTAGACCCCGTTATTGGCAGAAAGAACGAAATCGACCGTGTAATACAAATACTTTCTAGAAGAACCAAAAATAACCCCGTTCTAATCGGTGAACCAGGCGTTGGTAAGAGCGCCGTTGTAGAAGGTTTGGCTCAAGCCATCGTAAAGGGCAACGTTCCAGAAATTTTAACAGATAAAATAGTTTTTTCACTTGACCTTGCAGGCATGCTTGCAGGTGCAAGATATCGTGGCGATTTTGAAGAAAGACTTAAAAAAGCCATTGACGTTGTTAAACAAAACGGCAACATAATTTTATTTATTGACGAAATTCATAATATCGTTGGGGCTGGAAGCACGGGCGAAGGCAATATGGACGCGGCAAATATCTTAAAACCAATGCTTTCCCGTGGTGAACTTCAAACGATAGGCGCAACCACCTTAGACGAATATAGAAAATATATTGAAAAGGACGCAGCGCTAGAAAGAAGATTTCAACCTATCCAAGTAGATGCGCCAAGCGCCGAAGAAACGGTGGAAATTTTGAAAGGCTTGCGTGACAAATACGAATCGCACCACGGCGTAGCAATTCCAGACGAAGCAATTATTTCTGCCGTAACCTTGTCTGATAGATATATTACCGATAGATTTTTGCCTGACAAAGCAATCGACCTTATCGACGAAGCCGCTTCTAGGGTTAGACTAGATAGTTATAATTCCCCCGTAGAAGCAAAGCAAAAGGAAAACGAACTTAATACGCTAATTGCTCAAAAGAACGAAGCAAAACGTCGTGACGACCTAAAGCGCGCCCTTAAAATTAACGAAGAAATCGAAAGGGTAAATAAAGAACTTGAAGAAATAAGAGCGCAAGCAAGCAAAAACCAAGTTAATAGAGAAAAACTTATGGTAACCCCAGACGATATTGCTAAAATCGTAAGCAATTGGACGGGCGTTCCCGTAGTAAAACTAACCGAGACCGAAGCGCAAAGACTTCTTAATTTAGAAGAAATATTGCATCAAAGGGTTGTTGGGCAAGAAGAAGCCGTTCACGCTGTTTCAGACGCTATAAGGCGTGCTAGAGCAGGGCTTAAAGACCCAAATAGACCAATCGGTTCGTTTATATTCGTTGGTCCTACGGGCGTAGGTAAAACCGAACTATCAAAAGCGCTAGCAGAAGCCGTTTTCGGTAACGAAGATAATATTATTCGCCTTGATATGAGTGAATATATGGAAAAGCACACCGTTTCAAGAATGGTTGGTGCGCCTCCGGGATACGTTGGGTTTGACGAAGCAGGTCAACTTACCGAAAAGGTTAGAAGAAAGCCTTATTCAGTAGTGCTTTTTGACGAAATAGAAAAAGCGCACCCAGACGTGTTTAATTTAATGTTGCAAATACTTGACGACGGAAGATTAACAGACAATAAGGGTAGAGTAGTAAGTTTTAAAAATACCATAATAATTTTGACTTCAAACGTTGGCGCTAGCGAAGTTCAACAAAGGGCAACCCTTGGCTTTGCAAGTTCTCCACAAGCCGAATACGATAATATGTGTTCAAAATATATGGACGCGTTAAAGGAAAAGTTCCGTCCGGAATTCCTAAATCGTATCGACGATATAATCGTATTCCAAAAACTAACCAAAACGGAAACGGCAAAGATAGCCGAGATATTGCTTGGTAGCCTTAAAAAACGTCTTTTGGTGCTTGGGGTTAAAATGGAAATTACCGACGCAGGTATGGATTTAATTATAGAAAAAGGTTACGATAATAATTACGGCGCAAGACCACTTAAAAGGGTTATTCAACGCAATATTGAAGATAAACTTAGCGAAGAAATCTTGCGTGGTGAACTAAAGGAAAACACGGTTATTTCCATCGACGCCATTGACGGAGAGTTCGTTTTTGTAAAAAAGTAAAAAAATAAAGGAAATTTCCCCACTAAAAGAGTATTAATATATAAGAGAATATCTTTTAGGAGGGAGAATTATGAAAATAGAATTAGTTGACAGAACCAATTTAGCAGGCGAAAAATTAAAGCAGATAACCGAACAAAAGTTAGCAAAACTTGATAAATACTTCAAAGATGCTGACGCAACGTGCAAAGTAAGCTTTAAGAAGGAAGCATCTTCTCTCACCACGGAGATTATGCTAGATTACGCAGGCAAACTAGTTAGAGCAACGGCTTCAAGCGATAATTTGTATAATAATTTAGACGTTATTATGCCAAAACTTGAAGGGCAAATTCGCAAACATCGCACAAAGTTTGACAAGAATAATAAAAACAACGCATATAAAGACGTTGCAACCTATGATTTGCCAGACCAAAAGCAAGCAGAAATCGTAAAAGAAAAGAAGTTCAAACTTTCTCCAATGACGGTTTTAGAAGCCGTGGAAGAAATGGAACTTTTAGGACATTCTTTCTACGTATTTTTGGAAGCAAAAACCAACACCGTGCAAGTGTTGTATTTAAGAAACGACGGAGATTTAGGGTTAATAGAGCCTGAAATTTAATTATGCAAACGGGTATATCAACTGCATCACTTTTTGGTAGATACCATACCGAAGACGGTATAAAATTTTTGAAAGAGAATGGCGTTTCTACTTGTGAAGTATTTTTAGAAAGTTATTCGGAATACACGAAAAAGTTTGGCAAAATATTAAAAAAAGCCAAAGGCGATTTACCCGTTCATTCTATACATACGTTAACTACACAATTTGAGCCAACGTTATATAGTCTTAACGATAGGGCGATGGCAGACTCTTATAAACTGCTTGAAAACACCTTGCAATGCGCAAAACAAATCGGCGCAAAGTATTATACTTTCCACGGCGTAGCAAGGGTAAAACGTACGCCTATTACCATAAACTTTGAAAGGGTTGGGTTTTATACGCAAAAGATAATTGACCTTTGCGCTAAATACGGCGTAACTCTTACCTATGAAAACGTTCATTGGGCGTATTATAATTACGTGGGGTTCTTTAACGAACTTAGAAAGCGTGTTAAGGGGCTTAAAGGGACTTTGGATATAAAACAAGCAAGGCAGTCAAATATAGAGTATAAAGACCTTATTAAAGAAATGGGCGAAGATATAGTTACCGTGCATTTGTCTGACGTGGACGAGAACGGTAAAATGTGTTTACCAGGTAAAGGTATAACTGATTTTGGCGACTTATTTACAAGGCTAAACGACGTAGGTTTTGACGGTGCGCTTCTTTTAGAAGTGTATCAAAACGACTTTAAGACTACTGAAGAACTTTTTGAATCGCTAGACTTTGTAACCCAAACGGCAGAAAAAATATTTCACAAACCAATCTTAAAGTAAAAGATAAAATAAAATATAAAGAAAAAAGACCTTGGTATCCAAGGTCTTTTCGTTTGCTTTTTAAGAAAAGTAGTCGACTAATCTTCTTGTGGTTTTGCTTTTTCTTCTTCAAAAGCCGCAAGAATAACTTTAATAAGTTCTTCTCTCATTTCGGTTTTGATAGGGTGCGCAATGTCTTTATACTCGCCGTCGGCAGTCTTTCTGCTAGGCATAGCAATAAAGTAACCTTCATTCCCCTCAATAACCTTAATGTCGTGCACAACAAAACAGTCATCGAAGGTAACGGAAGCAACTGCTTTAAGTTTGCTATCGTCTTTTTTAACGATGCGAACCCTTACGTCAGAAATCTTCATATTGAAACCTTCCTTATCATGATATTAACATTATTTTACCACACCGATATGTGTTTTACAATAGTTTTTTTAAAAAAACCTTGCATTTTTTTAAAAAAAGTTCTAAAATTAGCCATTTTTTTAGTATTTTTACTATATGGATACGTTTGATTTTTCTTCTTATCAAAAAATTTATTTATCAGGTATATGTGGTGTTTCTATGAGCGCCATAGCAAAACATTTAATTAGTAAAGGTAAAACGGTGGGTGGAAGCGACGTTGATAAATCTTCCACTTGGTCAGACCTTGCATCTTTGGGTGTGAAACTTTACCAAGGCAACCTTGCCAAAAATGTTCAGGATTTTATTCCGGATTTAATTATTTATTCATCAGCAGTAGACAACAAAAATCCCGAACTAACGTATGCGAAAAGTAAAAAAATCCCTATCGTAAAACGGAGCGTATTTCTTGGCGAAATATTAAAGGAATTCAAAACTAGCATAGCAGTAAGTGGTTGCCACGGTAAAACCACTACAACAGCACTAATCGGTAGAGTATTTTTAGAAGGTGGCTTAAATCCTACGGTTTTCGTAGGTGGCGAAGACCCTATCTTTGGCAATTATAGGCTTGGGGGCAATCAATTTGCAATAGTGGAAGCGTGTGAGTATAAAAAGAACTTTTTAGAACTTAAACCCACAATTAGCGTTGTTCTTAACGTTGACAACGACCATATGGAAAGTTATTCGGGTATGAAAGATATGGTAAACTGCTTTAAAGAATTTATTCGTGGAAGAATTTCTTTTATCAACGCCGACGACCATTATTTTAACGATTTATCCTATCAAACTTCTATTAGTTTTGGTATTGAAAATAACGCAACCTATACGGCAAAAAATTTAACCTGCCAAAAGAATAAATATTCCTTTAGTTTTTATAGAAATACAAAAAATTTAGGAAGAATTAAACTTAACGTTTTTGGCAAGCATAACGTATATAACGCTTTAGTGGCGCTATCTATTGGTGATTTATTCAATATTCCTTTTTCCAAATTAAAAAGGGGAGTAGAGAGTTTTTACGGTGTTAAACGAAGATTAGAAAACCTAGGTTTTTATAGCGACGTGGAATTTATATCCGATTACGCCCATCACCCTAAAGAAATATTATGCACTCTGTCGGCGTTATCCGTTGATGAAAACGACTTAGTGGTGTTCCAACCACACACCTATTCTAGAACGCTGATTTTAATGCAAGACTTTATATCTACGTTAAAGGGTGATTTTGGTCTATGTGTTTATAAAACTTATCCTGCAAGAGAAAAGTTTATGCCGGACGGGTGCGCTTATAACCTTTATCTAAAACTATTAAAAGAAGGTAGAGAAAAATTATTATATTCCGATAACGTAGATGAGTTAAAAGAGATTATAAAAAGTCAAAAAAAGAAAATAAAAAGGGTTATTTTTATCGGTGCAGGGGATATAATTAACGTAGCATTAAAAATTCTAAAAAATTAATAATAATTTTTGCGTTATTCTATTGCAAAATTTTGAATATTGTTGTAGAATATAAACGACAATTTATAATAGGAGATAATTTGCAAATGATACAAAAAAAGAGAAAGATTGCAGTATTAGGAACAGGTAACGTAGGCGCAACCGTTGCTTACGCATTAACACTTCAGGGCGTATGTTCTGAAATCGTTTTAGTAGACATTAATAAAGAAAAGGCTGAAGGCGAAGCATTAGACTTATCTCAATGCGCAGCAGCAGTTCCATCAGTTAAAGTATGGAGTGGCGAATATGAAGACGTTGCAGGTTCTGATATTGTTGTTGTAACGTTTGGCGTTGGCAGAAAGCCAGGTCAAACAAGATTGGATCTTGCAAAAATTAATATTGGTATCTTAAAGAGCGTTATGCCTAACGTTGCAAAGATTGCACCAAACGCATTATACGTTATCGTATCTAACCCTGTAGACGTTTTAACTTACGTTACTATGAAATGCACTGGTCTTCCAGCAAACCAAGTAATTGGAACAGGCACACTTCTTGACTCTAACAGATTAAGCCAAGCAGTTGCATCTTACTGTGGTGTAGATACCCACAACGTTAATTCATACGTTTTAGGTGAACACGGCGACGCTTGTATGTCTCCTTGGAGTTTATGCACAATTGCAGGCTATCCTGTAAAGGATTACTGCAAAAAGTTCTTAAACGTAAGTGAAGAAGTTCTTGATGAAGAACTAACCAAGATTTACGAAGGAATGGTTGCAGCAGGCTCAAAGGTTATCAAAGCAAAGGGCGCAACCTTCTATGCAATCGCAGCATCAACCGTTCAACTAATCAAAGCGTTGGTTGCTGATACTAACACTATTCTTCCTTTATCAACCGTTCTTCACGGTGAATACGGCGCAAACGACCTTTGCATGGGTGTTCCTTGCATGGTTGGTGGTTCTGGCTTCCAAAAGGTTGTTGAATTGCCATTAACAGCAGAAGAAAAGAAGATTTTAGACGAAAAAGTTGCTTCACTTGACGCTACTTATACAGCGCTTGAAGTTAGAAACTAATTCTTTAATACCTATAAAAGGGAGTAGTTAGCGCTATATAGCGTGTGTGTTATCGTCAATACGGATTATCCCGGTAACACAAAATTATTTTTAATAGTTTTAACAAGACTTTTATCGTCAATAATAACGATAGAAGTCTTTTTTTTGGAGAAACTTATGGCAATAAAAATATTCGTATTAGTTTTGTTTATTTTAACTTACGTTTTAATAATTGCCTTTTCTAAATACAAAATGTATATTACCTTGGCAACTGCGTTGTTGATGTCCGGTTCGCTTTTGATATTTGGTAGGGCAAAGTTTTTAGAAGTCTTATTATCCATAGACTATAACGTAATACTTATGCTATTTGGAATAATGATAACCGTTGGGTTATTTTCCGATTCGGGAATGCCCAATAAACTTGCAGACAAGCTTGTTAGCAAAATTCCAAACACTATGGTAACGCTAGTAATACTGTCGATTTTATCTGGGGTTATTTCTGCATTTATAGATAACGTTGCAACCGTGCTAATGCTTGCGCCAATAGGAATAGCAATCGCTAAAAAAACTAAAGTTTCACCCGTGCCCGTAATAATTGCAATAGCCGTTTCGTCTAACTTACAAGGCGCTGCAACGCTAGTGGGGGACACCACGAGCATAATGCTTGCAGGTCAACTTAAAATGAGTTTTGTGGACTTCTTCTTTATGAACGGAAGATTCTCAATTTTCTGGGCAGTAGAGATAGGAATGTTATTCACTATCCCCGTGTTGTTTTTTATATTCAGAAAAAGTAATAAGCGATTGATAATAGAATCACAATCAATCAAAGTTACTTCAATAATGCCAACTCTACTTTTAACGTTGACGATTGTGTTGCTTATAGCATTTTCTTTCGTTCCTAAAAAGCCAGAAATCACAAACGGCATTATTTGTATGAGTATTGGTATAATCGGTTTGGTTTATCATTTTATTACAATTCTTACAAGAAAGCCAACAGATAATCTAGAAAAACCAACGTTTAAGTCAGCCTTTGTAACGTTTTGGAAAAGCGCTATAGACTATGAAACGATTGTGTTCTTAATTAGTTTATTCGTTATAATATTTGCAGTAGATACCGTGGGTATTATCGACGATATAGGAAGGTTCTTCCAAAGTATCGGCGCAAATAATATATTCTTGCTATATACGATTATCGTTTTTGGTTCGGTATTATGCTCTGCATTTATAGACAATATTCCATACGTAGCAACAATGTTGCCTGTAATCAATAGTCTAAACGCGCCACAAAATATCGAAATTCTTTTATGCTTCGGCTTGCTATGTGGGGCAACCCTTGGTGGAAACTTAACCCCCGTTGGCGCATCTGCAAACGTTGTGGGGATAGGAATACTTAGAAAAGAAGGCTATCAGGTTAAAAATTCAGACTTTTTCAAGATTGGCATACCTTTTACAATGATAGCAGTTTTAGCAGGTTACTTGTTCTGTTGGTTTGTTTGGTCCTAAGTTTTGATTTTACGTAAAAAAAAATTTAATAAACAAAAAAGGCTTACCGTTTGGTAAGCCTTTTGTATTTTAAATCTTAATAAATTTCCACTCCAGAAGGGGAGAACATAAACACGTTCTTTTCCATTTCATAAACGCCACCGTCTAGAGCGTATATAGCGCCGGAAAGCATGTCAAGAACACGAATTTGTGTCTCTGCCTTTAGGTTGGTTAAATGCACGATTGCAGTTTTTTGTGTTTTAAGACAATCTATAATCTTTTCTATATCATCAAAAGAAGTAGGAACAAAAACAGAAACGGGAACTTTCTTTTCAGCAGTAGTATTCGTTGTTGGTATATCGAACGACCTGCCTTGCCTTTCTTGCGCATTTAATTGAGATTTGCTATCCTTATTAAAAAAATTAAAAAATCCCATTCTAAATTCCTCCGTAATTTCTTTTTCCGTAAATAATACTTCCAAGTCTTATCATATTACTGCCGTTTTGTATTGCAATTTTATAATCAGCGCTCATTCCGACGGATAAATGCTTAAGATTATATCCTTGCATATTTAATTTATCATAAAATTCACGCATTTGCAAGCATAAATTTTTTAAATACTCTTGGTCGCTTGATATTGGCAACATCGCCATTAACCCAACCACATTTAAGTTAGCAAGAGTAGTAACCTCTTTAACCTGTTCAAAAACTTGGTCGGGGGAGATTCCACCTTTTTGTTCTTCACGCCCGATATTAACTTGAACTAAAATATCTTGACAAACGCCTTTTTTAACGGCTTGTTCGCTAATGGCTTTAGCCAAATGCAAACTGTCAACGGAATGTATTAACTCAACCTTGCCAACCAAATATTTAACCTTATTGGTTTGCAAATGCCCAATAAAGTGTTGGCTTGCGCCGATTATGCCGTCGGTCTTTTCCCTAAATTCGTTTACCTTATTTTCGGCAACGACTTTAACGCCATATTCTATACTTTGATTTATAACGTCAACGGGAATAGTCTTAGTAGCGCCAACTAGGGTTATAGGCTCGCCAAGGTTGTTGCCGTTAGCGATTTCTAAAAGAACTTTTTCAACGTTTTCTTTAAGCATTGTTTTGGTTAATAACGTCACTCATGTTATAAATAGCAGGCTTTTTGCCAATTAAAAATTTAGCGGCTTTAATTGCGCCGTTAGCAAAAACACCCCTATCTTGAGCAGAGTGGGAAAGTGTTATAGTTTCGTTTTCACCTGCAAAAATAACGTCGTGTTCGCCAACGATATTTCCACCACGAATAGCGTGAATACCTATTTCATTTTTATCTCTTTTGCCACAAATACCTTGTCTACCGTAAGAATAGAACTTTTCAGGCAAAACTTCCTTTATTCCGTCGGCAAGCATTAAAGCCGTGCCACTTGGAGCGTCTACCTTTTGATTGTGGTGTTTTTCAATAATTTCGATATCAAAACCTTCAGCAAGAGCAATAGAAGCCTTTTTTACAAGGTCGATTAGAATGTTAACCCCTAAAGACATATTCGCAGAACGGAATATAGGGATTAGTTTACTTGCATTATTAATTGCGTCCAATTCAGGTTGTTGATAACCCGTAGCGCACAAAACTGCAGGAACTTTATTATTTATTGCGTATTCTAAAAGGGAAGGAAGTGTTGCAGGGGCAGAGAAGTCAATAATCACGTCTACCTTTTCCGTTACCTTAGAGTATGAATCATAAACGGGGAAGTTTTTATTTTCTAGGTTTTCAAATCTATCTACGCCACAAACGGGGGTAAGTTCGCCGTCTAAAACACTAGCGTCGAAAACTTTTTTGCCCATTCTACCCAAAGCGCCACTAATTAATAAATTCATCACCTTTACTCCTTAATCTTTAATCCAAAGTTTTTAAGAATATCTATCATTTGAGCAGTATGTTCAGGCTCTAATTCGGTAAGTGGAGCGCGAACGATACCATTGCCTAGCCCTAAAAGTTCAATCGCTTTTTTAACGGGGATAGGGTTAACTTCGCAGAACATAATATCTATTAAGGAAAGTAAACTTTCTTGTAAAGCAATGGCTTCTTGGTTTTTACCTGCAAAGTAAAGTTTAGCAACGTCGCCAACTTCTTTAGGAACAACGTTTGAAGCAACAGAAATTAGCCCCATCGAACCGATAGAAAGCATTGCTAGGTTTAAGTTATCGTCGCCAGAGTAAAGAGCCGTTTTGTTACGGATAAGTCTTGCAGTTTCGCAAATTTGCTCCATATTTCCACACGCTTCTTTAATACCACCAATGTTTTTATGTTCGGCTATTTCTGCCATGGTTTGGGGTAGAATATTCACGCCCGTTCTTGCAGGAACGTTGTAGCAAAGCACGGGAATATCAATATTGTCACAAACGTCGTTATAATACTTAACAAGACCTTTTTGCGTGCATTTATTATAATAAGGCGTAACAACTAAAAGCCCGTCAGCGCCAATTTTTTGCGCTAGTTGACTCTTTTCAATAGCCTTTTTAGTGCAGTTACTACCCGTTCCCAAAATATACTTAACTCTACCAGCAATTTTGTCATAAGCAAATTTTGCAATGGTTTCGTATTCAGTATCGGTAATAGTTGGTGCTTCGCCGGTAGTTCCTAAAACGCAAAGCGCTTCAATGCCGTTATCTATTTGGAAATCTATTTGTCTTGCAAGGGCATCATAGTCAATTCCGTCGTTGGTAAACGGGGTAATCATAGCCGTACAAGTTCCCTTAAATATAGTCTTGTTCATATTAACTCCAAAAAATTAAAATTAACCGTTATATTGGTCTTTTACAGCGCCTAGTTCAATAGCCTTTTCAGCGATTTGAACAGCGTTTGTAGCAGCGCCCTTTCTAATATTGTCAGCAACAACCCAAAGATTTACGCCAGATTCAACGGTATCGTCTAAACGAATTCTTCCAACGAAAACTTCGTTTTTATTTTCAGCCGTTATAGGCATAGGGTATTGGTTGTTAGCGCTATCGTTTTGAACGATAATGCCTTCGGTGTTTTCAAGAACTTCAATAACTTTTTCTAAAGTGCAAGGTTTATTAAATTCAACGTTAACTGATTCGCTATGACCATAGTAAACAGGAACACGAACGCAGGTAGCCGTAATCTTCATATTTTGGTCGCCAAGAATCTTTTTGGTTTCAAAAATCATCTTGTCTTCTTCTTTGGTATAACCGTTGTCCATAAACACGTCGATATGTGGAAGACAGTTGCCAAAGATAGGGTAAGGGAATTTTTGTGGGGCTTCGCCACAAATACCACCCTTTAGGTCGTTAAACCCTTTAACGCCTGCGCCTGAAACTGCTTGGTATGTAGAGTAAACAATCCTTTTAATACCAAATTCTTCGTGAAGTGGTTTTAGAGCAACGACTGCTTGAATAGTAGAGCAGTTTGGGTTAGCAATAATATTCTTATGCCATAAAATATCCTTCGCATTACATTCAGGAACAACCAAAGGAACGTCTTCGTCTCTTCTCCAAGCGCTAGAGTTGTCAATAACTAAACAACCGTGCTTAGCAAAAATAGGTGCGAACTTTTTACTTGTGTCGCCACCTGCTGAAAAGAGAGCGATATCAATTTTCTTGTCTACGATATTTTCTTCACAGAGTTCAATAACGGTGTGTTCTTTGCCCATAAAGTTAATTTTTTTGCCTGCAGATTTTGCAGAAGCAAAAAGATAGTAATTTTCTACGGGAAGATTTTTTTCAGAAAGAACTTCCATCATTTTGTTACCAACCATTCCGGTTGCGCCAACTACTGCTACGTTGTATTTTTTCATAAAAGTTAAACACTCCTGTCTATTTAATCTAATATAGTTTAGCAAACCTTTATGTAAAAGTAAAGTTTTTTTCAATAATATGCCTTATTTTATTTGTAAAATATTTAAAAATAGTAT
>JAZNSS010000036.1:0-7467 GCA_045591355.1 Christensenellaceae bacterium | reverse complement strand
AAAAAAGAAACAAACTATGCAAAAAAACAAATAATTTAGAAAAAAAATTTCAAAATTAGTCAATATTTTTATATCCTTTAGTAAGAATGTCGTGTATAATTAAGTTACCGTTTAAATGGGGAGTGACACATGATAGGCACGAATTTAAATAAAACGGCGCCCTCGGCTGGAGTCGTAAAGATGACCATTGACTATATTCGTAAAAATTTCCGTCGTGATATAAAACTAGATAATATCGCAGCATATTTAAGATATAACAAATTTTATTTATGTAGGGTTTTTAAGGAAGGCACCGGTCAAACAATTCAAAATTTTATCCTTGATTTAAGAATAAACAATGCAAAGGTTTTGCTTAAGAAAACTAATATGCAACTAACGGAAATTGTTTATGGCAGTGGATTTTCATCTCAAGCATATTTTTGTCATATCTTTAAAAAGAGAACGGGCATGACGCCGTTGCAGTTTAGGAACTTTTCTACGGAAGAAGAAAATTAATATAAAATTAAAATAATAATCAAAAACATGTATCAAACGATACGTGTTTTTTATTTTTACCAAGGTTGTATTTAAACAAATGATGTTGACTTAAAAGAAGTTTTAGGTTATATTATAAATAGGTGTAAAATGAAATTTATAAAAAGACTTTTTATTTTAATAGTAGGGCTTGTTGTAGTGGCTTCAACAAGTGGTTGTTTATCCCCCGTAGAGAACGGTGGATATAATTTCGTTTACCCAAAATCGGAAGTATATATACAAATATCCGTTTCAAACGGAGCGCAAACTAAATGGCTATACGATTTAATAAAAGAGTTTGAGTTTGAGAATCAAGATAAGCACTATCATAACGATACTATGGGCGTAAAGTTTAGAGTGGACGAAGTTGAGCAAATTGTAACGGATATGATAGGAAAGTCGCATATAAATATGTTTATAAGCGATAGTGGATATAGCGTAAATATAAAAGAACTTGCAGATGAACGAAAACTAGTGTCAATCGACGACGTTGCGTATGCAGAGCAAGAAATTCGTGGTGACGAAAACGGTAAAACGCCGTATAGCATAGATAAAAAGATTAATCCCGAGTATAAACCATTTTTGCAAGGTTCTGACGGAAAGTATTACGCATTGCCGGCTTCAGGTCTTAGATACGGCATAACTTATAACGCCAACAACTTTAACGAATATGGTTTTTATCTAGCCGACCCCGAAACTGCCAACGAGCAAAACTCCGTAACCTTTACTTGTAAATACGGCACGGCAACCTTTGTGCGTGCAAAGAACGGGGAGTTGGTAAAGGACGGTAAAAAGGCTTGTGGAAACGACGGAGTTTTCGGCACGTGGGACGACGGCACGCCCACTTCGCTAGTGGAATTATTCGTTTTGTGCGAATATATGCAATATCGTGGGGTTGAACCAATAACGGTTGACGCGCGAAATCCAAGAGCAAAAGAATACGTCTATAAAGCGCTATGGGCGTCGCTCTCTAGTATGCAGTCTTTCCAAACCACCTTTTCCTTTGACGGTGAAGTAGACGTGGTAACGGGCGTAACCGACCAAAACGCCTTTGACGGAATAGACTACGTTAAACTTCCAACTACTAAAAAGACTACCATAACCCTTGATAACGGCAATCTAGCCAACTCTAGCATTGCAAGATACTACGCAATGGCAGTAATGAGAATCTTTGAAAAAGAAGATTGGTATTCTTCCGTTTCACTTAACGCTAATAACAAGTGGAACGACACAATAAAGAAGTTTATGCTTGACGGTAGGCAAGTAGATAGCGAATCCTACCCCAGCCAAGGAATGTTGATAGAAACAGATAGGTGGTATAATATCGCAGAAGAAAACGGAATAGTAAAAACCGTAAAAAAATTAAGTTTTGGCAAAGAGTTAGATTTTAGATGGATGAGTATGCCAACCATGGTTTTTGATAGCGTTAGCCCTAACGACGATAATCTTCCGAATCCGTATTTTGAAAATCAAGACTTTGCAAATAGCGTGTTTATAGCAAATTCATATATGGCAGATCAACAAACAGTAAATATATGTAAAGACTTTTTAGCATATATGTATAAAGACGCTAACTTATCGGCGTATTCTGGCAAAAGTGGTTCGTTTAAAAACGGAATGACCTATCCCGTGCGTCTTAAAGACTATGAAAATCAAAACGAGTTTGAACAATCATTGATAATATCGCATAACGCAATGCAAAAAACAATTTCGCCCGTGCTAACAAAATATTATAATACCGACGTAGACTATTATTTTAACTTCGACCTTGGTATAGATATGTATTTGGGTGAATTGATAAAGCGTGTTAACTATATGTCTATATACGAACTCTTTAATTGGTCGTGCACCGATACGGATGAGTGGGAAATATTAAAGAACGGTGGAAAGTTCGAGTATATAGAAACTCCACCTGACTATGTCGATCCGGAAAACCCAACCGACGATCCAACCATGTTCCCACCAGAAGACGAAAATCCCGAATTTCCCCCAGACGAAGACTAGTAAAAATTATAAAAAATATTCAAAACCATTGCATAATTGCCCATGCATATGTATAAAAGCAATAAATGTATTCATTTTGTATTCTAACTTCAAAAATATGCCCGTAGAAAGAAAAAAGGGGTAATTTAAGGGCTTATAAGCAAATATAACGCAAAAAAGCCAAAATAAAAGCCCCTAAAACCCTAAACTTTTGCTATCAAAAAATAAATTTTGAAATTAAATCACAAAAATATTAAAAATTTTTCAAAAAAGTCAATATATTGATATATTTTTTTTGACAAATGTAGTAAAATCGTTGAAGTAAGTATTCTATTGTGGGATTATTATTATAAAAAATTTGGAGGTTCACAATGAAAAAACTTAAAAAACTCTTAGCGTTATCGCTTTGCGGTCTAATGGCTTTCTCACTTGCTGGTTGTCCTAGTCCTAATCCAGGTCCAAACCCAGTCCCAGACGGCACAAAGACCGTAATCAACATTCAAGGTTACGAAGCAGGCGTTAACTTAGACTGGTTACGTGTTTTATGTGACGAGTATGAAGAACTACACAAAGACGAATCTTTTGAAGCAGGAAAGACTGGTATCGAATTCAAAATCGAACCTGTTACTTCAACTGATACGACTGCAATGGGTAACTCAACCGTTCACATGTATGTAACGCACGGTGGTGCAGGTGGATATTCTGGTTACACCTTGGCGATGGACGGCTTAACCGTTAACATTGACGACGTAGCTACGGAACTTATCGACGATAGATATTACAACATGCCAGACGGAACTTTGCGTGAATATAATGAAGGCGAAGAAAAAGACGGCGTTTTAGATACTTCTATCAGAGACAAAATCAACAAAGACTATTATAATGAATTGTTGTGTTCTAGAGAAGTTTCTAACGTAGGTGAAGGTTACTATCAATGCTACGCAATGCCATCTTACGGTGTCAAAACTGGTTTGACTTACGATGCATGGAACTTCAGATACTACGGTTTATATATCGTAGATACTGCTTGGGCTGTTGAACAAATTGCACAAAACACCCAAATTTCTAAACAAATTGAATTATATGAAGGTAAGTCAACCAAGTCAAATGCATCATTTGGCGCAAGATATTTCATTAAGGGTGGCGACGGTTTAACCGTTAACCCAGCAATCAAGTTATCTTGTGGTAACGACGGTCTAGAAGGCACTTATGACGATGGTTTACCAACTTCTATGGAAGAATTCTTTATCCTTTGCTCTCGTATGAAGAAGAAGGGTATTGCTCCATTATCTGCATACGGTTCATCACATTCAAAGCGTAGTGAAATGTATTTCAACCTTTGGGCATCACTTGGTGGATACGACGCATGGCAAGCACACTATACCTATGACACGAACGGTGCTGAAATAGAAGTTTTTGATAGTTGGACTAACGAAAACGCTTTCAAAGGTATTTCTTACGTTAAAAAAGCAAATACCAAAATGGTTCCTGTAACGAAGGCAACTGGTTACTATGCAAACGACGCAATTGCAAGATACTACGGTATCGCTTTCATGCAAATTGCACACGAAGAAGGCTGGTATTCATTAGTTTCTGGCGATAAGAACAAAAACCACTTACAAACTGAAGAAGCATTCGTTCTTAACGGTATGAACGTTGGTGGCGAAAACGAACTTATGGGTATGCTTATCGAAGGTGACTACTGGTATAACGAATCTAAAAAGAACGGCGCTATGAAGTTATTTAAGCAAGCAGCAAGTATCGGTAAAGACGGTTTAGCAGAACCTGATCTTCAATGGATGAGCTTGCCAACCGTTCTAACCGGTAGCGTTACTGGTGTTGGCACTGCAGCTGATACAGTATATGCTGAAGCTAACGGTGCTATTTCTGGTATTACTTTAAGCAACAGAACTAATGACGTTCCAAACGAAGGTTATTATGTGGATAAAGACGGAACAAAGACAATGTCTGGTTATAACGAACTTGTTCAAACCAACGGTGCAGGTGCTCCTATCGTTCTAAACGCTCGTTATCGTAACAATGCGAAGATTATGGAAATCCTTAAAGGTCTTATGAAGTATATTCATACTGATAGAGCATTATCATTCTACACGGGTAACCAAGGCGTATACCGTGCAGCTATGAACTATGAAGTAAGCGATACCGATATTGCAAACTTATCAGCATTCCAAATGTCTTCACTTGAAATGCAAGCTAAATGTCAACGTGTAACGGCTCCTGTTACATTTAAGACTTACAATCATAAGATTGGTCAACACTTAAAGACAAATGCATTCTTATCTGCATATGAAGGTTATGCAAATAACGATCAATACAACTGCCGTAAGTTGTTTGAAGACGGTCGTGAAACCAAAGATACCCAAAACTGGGCAGGTTTAGCTGCTGGAACGTTATAATTTAACAAACAAATAATAGAATAATACACTTTCGGCATATATTTAGGTATATGCCGAATGTGATGTTCTAAAATATTGGAGAAACTATGGAAAACGTTATAAAAAAGAAAAGGGGTCTATCAAGAAACCAAAAAAGGTTAATCTTTTATACCTTGATGGTTGCTTGGCCTGTAATGCAAACCATCCTCTTTTATGTTTACGTAAACTTTAATACAATATTATTAGCGTTCCAACGTTACGATATTGCTCCTAGTGGATTAGGTTACGTTGTTTCTTTTGACTCATCGTTCAGTTCTTTCCATACTGCTTGGAATGAATTAATTGTCGATCAGTTAGGCTACATAGGAAACGGATTAAAGTTCTATGCAATCGACTTCCCGGTTGCACTAATATTGGCTTTGACGTTCTCTTATTATATTTATAAGAAATATCCAGGTCACGGACTATTCAAAACCATGTTGTTTATGCCAAGTTTAATTTCTGGTATGGTATTCTGTATTATATTTAAATATATAGTTTACTATGGCTATATGGAATTAATGTGTATGACCAACGGCCTTGAAGTAACCTATGCAAACATGATGTCTTTTGAATCAGGCACTCTGTTGTATAACGCATCTTCAGCAGTTCCGACTATTATTTTCTATAATATTTGGATAAGTTTTGGTTCTAATATACTGTTGTATTCTGGTGGTATGAGTGGTATTGACGAATCAATCGTTGAATCTTGTCACCTTGACGGTGCAAACGTTATTCAAGAAATGGTTCACATTACCTTACCGTTGATATTCCCAACGATTATATCTTTGGTTGTTGTTTCCCTTACGGGTATGTTTACCAACCAACTTGGGTTACTAGGCTTGTATGGTGACTCTATGGACGGATTGTCTTCAGAGACAAGAAAGGCAGTTACTACTATTGGATTTAGAATGTATATTCTATCACAAAAAATTGGTGTTAACGCAACCAATATTGACAACCTAGAATATACCACAACGCACTTATCTGCGTATGGTTTAACCATTTCTGCATTCTTAATTCCAATCGTATTAACCATTCGTAAGATGCTCAAGAAATATGGGCCAAGTGCTGACTAAGGGGGTGTAGAGATGGCAAAAGAAGTAAGTCTTAAACATAAAAAAGCCCTTGGTGAAAAGATTTATATTGCAATAGTTATGACAATTTTGGTTGTATATACTGTTTCAATATTTATGATTCTCTACTTTGGCTTGTTAAACTCTTTTAAGTCCGAATATGACTTAAGATTAAACTTCATAGGTTTCCCTAAGAATCCTCACTCAATGTTTGATTTTGAAAACGAAGCATATTCTCATGCTCTCGCTTTTGGTAACTATATTGACGTGTTCAATGAATTCTATTATCAAAAGACGATTTCATACTTCAGTATTTGGTCAAGCACAACGCCAATGGCTCAACAATCAAACGTAGGCTTTATTGGTATGTTATCTAACACCTTGTTCCTTGCTGGTGTATGTTCTCTAGCACAAGTATTGGTATGCTACCTAATGGGTTATCTTGCTGCTAAATATAAATTCAAATTTAGTGGTGTTATATACGGTATGTGTATCGTAATGATGTCTGTTCCAACTGTTGGTTCAACACCTGCTATGATTACCTTATTGCAAGACCTTGGTATTTTCGGAACTCACTTAGGTATGTTATTGATGAGAACGTGCTACGGTGGTATGTATTTCTTGGTATTCTACGCATTCTTTGAAGGTTTACCAGATTCTTACATGGAAGCAGCTGAAATTGACGGCGCATCACAAATGAGCATTTTAACCCGTATCATTATTCCAATGGGTATTAAAATGATTTCAACCGTAACGTTGTTATTATTCGTTGCTAACTGGAACGACTACAACTTCTCATTCGTATATATGCCTACCGTTCCAACTTTGGCGTTCGGTGTATACAACCTAGTTTTCGAAAACGCAACGCACCCATTATTTAAGTCAACTATTCCAAACCAAATGGCTGGTTGTTTCTTGTTGATTGTTCCAACAACAATCATGTTCGTTATATTTAAGGATAAGTTGATGGGTAACATTTCTGCAGGTGGCTTGAAAGGTTAATCTGCTAATTCGATTAAACTCGAACTAAAATCAAATAAAAACGCTCTGTAATTTCAGGGCGTTTTTTGTTGTTTAAACATTGACTTCTCATTTATTTAAATACTATTTTTTATTTTTGTTAAAACCTTTTTGTTGTATTAATAAATGTAAATTAGTATCATATTTTGAAATTATTTAAAAAGTCGTCAATATAATGATATATTTAATTGTATTATTATTATATAATAATATAGCATAATTGTCGTATTATGCGCAATAATAGTTTTTAAGGTTTTTCCCGATTAAAACTATTAAACATTTTTTTACGATAAATATTGTTAAATTTCACACCAAAATCTAGCAAAAAGGAGAGAAGAACGATGTTGAAATTAAGAAGCAAAGTCATAACTGTGTTAACGGTATTGGCAACGTTACTATTCATCACGTCAGCAGTGTTGTTTTGTGGATGCAACGTAGCA
>JAZNSS010000035.1:0-125188 GCA_045591355.1 Christensenellaceae bacterium | reverse complement strand
TATTATAGAGATATGTTTGAGTACATTACGGACACCGAACAGTAATTATTCAAATACTAAAATAAAGGAAATATTTTAATAATGGTTTAGATTTCATTTCAATTAAATAAACAGTAGTATTAAAGGGTTTGAGTATTACTGCGGTACCGTTTGTATTCTTTCATAAATAAAAAACAAACGGAGATATACAAATGAAATCAAACAAAATTACAAATTTTTTAAGAAAGAACGTAACCTTTTTACTTGTGTTTATCTTGGTGTTTACCATAACAACAACTCTTTTTATTGGTTGTACTGATAATACAAGTGATAACCCCAGTTCTTCAAGTGAAAGTGTTTTAACACCCGACGATAGTTCAAGTAGTGAAGAAAATACTGAACAAGAAGAAACACCTACCACCCCAGAAGATTCTTCACAAGAAGAACAAACACCCCAACAACCTACTGAAACACCTAATAATCCACCTGTGGAAGAACAACCCACACCAACCCCACCAGTAGAAGAAAAAGAACCTGTTAAGGTTTATTTTATATCCCCTGTGGAATATACTTCTCTTGGGTTAGATTATAATGATAGTGGTTTGGTGTTTAATCAATACCTTAAACAATGGGTATCACACAAGGGTATAGACCTTATAACTGAAAGTGGTACACAAGTTAAATCAATGTTTGATGGGGTTGTTTTAGATATTCAAGAAGAAAGTTCACTTGGATATATGGTTAAGATAGACCACGGAGAAAACACAATCATTACTTATAGTTCTTTAAGTAGTTGTTTAGTAACAATAGGTCAAACAGTAAATCAAAATGATATTATAGGTGTAGTAGGGATAACCCACCCAGAAGAAATAGGTTATGGAGAACATTTACACTTGGAAATAGTTGTTGATAATGTTTTTGTTAACCCTACCCCTTATATACAAGGTATTGTTTATAGGGAAGTTGAAGAAGAATAACTAAAAAAGATAGGTGGTGTAAAAACCATCTATCTTCTTTAATGTAAAAAGTGTAAAAAAATGTGTAACAAATTCTATGTGTTTTATGGGGGTTATTAAGTTTTACAAAAATTACAAAAGTCAGTACAACATTTACAAAACTTAAAAATTATAGAGATTATAAGGATTTTAAGAATAATAAAAAACTTGTTTTAGTAGATTGATATATTTCGTAATCAGCAGGTCGCAGGTTCGAATCCCGTCACCAGCTCCATTAAAGAAGTTTACTAATAGTTTGGTAAACTTTTTTATTTTAACTTTACTAATGATGCTGTTATTTGGTATAATAAAGTAGAGTATTAAACAAAAGAGGTTTTTTATGGAAAGTAATTCTTTGATTAGAAGATTAGAAATGTATGCGATGGTTAATGCTATTGAGACAGATTTAATTGGAAATTATTGTGGGGTTTTAGATATTAATGATATTCCATCATGTTTAATAGATAGGAGTCAAGATGTAGATGATAAAGATGATTTGCAACAAGTTTTAAGAGGGCTTGATCTACAAGCTTATATTGAAATATCTAATAAAAATGCCTTAAAGCTAGGGTTAAGTTTGGAAGAAAAAAAGTTTATTAATGGTGCCTTAAGTGAAATTATTACTATTAGAAATAAAGTAATGCATCCCAGACTGTTTAATTTTTTTGATTACCCAAAATTGAGGGAGGTTTTTAAGCAGATACCGAATATTTTAAAATCGTTTGTTTGGAAAAATGTTATGAATGCAGACAAAATGATAAAGGAAGAGCCTTCTAAATTAAGACAATATGAAAAAGCCCTTAAAAAGAGCTCAAATGTCATAGAAAATCTTCCCACGGTAGTGGATTTTGAGGATACTTCTTTTATAGGACGAAGAAAAGAGATAGGTGAAATAAAAGAAAAACTTTTCAAGAAGAATGTTCACATTTTATCTGTGCTAGGAGATGGTGGCGTAGGAAAGACTGCATTGGCTATTAAATTGCTATATGATTTATTAGACGATGAAAAGAATCCCTTTGAGCTTATATTATGGGTTAGCTTAAAAACAGAAACTCTTAACAATTATGAGTTTGAGAAAATTACAGGGGCTATACAAGATATAAACATGATGTATGGTGCGTTAGATAAATTTGTGGGAGGAGATGAGTCGCCGAAGCAGAATTTAATTGATATATCTAAACAATATAACACACTACTTGTTTTGGATAATTTGGAGACTATTAACACAGAAGAAATTAGGGATTTTCTAGACGATTTTTCCGAGAATGGTAAAGTCCTTATTACATCAAGAATTGGTATTGGTGAAATGGAACATCGCTATTTCCTAAAAGGTTTATCTGATAGTGATTTGCAGATTTATCTGGATAATCTTTTAGAGCTTTATAATATAAGTAATTTCCTTTCAGTAGAAGAAAAGAAACTGTATGCAAAGGAGCAATTACACTCAAATCCTTTAGCTATAAAATGGTTTGTTAGGGGGCTTGCAGAGGGACAAACACCTCAAAAACTAATTTCAAACAAAGATAATTTAATAAATTTTTGCATGTCGAATGTATACAATAAACTTTCTGATTTCGCGAAGAGAATAATTTTAATGCTACATTCAATAAGGATGGATATTACTTTTGCTGAGTTGGTTTTTTTAATTGGTAAAGACAATTATGTAGAAGTAGAAACAAGAAGGGCTATTAATGAACTGTGCAAATGTAATTTTTTAGATTCTGAAAAAATGCAAATAAACGAGTTGTTATCGATTACTAAATTTGCACAAGAGTTTGTAAAGTTAAATGTTGTAGAAGATAGTGAATTTTCTGGAGGGCTAAAACAAAAATTAAAGGTCCTTAATGCATTTAGCCAAACTATGTTGCAACAACGAGAAAAACAGCCATATTCTTTACAGACCTTTTATTTTGACACAAACGACAGGCGTAAACTGGTTGCAACCTATTATTTATGTGAAGCAGTAAAAAACATGTATCAAAAAAATGAGGAACTAGCTTTTGATTATACAAATCTTGCTAAATCTCTTTGTCCAAGTTATTTTGAGTGTAATAAAGTAGAAGCCTTCTTTTTGAGAAATACTAATCCTCAAAAAGCACTTGAAGAATATGAAATTGCAAAAAAGAATGCCAAAACGGATGAAGAAAGAAGGCTAATATTAATAAATTTTAAAGAGTTTTGCTTGGCGAATAATGACTATGATTCTGCTCTTGAATCACTTGATCAGGCTATATCAATTAGAGATGAATTATTTTTGCAATTAGAAAAAGTTAAAATTTTTGCATGTGTCGGTCGTTTTTTTGAGGCAGAGGCTATATTAGAGAGATATAATAATCAAGATTTTAGTGATATAAAAGATGTAAATATGTTTTTAACACGTAGGGCAGATGTGTTAAGACGAAAAGCAGAAAACATTAAAGACAACGAGCAACGTTTTGCTCTTTTGAAAAAAGCCAGTGAATTGTTTGTTGATGCAAAAGATTTAGATTCTGATTCGTTAGATTTTCTTTCTTTAATTTTAAACGAAATGATGTATATGTATTTTGAAAAAGAGGTAGTTGAGTATATATATGGATTTCTAAAAAATTTTAGAGCATTGTTTAAGTGTAAAGGATTTAAGGAAATGAAGAGAAGGTTTTCATCAATTCTTTTTAAGATTCCTGAATTTGAGGGTAGACGAGACTTTATCGAAATGCTAATTGATTATAATTCTGTAATAGTAGAATTGGGGGAGGACGAAGGGATTGTTTATAATTTATCTGACAAATTTGGTTTTGTTAAAAATAAAATTTATCCGCAAGGAATTTTCTTTCCTCTAAGTGAAATATGTTATAAAGTTAGGCTTGGGGATATTGTGAAGATAGGAGAAATTCTTCTTAAGACTAAAGGCCCCGTAACGAAGGACTTAATGTTTATAAAAAACATTGTGGATGAAAATTGTTGTTAGTAGGAATATTTTTAAAATTGCTTATCAAAGCGTTTTTTATTTAATTGCGTAATAATAGAAAACGTATCCATTTAAGAAAGCTTTTACTGTTTGACATAGAAATTCTCCAAAGAGGGGAAAATATTTAATTGTTTTTACACCAATAAAAAGACCTTATTAAATTAGTAAGGTCTTTTACTATGCACTAAATTCTTTTTTTATTATAATTATTAACACTCATTATATAAAGAGTTTCCATTATAGGGTCAGTGTTGTTGGTGTGAATACAGTATTCCAAAAACTCAGTTAATTTTTCTTCATAGTATTTTTTTATAATCCTAACTAAATTTTTTTTAAACTCAATCTCACTTTTAAAAATGTTATTTATTCTATCCATTGTTTTATATTGAGGGCAGACTAATTCATAAGGTAGTTATTGTAGATTAGTGCAGCCTCGGTGTCTTGTGCTTGAAGAGTATGAGTGTAGATATCAAGGGTTATTCTTTCATTAGCATGCCCAGCCCTTGTTGAAACAACTTTTATAGGTAAGCCTGCGTTTAATTGCATTGTAATACAAGTATGGCGTAATGAGTGTGGTGGAATAGGTTTTAGACCATTTTTAATATTAAATTGTTTTAACCAAGAATTAATAGTGCAAGGATTAATAATGTTTCCATTATCTTGCAGGAACAAGAAATTTGTGCAAGCCCATAAATCTCCATAGTTTATTTTTTGTTTTTCATACCACTGTTTGTATTCTGTTAAGATAGCTACTAATTGGTTGGGTAACGTTATAGTTCGGTTAGAAGTTTCAGTTTTAGGTTTCTTTGTAACTATGCCAAATTTTTTATAATATAAAGTGTTGTGGTTTACTGATAAAGTGTTTTTATTAAAATCAATATCTTCCCAACTTAAACCACAAATTTCAGCTTTTCTTAACCCTAAAAATATTAACAGGGCGAATATAGTCCTTTTCTTTAAGTTTTTCTCTTTTAAAAGAGCCTGAACAAATTCTTTGGATTCTTGTTCGGTAAAAATTTCTTTTTGTTTGGTAGTGCCTGTTATTGGTCTTGTATACTCCTTTGAGGCGTAGTTGTGTTCGATTAATTGTTGTCTTTTAGCTTCCCCTAAAATAATTACCAAAATTGTCCTTATTCCACTGTTTGTTGCTTTGGAGTATTTTACTTCTCTTTTTTCTACGTTAAAATATTGACTAAGGGGAACGTTAAAGTATCTTGATATATTTCTAGCCGTTTCTAAGCTAACTTGATTTCCTACCCTAGAAGAAAGCCTTAATGTTAGTCTATTAATACCACATTCTTCGGCAGTCTTAGATTTGTTAACATTGTTATTATTAATTAACTCTTCTATTGATTTTTTTACAGTTACAGTTTCTTTAATATAAGTTCTATCGCAAAGGTAATCATAGAATTTTTGTATTAATAAAGGGGAAATCTGTTTTAGCAAGTATTTGCCAAAATATTGATTTAGTATCTTTAATGAATTTTCAGCCTGAACGTAGTAAGAAAAACTTTCTTCATTTCTTTTTAATATTCTTTCTAACCATTGTTTTGAAAACTCTTCAAAAGTAATATTGCAGTCTTGAATGAAAGTCCCTAATGATTTCTTTTCGCACTCTTTATAGAATTCAAATTCAAATTTTCTTCTTTCTATTTCAATTTCTTTAGTGGTTAACCCTTTTGGGGTTTTCCATGTTTTAGTATAACCAAGTTGAATTAAATGAGCTTTTTAAGCAAGAGATTGGACTAAATGAATTAAAACAATGGAATGCTAGTGGAACTGCTAGAGTTATACTAGATTCAAAAGAATTTTCTCCAATTGTTGAAAAGTTATTGGAAGACTATTCTGAAATTGATAAAAACAGGTATCAAGCTAAAATAGCTGAAGTAGTAAAAAACGAAATAAAGGATATGATAATAAAATTACATAATAAAGCTTTAGAAAAGGAAAAGCTTAGAATTCAAGAGAAAATAAAAAGTGTAAAAAAATGTGTAACAAATCTTGGGTAATATGTAAAAATAACTTTATTGGACAAAAGATACAAGGGTTAGTAAAAAAGTTGCTCAAGTTAGAAAAGATATAAAAAACAGGTGGTTTATAAAATGTATACAACTTGTTAAATGTAAATGATTTAATTCGTAATCAGCAGGTCGCAGGTTCGAATCCCGTCACCAGCTCCAAACAAAAGAACGTCCCTTGTGGGCGTTTTTTTGTTTGGTGTGACGGGATTCGAATTAGGAGCTAGCAACCAAAGGTTGCGTATTCGACGAAAGTCGAAAAAACAGTCCAGTGGACTGTTTTGCGGGAGGCTCGAGAGAAGCGAATCCCGTCACCAGCTCCACAAAAAAGAAAAGACATCCCAAAAGGGTGTCTTTTCTTTTTGCAAACCGATAACGGTTTGCGAATTACTGCGCGCAGGTTCTGATTCCCTAGTGGGAGACGGCAACCCTTTTGTCGCTTTGCGACATTTCCCCTAATAGGGGAATTTCCCGTCACCAGCTCCACGTCGGAGCAAGGCAGATTGTCTTGCTCTTTTGTTTTTGACAAAAGAGCAATGACTTGATTGCCTGCTCCTCCTTAATCGCAAAAATTTCTACGACAATTTTTGCGAAAGTTAATAGACACAAACGTCCTTTGTGGGCGTTTTTTGTTTTTTATTGACTAAAAATTTAATTTGTATTGAAAACCAACTATAATAATGATATAATTATTGAACAAATTCTAATAAATCGGTGTGATTATGAAAGTAGTTAATTTACAATGCGAATATAAACAAAATCCAATCGGAATTGGGGCAAAAAAACCACGTTTTTGCTATCAAGTTGCGTCTAGCGAGCAAAACTCTCGCCAAGAATATTATCGCATTTGCGTATATGATAAAAACAATCAAAATAAACTAGTTTGGGATAGTGGAAAAACTCAATGTCAAAAAACTTTTGGCATTGAATACGACGGCGAAGAGTTGACAGCATTTACCCAATACGATTGGGTGGTAGAAACGTGGGATAATTACGGCAATCACGCTCTTTCAGATATCGCTCAATTCGAGACGGGGTTATTTTCACTTGACGATTGGAAATCTAAATGGATAACGGCAAAACACGCTGAAAATTGTATTCATTTTAGGTCGTCGTTTACCTTGCCAAAAGATAAAAAAGTAGTTAGCGCACGCTTATATTCGGCAAGCACAGCAGGTGCTTTTGGCGACGTAACCTTTGCAATGAACACGGTATATCTTACCCTAAACGGCAAAAAGGTAGGCAACGACGCAATAATGCCGGGGCAAATTTCCATAAAACGAAATCGAGCAGTATATCGCACGTTTGACGTTACTAGCCAACTTTTACAAGGTGAAAACGTTGTGGGCGCAGTGTTAGTGTCTATGGCGTATAGCGCTTTTGTAAGGGTTTGTTTTGAAGATGGCACAACTCAAATTTTTTCGCTTATGGATACTTGCAAAGTAAATGCAAACGGGCCGTATACTTTGTGGGACGTAGGCGTGGGCGAACAGGGTGGCAAAAAGGAAGATTACAATCCCTTTAACGAATACAAAGGTTTTGACCAACCTAATTACGACGACAAGGGTTGGAAAGCCCCTGTATATACCGACGTGGTTACTAGTTTAGAAGAACAAATGGTTACGGTAGAGCCCATTGAAGAATTAAAACCCGTTTCAATAAGGGACAAATGGATACGTCATTATTTGGTAGATTTTGGGCAAGTAATCAACGGACACGTTAAACTAATTATCAAAAGCCCAAAAAAGAAACAACGTATATCGGTGGTTTATTCGGAAGGCGTTTATCCAGACGGACAGTTAGAGCCTTTTAGCACTATGAACTACCAACACGGAGAAAACGGTCCACATATCGATACTTACGTAACCGTTGGGGATAGCGACCAAGAAATTTTCGAGCCAAAATTTTCTAATCATAGTTTCCGTTACGTAGACGTGTATAATTACACGGGCGAATTTGACGAAGAATGCATAAGGGCAGTGGTCGTTCATAGTCCGATAATAAACAAGTCTGGTTTTAGTTGTTCTGATGAGGAGATAAATTCACTTTATAGTATAAGCCGTTGGTCGGAAAGGGATAATCTAGTTGCAATTCCAACCGACTGCCCAGGTAGAGAACGTTTAGGTTGGATGGCAGACGCATGGCTATGTTGCGAAGCCGAACTGTTAAACTTCGATTTAATAAAACTTATGGAATCTTGGTGTCGCACTATTAGAGACGAACAGTTGCCAAACGGCTACGTTCCGTATATTTGCCCACCACCAAGTCCTATTGATAACGTTGACGTGCCGTGGTCGGCTGCGTGCGTGTTTATTCCTTGGTTTGTGTTCGAAAGATACGGCGATAAAAGGATTTTACAAGAAAACTATCCCGTAATGGAAAAATGGATAGCCTTTATGGATACCCTTGCAGACCAAGACTACCGAATGGTTGGTGGAATACTATGGGGCGACCATACCCAACAGGTTGAATCGAATAGAAATTATCTAGCAACTGCTTATTATTGTCTATGTTGCGACTATATGATAAAGGTATGCTATGCGCTTGGAAAGGATTGCAGTAAATATCAAAAGTCGTCGCAAATGGCAAAGCAAGCGATTGTAAAGTTATATAAAACCAAAGACGGAATATGCAATAATACCCAGTGCGAAATATCGCTTGCGTTGGCGCTTGGTATTATAGAGCAAGCAAAAGGCATTGAATTACTTGAAAAAGACTTAATAAAGACGGGTTATTTAATGACTTGTGGTGGTTTGGGTATTTATCATTTAATTACCGAACTAGAAAAGGCAGGAAGAAACGACCTAATATACGCAATTTGTAAATGCGATAAAGAAGGCAGTTATCTGTCTTGGATAAAAAATCACGGAGCAACAACTTCTTTTGAAGGCTTGCGTTTTTATCAAGCGTATTCACGCAATCACCCCTTCTTGATGGGAAGCGTTACCACTTGGTTTTATCAAGGGTTGGCAGGCATAAAGAAAACTTCTGCAGGATACGAAACTTTTGATATAAAACCGTATATTCCGTGCGAAATGGAAAACTTATCGGTATGCGTAGACACTTATTACGGGGTGATAGAATTTTCCTATAAACGCACCGACAAAAAAACGGTTTATAAAATAAACGTTCCTTTTGGAACTACTGCAAATTTTTATATTCCAAACGGCAAAGATAATAAAGAAGAAGTGGTAAAATTAGGCAGTGGCGAATACCTTATGGAAATAGAAGAAAAAACGCATATTGACAATTTTAAGAAAATATGGTAAAATAAAAGAAAAAGGGGGCCAAATGTATGAATAAAATTATTACTATTGGACGTGAATTTGGCAGTGGTGGTAGAGAAGTCGCTCGTAAACTTGCCGAAGCATTAGGTATCGAATACTACGATAAGGAAATCGTTGAAGAAATTTCTAAAAAAACAGAACTTTCTGAAAAATACGTTAAACAGGTTATAGAACACGACCCACACTCGTTGTTTCCAATAACGGTTGGGCATACGTTTGCGTATATACACCATTACGGTATAGAACGTCAACAATCGGTTTATACTGCCCAAAGCGAAGTTATTAAACAAATGGCAGAAAAATCCGACTGTATTATTGTTGGAAGATGCGCAGACTATATCCTTAAAGATTATAACGTAACGAAAATCTTTATATATTCTGATATGGAACATAAAATCGCACGTTGTAAAACGCATGCAGACGTAAGCGAACATTTTACCGATAAGCAACTTAGAAAGCATATAAAAGACGTAGATAAAAACCGTGCAAGGTATTATAGGTTCTATACGGGGCAAGAATGGGGCGATAAACTTAACTACGATATATGTATAAATACAGCAACGATGGAAATAGATAAGATAATACCAATGCTAGTAAAGATGTTAAAGGACTAAAAAAATAAAAAAGTTAAAAAAGGGTTTGATAAGAGCCCTTTTTTTGTTTGACAAAGTAAAAAGGTTGTGATACTATATACAAGCAATCAGTTGCGAGCATGGCGGAATTGGCAGACGCGCTAGACTTAGGATCTAGTGGGAGACCGTGGGGGTTCAAGTCCCTTTGCTCGCACCAAAACAAAAGGGCAACATAACGTTGCCCTTTTGTTTTGGTTTTAAATTGTATCGCAAAGGGACTTGAAGGGGGAAGAAATCGACAATTGTCGATTTGTCCACTTTTTGAAAGAAGAAAAATGTTAAAAGAAATTTAAGTGGACTAAAATGCCCAGTGGGCATTTTACTGGGGTGGCTCGCAAAGAGCCAAGTCCCTTTGCTCGCACCACGGCGAAGCAAGACCAAACATCTTGCTTTTTGTTTTACAAAAAACACTTATGCAAAAATAAGTGTTTTGAAAGAATTATATTTATAAAAAACTTGATAAACAAAAAATTATATGTTATACTAACTTAGTATATATTATATAATAATAGGTGAATTTTATGGACAGGATTCAGTTAAAGCAATTTTTCAAAAACCCACAATCATTTGACGGCGCTACCGTAACCGTTTGTGGTTGGGCAAAAACTATTAGAGACAGTAAATCTTTTGGTTTTATCGAACTTAACGACGGTTCGTATTTTAAAAACTGTCAAATCGTGTTTGATAGAGAAAAGGTAAGCAACTATGACGAAGTTGCTCGTCAAAACGTTGGCGCTTGCTTAAAAGTTGTTGGCAAACTAATTTTAACGCCAGAAAACAAGCAACCATTTGAAATCAATGCAGATAGCATTGTAGTATTGGGCGCTTCTTCACCAGAATACCCACTACAAAAGAAAAGGCATAGCCTAGAATTTTTACGTTCTATTCCACACTTGCGCCCAAGAACTAACACGTTTAACGCAGTGTTCAAGATTAGAAGTGAAGCGGCTTACGCAATTCATTCTTTCTTTAACGAAAGGGGCTTTGTTTACGTTCACACGCCAATCATAACGGGTAGCGACTGTGAAGGCGCAGGCGCAATGTTCCAAGTAACCACTCTAGACCTTGATAACGTTCCAATGGTTGACGGTGCAACCGACTATAAGCAAGACTTTTTTGGTAAGAAGTCAAGCCTTACCGTTTCAGGTCAACTTGACGTAGAAAATTTTGCAATGGCGTTCGCAAACGTTTATACTTTTGGACCTACCTTTAGGGCAGAACACTCTAACACCGTTCGTCACGCGGCAGAATTTTGGATGATAGAACCGGAAATGGCATTTGCAGACCTTTCCGACGATATGGACTGCGCAGAAGATATGGTTAAGTATATTATCGAATACGTTATGAACACTTGTGAAGAAGAAATCAAGTTCTTAAACCAATTCGTTGATAACGGCTTAATTGAAAGACTTAACAACGTTAGGAACAACAAGTTCGTTCGTTTAACCTATACCGAAGCCATTGAAATTTTAGAAAAGGTTAAGGATAGATTTGACGCACCCGTATATTGGGGTGTAGACCTTCAAAGCGAACACGAAAGGTATATTACTGAAGAACACTTCAAAAAGCCCGTATTCCTAACCGACTATCCAAAGGAAATCAAAGCCTTCTATATGAGATTAAACGAAGACGGCAAAACGGTTGCCGCAAGCGACCTTTTAGTTCCCGGAATCGGCGAACTTATAGGTGGCTCTCAACGTGAAGAAAGGCTTGACCTTTTGGAAAAGAGAATGAATGAGTGTGGACTTAACCCAGAAGAATACAAGTCTTACCTTGATTTAAGAAGATACGGTGGCGTAACCCACTCTGGTTTTGGTCTTGGCTTTGAAAGAATGATTATGTATCTAACGGGTATATCTAATATTCGTGACGTTCTACCATTCCCAAGAACGGTAGGCACGTTAGAAAACTAATTACGGAGTAAAAAATGAGAATTTTAATCGACGCTTTCGGTGGAGATAATTCTCCCGAAGAAGTTATATTAGGCACGGTAGAAGCCGTAAAAGAAAAAGACGGCTTTACGGCAGTATTGGTTGGCAAACAAGACGTTATAAGCGAACTTCTATCCAAATGCGATTACGACAAAGAAAGGATAGAAATATTAAACGCTGACGAAGTTATTACTTGCGAAGAAGAACCAACGGTTGCAATTCGCAGAAAGCCAAACAGTTCGATATGCGTCGCCTTTAAGGAATTAAAAGAAAGCGAAAGCGCAACGGCTTTCGTGTCTGCCGGTTCAACGGGCGCAGTATTAGTTGGCGCAACCTTAAAACTTGGCAGAATTCAAGGTGTAAATAGACCTGCCGTATGCCCAATGATGCCAACCTTAAAAGAAGGCAAAATGGTATTTTTGATGGACTCTGGCGCAAACGTTGACTGCAAGCCTATAAACCTTTGCCAATTTGCGCTTATGGCAAGCGCATACGCTGAATCTATCGGCGTAAAAAACCCTAAAGTTGCATTGCTTTCCAACGGCACGGAAGACGAAAAGGGCAACGCCTTAAATCACGAAGTTTTCCCATTGCTTAAAAATATGAAGACCATTAACTTCGTAGGCAATATGGAAGCAAGAGAGATATTGTCTGGCGACGTTGACGTTGTCGTAACCGACGGTTTTGCCGGCAACGTAGCGCTAAAGGCTACTGAAGGCGCAGTAGGTTCACTATTCAAACTTATGAAAGAAGAAATTTATTCTTCATTTAGGGGCAAGATTGGTGGCTTACTATTAAAACCGGTATTCAAGAAACTTAAAAAGAGAATGGATTATACTTCTATGGGTGGGGCGCTATTCCTTGGCGTGCATAAAACGGTTATAAAGGTTCACGGCTCATCTAAAGCGCCTGCATTTAAGGGGGCTATTTTGCAAGCAGTTTCTTGTTCGGAAAATAACCTTGCAACGGCTATTAAAGAAAGGATAGAAGGCGAGCCTATAAACCTTCAATAAAAGTATGCAGTTTGACATTGAAAGTGTAGAAAACAAAATAGGATACGTGTTTAAGGATAAACAACTTTTGCTAAAAGCGTTTACTCACGCTTCCTACGCCCACGAACACAAAGAGCAAGATAACGAACTTTTAGAGTTCTTTGGCGATTCTATTTTGGAATTTATAGTAACTGAATACCTATGCAAGTATCAAAAGGGCGACGAAGGTGATTTAACCATAAAACGCGCCCAAATGGTTTCAAAAGCGCCCTTGACAAACGCAATTTTTAAGTTAGGTTTGCAAGAATATATTTTGATGAGCAACGGGCAACGGAAAAGCGTTCGCGCTAACGATAAACTGTTCTCGTCGGTGTTTGAAGCCATAGTTGCCGCTATGTATTTAGACGGGGGAATCGTTCCCACCAAAAAATTTATAAAAAACACCTTGATTAAAAACTATTTAGAAGAAGTTAAAACTTCTAAAGTTCAGCCCGTAAAAGCCGTGGCTAAAAGTTTGTTTCAAGAGCACGTTCAAAAACACAAACTAGGCAACATTGAATACAAGCAATTATACAAAAAAGGTCCTGACCATTCTGCCGAATTTGGCGTAGCCGTTTATCTTGACGGCAAAAAGATTGCAGAAGGCAAGGGAACAAGCAAAAAAAGCGCAGAAGCACAAGGGGCAGAAAAAGCCTTAAAAAAACTAACCGCTAAAAAAGGACGGTAAAAAACATTGAATTTTGAAAAGGTAGAACTTTACGGATTTAAATCTTTTGCAGATAAAGCAGAAATCAAATTCGGCAACGGCATAACGGCGATAGTTGGTCCAAACGGCTGTGGTAAAAGTAATGTAGCCGACGCTATCCGTTGGGTATTGGGTGAACAATCTGCAAAAACCTTGCGTGGCTCTAGCATGCAAGACGTTATATTTTCGGGCACGCAAAATCGTCGCTCGCTTTCTTATTGTGAAGTTTCGTTATTTTTCGATAACACCACTAGAATTTTCGACCTAGATTATAACGAAGTTATCATTACTAGAAAGTTATTCCGTAGTGGAGAGAGTGAATACTACATAAACAAGCAACCGTCAAGACTACGTGATATAGTTGAACTTTTGCACCAATGTGGTATCGGTAAGGAAGGTTATACCATAATCGGTCAAGGTAAAGTTGAAGAAATTATGTCGGCAAAACCTGAAGATAGGCGTATGATTTTTGAAGAAGCCACGGGTATTGCCCACTTTAAGACTAGAAAGAACGAAAGTGAACGTAAACTTGATAGAACTCACGAAAATATTTGCCGTTATAACGATATTCTATCTGAAATTGAAAATCAGTTAGGACCTTTAGAACGTCAAGCAGAAAAGGCAAAAGAATTTAACGAACTTTCTGCAGAACTAAAGTATCACGAACTTAACACTTACGTTGCAAAGGTAGAAGGCGTTGGTAAAGCCAAAGAAAAAATTAACTTAAGAATAAAGGGTATCGACGACCAAACGGCGCTTCGTCAAGAAGAATATAATAAGGCTCAAGCCGAATACGAAGGCATTTTTGCAGACATAAGTAAGGCCGACGATAAGTTAAGGGCGCTTAACGAAGAACACACCGAAAAGCGTGTTTTAATGGAAAGGTCGTCTGGCGCAAAGCAATTATACGAACAAAAGATTTCTTATTTGCAAAGCCAAATTCACCGTGCAGAAGAAGAAATAAAATCAAACAAAAAACTTATTGAAGAATGTGAACAAACTATTGGTGAAAACTCTAGTAAACTTCAAGACGCAAAATCAGAGTTAAACGCTCTTTCTACAAAAGCCGACGCGCTTAGCAGAAAGTTGATGACGATTACTGAAAAGATTATGCTTGGCGAAGAACTTGCTAGCCAAAACACTAAAAAGATTATAGAATCAATAGAGTCTTTGTCTAACATCAACGTTAACAAGGGAACTATGAGTATTGAAAAGTCAAACCTTACCGATAAACTTAATGAACTTACTGCAAGGCTTGACGAACTTTCAGTTAAACGTGACGCGCAGTTTAACGAAAAGGACAAGGCTGACAAGAATATTGACGAACTTGATAGAAGTATATTCGATACTAAAAATCAAATTACCGAAAAGGAAAACGAAGTTCGCTCTCTTAACGAAGAAACTGCAAAACTTGACAACAGTATCTACATAATTAACTCATCTTTAACGGCGCTTGTAACCAAGCAAAACTTCTATAAAGGGTTAAAAGATAGTTACGACGGTTATCAACAGTCTGTAAAACTTTTAATGAACGAAGCAAAACGAAACGCCGAAGTTAAAAAGAGAGTAAAAGGCGTCGTTGCCGAAATAATTAAAAGCGACAAGAAGTTCGATTTAGCGTTAGAAACGGCGCTTGCGGCAGCCGCACAAAACGTGGTAACACAAACGCCTGACGACGCAAGGTATTTAATCGATTACTTGAAAGCAAACAAGTTTGGTAGAGTAACTTTCTTACCGATAACTAGTGTAAAACCACGTTCTCAAACGTTAGAAGTTACACGCGCGCTAAATGAAGTTGGCGCGCTAGGGGTAGCAAACGAACTAGTTTCTTACGACCCACAATTTGAAAACGTTATAAGCAACCTACTTGGCAACACTTTAGTCGTAGACACGCTAGAGAACGCAACGGTAATTGCTAAAAAATATCGTTTCGCATTTAAGATGGTAACCCTTGAAGGCGACGTTTTCTCAACGCAAGGCGCAATGAGTGGTGGTTCTAGAAGAACGGATACCGTTGGACTACTTTCCGGCGAAAGAAAGATAGAAGAAACGGAAAACCTAATCGAACAAAAACGTGCAGAACTTGAAAGATTAAAGGAAGAAAAATCTGCGCTAGAAGTTAAACGTGATAAGGGCATTGACGACCTATCTTTACTTGGCGACTTGTATAACGGTAAACGTCAACAACTTTTGTTAGAACGTGAAAAGCAAGCAAATGCAGAAAAATCTCTTTCTGAACTTGGCAGAGAAGTGGAAACTACTTCCGACCTAATTGACGAAGTTAAAGAAAGATTAGAAAAGATTTCTCAAGATTTCGTTGCCGTTCAAAGTGGTGGTAAAAAACTTGAACAAGATAAAGAAAACGCTTCAAAGACGGCAGATAAACATCAAGCAGAATTCGACGCATTGAGAAAGGAAAGAGACGCTTTAAGCGAAGAAAGCACTTCAATGCAAGTTAAAATTACCGAACTTAAAGGCGTTATATCTTCAATGCAAGCCGATAACGAAAGGTTAAGTTCGGCTAAAGCCCAAGCAGAGAGCGATATTGCGCGTCTTGTAAAGAGCAACCAAGGCGCTTTGGATATAATTGAAGGCATTAGATTAGACCAAGAAAAAATTGCTCTAACTAAAGAAGAACAAGACCAAATAAACGCTATTAGAGAAAAGATAGCGCTAGTTGAACAAGATAAACAAGGTTTAAGAGAAAAACTCAACAAAAACGAAGAAAGAAAGGAATGGCTCAACCAAGAACTTACCGATTTATCGGATAAGAAACACGTGGAAGAAATTGCCCTCGCTAAAATCGACTCTGACCTAGAGTATATGGGACAAAGTATCTTTGAAGATTACCAAGAAACTTACGATACGGCAGTTGCAAATCGTGACCCTGAATACGACGCAACAAAAGGCGAAGCCGAAATTTCTAGGATTAGAAGAAAGAGAACTTCTTTGGGCGCAATAAACGCATCAGCAATCGACGACTGCAAGGCGCTTAAAGAACGTTACGACGAGATGGTAACCCAAAGGGAAGACCTTGAAAAGGCTGAAAAAGACCTAAAAGAAGCCATTGCAAAGATTAAGGGCGAAATGCTCACTCAATTTGACGAAGGCTTTAAGAAGATTAACACCAACTTCCAACGCATATTTAAGGAACTATTCGGTGGTGGCAACGCAATGCTAGAAATAGACTATACGGGCGTGGAAGATAGACTAGAAGCAGGTGTAGAAATTATAGCGCAACCCCCAGGAAAGAAACTTCAAAAGTTATCACTTCTATCCGGTGGCGAAAAGGCGCTTACGGCGATTGCAATACTATTCTCTATTCTTAAACTTCGCCCAATGCCATTCTGTGTTCTTGACGAAATTGAAGCAGCGCTAGACGAAGCCAACGTTGATAGATTTGCAAGATATCTTAAAAAGTTTAGCGAAGAAACGCAATTCATAGTTATTACCCACAGAAAGCCAACTATGGAACTTGCAGACGCACTATTCGGCGTTACCATGCAAGAAAAGGGTATTTCTAAAATGGTATCAGTTAAACTTTCCGACGTTGCAGAATTCAACAACGACCAAAGTTTGGCTTAACAAATCAAAATAGCCACGACTGAATAATCAAATCAGCCGTGGCTAACTAATAAAAGGAAATTATGGGATTATTCAGTAAATTAAAATCCGTTCTCACAAAGACTAGAGACGGCTTATCGAAAAAACTAACCGAACTATTTTCTAAAAACAAACTAGGCGACGACTTTTATGAAGAATTAGAAGATATTTTAATTTCTTCAGACGTGTCCGTTCAAACGTCTATTGAAATAGTTGACGAAATTCGTGAGCAAGCAATAAAAGAAAAGTGTAAGGATAAAGACTACGTTATAGGCTTATTAAAAAAGGAATTGCTAGAAACTTTAGACTACGCCGACCAACTAGAATTTAAATCGCCTTGTATCATAATGGTCGTTGGGGTTAACGGCGTGGGCAAAACCACCACTATCGGTAAACTTGCCAACAAATTCGTTAAAGAAGGTAAGTCTGTTACAATCGCTGCGGCAGATACCTTCCGTGCAGCCGCTTCAGACCAACTAACTGTTTGGGCAGAAAGGGCAAAGGTGAGAATAGTAAAACATAGCGAAGGGGCAGACGCTTCAGCCGTCGTTTATGATGCCGTTTCGTCAGTAAAAGCAAAGAATACCGACGTGCTTATTATCGACACGGCAGGTAGACTTCACGTTAAAGCCAACCTTATGGAAGAACTTAAAAAGATGGATAGGGTTGTTAAGCGTGAATTCCCAGACGCAAATTACTATAAACTTATAGCGCTTGACGCAACCACGGGGCAAAACGCAACCAACCAAGTGGAAACCTTTAACCAAGCAGTGGGCATTGACGGTATAATACTCACCAAACTTGACGGCACGGCAAAAGGTGGATTTATAATCTCACTATCTTACGAACTTGAAGTTCCCGTATGTTTCGTTGGAACGGGCGAAAAGTTAGACGATATTGAAGATTTTAATTCAGCAGAGTTTATAGACGGAATGTTCTAAAATTAAAAACAAAAAAGCCAATGCAAATCGCATTGGCTTTTAATATTTGTTTTTAATTATGCTTTATTTGTTTTAACGGAATCCTTTTGAATAACGTCGTGTGCGCCACCTTCGATAATACTTGTTCCAGAAACTACCGTTAAGGTTGCGTTCTTTTGTAAGTCTGGAATGTTTAGAACACCACAGTTACACATAGTTGACTTAATCTTGTTAAGAGACCTTGCAACGTTATCCTTTAGGTAACCTGCGTATGGAACGTAAGAGTCAACGCCTTCTTCAAAAGAAAGTTTTTTATCTCCACCAAGGTCGTATCTTTGCCAGTTTCTAGCACGGTTAGAGCCTTCGCCCCAATATTCTTTTACAACGTTGCCGTTGATAATGTATTTTTCAGTAGGGGATTCTTCAAATCTAGCAAAGTATCTGCCAAGCATTAAGAAGTCTGCGCCCATTGCAAGCGCTAACGTCATATGATAGTCGTGAACGATACCACCGTCAGAGCAGATAGGAACGTAAATACCCGTTTCTTCAAAATATTTATCTCTTTCTTGGCAAACTTCAATAAGAGCAGTTGCTTGACCACGGCCGATACCTTTAGTTTCTCTGGTTATACAGATAGAGCCACCACCGATACCAACTTTAACAAAGTCAGCGCCACAGTCTGCTAGGAATCTAAAACCTTCTGCGCTAACAACGTTGCCTGCGCCAACTTTAACCTTGTCGCCGTATTCCTTTCTAATCCATTCGATAGTAAGTTTTTGCCATTCGGAAAAACCTTCAGAAGAGTCTATACAAAGCACGTCTGCGCCAGCGTTAACAAGGGCAGGAACACGGTCTTTATAGTCTCTAGTGTTAATTCCTGCGCCTACGATATAACGTTTTTGGCTATCAAGAATTTCATTTGGGTTTTCTTTGTGAGATTCGTAATCCTTTCTGAATACGAAATATAATAATCTGCCGTTATTATCGATAATAGGTAAAGAGTTAAGTTTATGTTCCCAAATAATATCGTTTGCTTCTTTTAGGGTAGTGCCTTCTTTTGCAACGATAAGTTTATTAAACGGAGTCATAAACTCTTTAACTTTAAGGTCTAATGGCATACGAGAAATTCTATAATCTCTGCCCGTAACGATACCAACAAGTTTACCTTGTTCAGTTCCGTCTTCGGTGATAGCAACGGTTGAATGACCTTTAAGTTCTTTCAAATCTAAAACGTCTTTAAGGGTTGCTTCAGGGGAAAGGTTAGAATCACTAACAACAAAGCCTGCCTTAAAAGCCTTAACCTTTGCAATCATAGCGGCTTCTTGTTCAATGGTTTGAGCGCCGTATATAAAAGAAATACCACCTTCTTTAGCAAGGGCAACGGCCAGCCTATCGCCGGAAACAGATTGCATAATTGCAGAAGATAGTGGTATATTCAAAGAAATCGATGGTTGTTCACCCTTTTTAAACTTAACGAGTGGTGTTTTTAGGCTTACGTTTGCAGGAACGCATTCGGAAGAAGAATATCCTGGAATAAGAAGATATTCGTTAAAGGTGCGAGATGGTTCTTGAATGAATTTTGCCATGTTCTTTTCTCCTAGTAAAATTTTTACCATAATATCACTCAAAGTTAGTTTTGTCAATATTTTTTAAGGTTAAAATACAAATTTATAATATTTATATAATAATAAGGCAAAAAAGCCAATAAAAAAGCAATAAAAACGCTTGACAGGGTGTAAAAAGAAGTATATAATGCAGGGTGTAAAGCAATTTTACTTTACACCCATTCTTTTTTGGTGGAATATGCAAAAAGATTTAATGCTTACCGAATTGTTTGACTTATACGGTGGCTTGCTTACCGAAAGGCAAAGGGAATTGTTTACTTCTTATTACGTATACGACTTATCTTTGTCAGAGATTTCCGAACCTGAAGGTAAAACACGTCAAAGCGTATACGAACAAGTTAAAAAGGTAAAACAAAAGTTAATCGAATACGAAGAAGTATTAAAGTTAAAAGAAAAAAACGATCAACTTAAAAAATTAGCCCAAACCGAAGAATGCAAAAAAAACGGTGTGGCTGATAAAATAATAAGTATAATAGGTGTATAATGGCGTTGTTTTCCGGTCTTTCCGAAAAACTTAATCATATTTTTAGCAAACTTACTAAACACGGCAGACTTACCGAACTTGAGATAAAGAACGCAATGCGTGAAGTTCGTATTGCCCTTTTGGAAGCAGACGTAAACATTTCCGTCGTTAAGGATTTTGCGCAAAGGGTTAGCGAGCGTGCCGTTGGGCAAGAAATTCTAAAGAGTTTAAGCCCTACTCAACAGGTTATTAAAATCGTTAATGAAGAACTTATAGCGCTAATGGGTTCAAAGGAAAGCAAACTTATACAAGCGCCTTCTTCACCAACGGTAATAATGATGGCAGGTCTTCAAGGCGCTGGTAAAACCACCCTTGTTGGTAAACTTGGCTTATATCTAAAAAAGCAAAATAAAAAGGCGTTACTTGTCGCTTGTGACGTGTATCGTCCAGCAGCGATAAACCAACTTAAAGTAGTTGGTGAAAACGCAGGTTGTCAAGTCTTTGAAAAGGGACAAGGCAACCCCGTTAAAATCGCTAAAGAAGGCGTTGCATACGGCAAATCTTTTGGTTTTGACTACGTTATAATCGATACTGCAGGCAGACTTCAAATTGATGAAGACTTGATGCGTGAACTTGAAAATATTAAAAAAGAAGTAAACCCTTCCGAAATCTTGTTGGTTGTTGACTCAATGACCGGTCAAGTTGCAGTTGAAGTTGCCGACACTTTTAACAAACGATTAGAAGTTACGGGTTTGGTATTAACTAAACTTGACGGCGATACTAGGGGTGGCGCAACCCTTTCAATGAAGGCAGTAACGGGCAAGCCCATTAAATTTTGTTCAGTTGGCGAAAAACTTGGCGATTTAGAACTTTTCTATCCTGATAGAATGGCAAACCGTATCTTGGGAATGGGAGACGTTTTGACGCTTATCGAAAAAGCGCAAGACGCCGTAACCGAAGAACAAGCCAAAAAAATGGAGAAAAAGTTTAGGGAAAACTCCTTTACTTTAGAAGATTATCTCGAACAGTTTGACGCAATGAAAAAGATGGGTGGGATAAGAGACGTTTTGGCAATGCTTCCAGGAATGGGCAGTAAAGTTAAAATTAGAGAAGAAGACATTGACGAGTCTAAAATGCTCCGTATGAAGGCAATAATTCAATCAATGACCATGCGTGAGCGTGAAAACCCACAAATAATCAACTCCTCAAGAAAGCAACGTATAGCAAAGGGTAGTGGCACTACCGTTCAAGACGTTAATAAACTTTTGAAACAGTTTGAACAAACCAAGCAAATGATGAAGCAAATGCGTGGGAATAGAAACTTTAGATTTATGTAAATAAATGGCTCTGTCACATCACCTAGTTGATTTTTGACGGCAAAACGTTTCAAAATACTTTGCGTTTTTATCAGGGTAAGACCGCTGGGGGTATTACCCTTCAAAAGAACGCTTGTCTTTTTTACGTTTTCCACGTCAAATCGCAAAAATATTTTTGCTAAAATCAACTATCTTCTGTGACATAGCCATAAGAAAAAATAAAAAAATAAAAAAGAAAAATATATAAACATATAGGAGAAAACTAAAATGGCAGTAAAAATGAGATTAACCAGAATGGGCGACAAAAAATCACCTTTCTATCGTGTAGTAATCACCGATAGCAGAAACGCAAGAGACGGCGCTTACATTGACAAAATCGGTCACTACAACCCAACGGCAAACCCTGCTGAAATAGTTCTTGACGAAGTAAAGGCAAAAGATTGGCTTGCTAAAGGTGTTCAACCAACCGATACCGTTAAGAATTTATTAGTAAACGCAGGTATCATGCCAAAGCCTACCAAACTTTCACCATCAAAAACTAAAACTCGTAAAAACAGCAAGTAATTGCTTAAGGAGTAAGTATGATAGAACTTATTAAATACGTAGTTGGCAGTTTTGCTGAAAAGCCAGAACTCGTTGATTACGATATTAACGAAGAAGGTAAGACGGTAAACGTTACCATTACCCTTGAACCATCTGATATGGGCAAGGTAATTGGTCGCCAAGGCAAGCTTGCCAAGGCTTTGCGCACCTTAGTTCGTGCAGGCTCTCAAAAGGAGAACAAAAAATACAATATTGAAATAAGAGAGCGTGGGGAAGAATAATCTTTCCCCCTTTTCTACTTTTAAGGAATGGAAAAATATTTAAAAATAGGTGTCGTCGTTAAGCCACAAGGCATAAAGGGTGAACTTAAAGTAATGCCCTATACCGACGATATTTCAAGATTTAAAAAACTAAAGCACGTGGTTATAGACGGTCAAACTCATAACGTTACGGGGGCAAAAATCGGTGTAGACGCCGTATTTTTGTCCATCTTTGGCGTTGCCGATAGAAATACTGCAGAAACCTTTAGGAATAAAGAACTTTTCGTTGAACGCAAAGACGCTATAACGCCTAGCGAAAACAGTTATTTTATAGTGGATATTATAGGCTCTACGGTCGTAACGGAAAAAGGTGAAAAGGTGGGCGTAGTTACCGACGTAACTAATGCAAAAACGGATATTTTCACCCTTGATTGTTCTGGCAAAACCATGCGTTTTCCATTTCTTAAAGACCTTCTAGTTAAGGTGGAAGTAGAAAATAAACTTATCGTTGTTAACGGTAAAAGATTAGGGGAGGTCGCTTGTTATGAAGATTGACGTTTTGACCTTATTCCCCGAAATGTTTACCCCCTTAAAGACTAGTATAATCGGTAGGGCAGTTAATAGTGGTAAACTAGAAATAAACGTAATTGATATAAGAGATTACACCTTAGATAAGCACCGTAAATGCGACGATACCCCCTTTGGTGGTGGCGCAGGAATGGTTATGATGGCGCAACCTATTGCAAGCGCAATTGAAGCCGTTGATAAAGACCATACTGCAAAAAGAATTTACCTTTCACCAAAAGGTAGGACGTTTAATCAAAGCGTCGTAATGGAATATAGCAAATGTGAGCATATATTGTTGTTATGTGGGCATTACGAAGGGGTTGACCAACGTGTAATCGACCTGTTTATCGACGAAGAACTATCTATTGGTGACTTTGTTTTGACGGGTGGTGAAATTCCTGCAATGGCAGTCGTTGACGCCGTTGCTAGATACGTTGACGGAGTTATAAACAACGATTCTCTAACCCAAGAAAGTTTTGCTAGTGGTATGCTTGAATACCCACATTACACACGCCCACAAGAGTTTATGGGGCAAAAAGTTCCAGAAGTTTTGCTTAACGGCAACCACGCGAAAATTAACGAATGGCGTGAAAAGAAATCTTTGGAAATTACTAGGAAAAATCGCCCTGACTTATTAAAGAACAAGGGGGAAAAGTAATGCAACATTTACAATGGTTTCCCGGTCATATGACAAAGGCTATGCGCATGATGGAAGACAACCTTAAAGCCGTTGACGGCGTTATGCTTGTCCTTGACGCGCGCGCCCCAAAAGCGTCTATAAATAATAAACTTGCAAAACTATTCGTAAATAAAAAAGTGCTATACGTTCTTAATAAATGCGACCTTATTGAAAAGCAGGACGCAACTAGAACCATAGCCCGTTTTAAGGAAGACGGTATAGAAGCCGTGGCGATTTCTGCCATGGATAAAAAAGCCATCGACCTTTTGTATAATAAGATATTTTCCTTACTAAAAGAAAAACTTGACAAAAACAAGGAAAAGGGAATTTTTAAGCCCGTTAGAATAATGGTTGCAGGTATTCCAAACACGGGAAAGTCAACTATTATAAACGCCCTTTGTGGTGGCAAAAAGGCTGTTACGGGCAACAAGGCAGGGGTAACGAAGGGCAAACAATGGGTTAGACTTCGTGAACTTGAACTTTTAGATACCCCAGGCACTATGCCACCAGCCTTTGATAACCAAACGCTTGCAAAACACCTTGCTTATATCGGCAGTATGAACGACGCAAATATCGACTTTAACGACCTAGCCTATGAACTTATAGGTGAACTTGCGCAAAAATACCCACACTTATTAAAGGAAAAATACGGCATAGAAGACGTGGATAGACCAACCCTTGAACTCTTTAACGCAATATGCGTTCGCCGTGGCTTTTTGATGAAGGGTGGCGACTACGATTACGAACGTTGCGCAACGGCAGTAATTGACGATTTTAGAAAGGGTAGAATAGGTAAAATTATTCTAGATTAAAAATGGATAAATTTGAATACGAAAGAAAACATTACGACCTTGGTGCGAATTACGTTGCAGGGGTTGACGAAGTAGGTAGAGGGCCACTTGCAGGTCCGGTGGTTTGTTGCGCCGTTATAATGCCTAAAGAAGACTTTATAGAAGGGGTTGACGATAGTAAAAAACTATCCGAAAAAAAACGTGAAGCCTTGTTTGACGTGATAAAAAGCAAAGCCGTTGCCTACTGTATAAAAGAAGTTTCTCAAGAAGAAATAGACAAAATCAATATTTTAGAAGCCGTAAAAAAGTGTATGACCGACGCCGTAAACGGATTATCCGTTAAAGCAGACGTTACCCTTGTAGACGGTTTAGATACTCACCTTCCTATAAACGCTGAATATCTTACGAAAGGGGATAGCAAGAGTTATAGCATAGGTTGCGCGTCTATTCTTGCAAAGGTGTATAGAGATAGGCTTATGACCGAATACGCAAAAGAGTTTCCCGAATACGGTTTTGAAAAACATAAGGGATACGGAACGAAAACTCACGTAGAAAAAATCAAGGAGATTGGACCTTGCAAATTGCACAGAAAAACTTTTATAAAAAACTTTTGGGTAGAGCAGGCGAAGTAGAAGCATCAAAATTTCTAAAAAAACTTGGCTATCAAATACTTGAAATGAACTTTCATACTCACGTAGGGGAAGCCGACATAATAGCAATGGACGGAAAAACGGTGGTGTTTGTGGAAGTAAAAACACGCTCAACTGATAGTTTCGGTGCGCCGAGTGAAGCCGTAACTAGAAAAAAACAAGAAAAGTATTTTAAAGTTGCTACGGAATATTTAATAAAAAAGGGATATTCTAATTTGCAAGCAAGGTTTGACGTAGTTGAAATAGAAAATGGCAAAATAAATCATATAAAAGACGCTTTTTGTATGTGAAAATGCTTGCCAAGTATAAAAAAATATGATATTATAATATGGCTTTCGGGCGTTCCGCTTGTGTAAATCATCAATGAACGCTTAGTAATTTGGAGGTAAAAGCAAATGAGTAAGATTATTGATGCAATCAATCAAGAAAACTTAAAAACCAGCATTCCCGCTTTTAACGTAGGCGACACCGTAAAGGTAATGATAAAGGTTATCGAAGGTGACAAAGAAAGACTACAAGCATTTGAAGGCGTTGTTATTGCAAAAAAACACGGTGGCATTTCAGAAACCTTTACCGTTAGAAGACTTTCTTACGGCGTAGGCGTTGAAAAAACTTTCCCAATTCACTCACCAAAGGTTGCAGACATTCAAGTGGTTAGAAAGGGTAAGGTTCGTCGTGCTAAGTTGTATTACTTAAGGGCAAGAACCGGAAAGGCTGCAAAAGTTAAAGAAATGGCAAGATAATAAAAAACAAAACAAAGGACTTACCGAACAGGGTAGGTTCTTTTTTTGTTATTGAATGCAAAAATAACTTTTCTATCCGTTAAAATTTTTATAAAGCGGTGGACATTTTAAATAAAATAATATATAATATTATACTAGATAATTATAATGGCGAAATTTATGTTTAATTAAAGCTAAAGTTATCTTAATGGTTTTTACAAAAAAGGGGAAAAGATGATTTCAAAAACGATAAGTTATACACTTATGGGGCTAGACGGCATTGCCGTTACCGTTGAAGTTGATATCAACAACGGTTTGCCTGCGTTTGAAATAGTTGGTCTTGCCGATACAGCCGTAAAGGAATCAAAAGAAAGGGTGCGTTCTGCAATAAAGAATAGTGGCAAAAACGTTCCCACGAAAAAGATAACTGCAAACCTTGCCCCTGCCGACGTTAAAAAGGAAGGCTCTGCGCTTGACCTTGCTCTTGCAATAGGCGTGCTAAAGGCAAGTGGACAGTTGGTATGCGATACCGACGGCTACGTGTTTTTGGGAGAACTTTCTCTAGACGGAAACTTGCGTAGAGTTAACGGCGTTCTTCCAATTATAATTTCTGCAAGCAACCAAGGTTATAAAAAGTTTATAATTCCTTTTGACAATCAAAAGGAAGCGTCGTTTGTATCGGGCATAGAAGTTTATCCTGCTAAAAACCTAAATCAAATAGTTGACCACTTGTCGGGGCTTACCTTAATAGAAGCAATTAAACTAGACGAGTTTAATAGCAATAGTAGTTACAACGCATACGATAGCGACCTATCTTTGGTTAAAGGTCAAGCCGTCGCTAAGCGTGCTTTAGAAATAGCAGTTGCCGGTGGGCATAATATGTTGTTCGTTGGCGCTCCGGGAACGGGTAAAACTATGATGGCAAAATGTATTCCAACCATTATGCCGGATATGACCTTTGAAGAAGCATTAGAAACTACCAAGATTCATTCGGTATGTGGATATTTAAAAGACGGCGAAGGTATAATTTACAAAAGACCTTTCCGTAGTCCACACCATACGGCAACGACCGTATCGCTAACGGGTGGAGGAAATTCCTTGCGTCCAGGTGAAATTTCTTTGGCGCATAACGGCGTGTTGTTTTTAGACGAACTACCTGAATACAACCGTTCTACGCTAGAAGCCTTGCGTCAACCCTTGGAAGACGGGGTAATCACGGTTGCTAGAGCAACGGGGTCTGTAACCTATCCTGCAAACGTAATACTTTGTGGCAGTATGAACCCATGCCCCTGTGGAAATTTTGGTTCGCCTGACAAAGAATGCACTTGCACCCCAACGCAAATTGCAAAGTATAAAGCAAAACTCTCTGGTCCACTACTTGACAGAATAGATATTCAAGTGGAAGTAGATAGCGTCAAGTATGCAGACCTATCATCACAAGAAGTAGCCGAAAGTAGCGCGACCGTTCGTGAAAGGGTAAATAAAGCGCGCGCAATTCAACGTGAACGCTTTAAGAATGATAACATATTAACAAATAGCAATATGGGCGAAAAGCATATTAAAAAGTATTGCCAACTTTCTAGCGAATGTGAAGCAATTTTGAAAAACGCCTATGAAACTTTGCACCTTTCTCCACGAGCAAGAAGCCGTATAATCAAAGTTGCAAGAACTATTGCAGATATAGCAGGCGAAAGCCAAATAGGCGTTTCGCATATACTAGAAGCAGTAAGTTACCGTCGTTCGTAGTATGGATATAACAAGTTATACAAAAGAAGAACTATGCCTTATTTGGCTAGATAGTTTTTTAGGGCTAGAGTATAGACACAAGGAAAGGCTAATAGCAATCTCTGGCGAATTAGACGCAACCACGATTTTGCAAAAGGGCAAAGATTATCTTTTAACTAATCTTGACCCAAACGTCTATTCCACTTTAAAAAATTCCCTAAACGTCGATTATATTAAGATGGTATTAAAAGGTCTTGAAAGACACGGCGTTAAGGCAGTAACTATAAGGTCTAAAGATTATCCACAAAAACTAAAAAACGTTAAAATTCCACCTTTGGTGTTGTATACTAAAGGAAATATACAACTTCTAAACGACTTTGACAGTTTTGCAATCGTTGGCAGTCGTAAAAGTTTGCCACAATCACTTGCAATCGCCAAGGACTACGCATCACGCCTTTTAGAATGTTCGTTTACCTTGGTAACGGGCATTGCGCAAGGCGTTGACCAAACCGTATGCCAAACGGCAGTGGATAAAGGTGGAAAGATTATTTCAGTAATAACGGGTGGTATTGCTAACGTTTATCCTAAATCTAACACCCAACTTTTAGAAAAGGTTGCAAAAGTAGGTTTAGTTATTAGCGAATACCCACCAGAAGTTTCGCCAATGCCGTATATGTTTCCTATTCGCAACAGATTATTTGCAGGGCTATCTAAAGGAGTGTTAATAGTATCTGCTGGTAGAAAGAGTGGAACGCTTTGGACGGCTGATTACGCGCTAGAATATGGTAAAGACGTTTTTGCCGTTCCATACTCGGTAGGCATAGCGTCTGGCGAAGGTTGCAATTCCCTAATTAAGCAAGGCGCAATATTAACGGATACCCCTAAAGATATTTTAGATTTTTACGGTATAGAGCAAAAAACCAAGTCTTTGGATTTATCGGACGAAGAACAAGCAATCGTAAAAATACTTGGCGAAGGGGAAAAACACGTAGAGCAAATAAGCGTTGCGTTAAACAAACGCGCGATAGAAATAACGCCAACCCTTTCAATAATGGAAATAAAGGGCTTGGTAATAAAAAACGGAAACGTTTATCAATTAACGTCAACTCACTTGGAGGGCTAAATGCAGTTAATTATAGTGGAATCACCACACAAGGCAAAAACTATTGAAAAGTTTTTAAAAGGCGACTACAAGGTAGAAGCAAGTAAAGGTCACGTTCGTGATTTACCCACTAATAGAATGGGTATAAAAATCACGGGCAACTTTGAACCTTACTATGAAATTTCAGCCGACAAAAAAGCAGATATAAAAAGGCTTTCGGAAAAGGCTAAAAAAGCCGACAAAGTATATCTTGCAACCGACCCTGATAGAGAAGGTGAAGCAATATCTTGGCACCTAGCAGAGGTTTTAGGCTTAGATGAAAATCAAGCAAACCGTATAGAGTTTAACGAAATTTCTGAAAAAGCCGTTAAAAACGCAATAGCAAATCCTAGAAAGATAGATATGAACTTGGTTGACGCGCAACAAGCAAGGCGCGTGCTAGATAGATTGGTGGGCTATTCTATTTCGCCGGTTGCAAGTTCTATCCTTAACGAAAGTTTGTCTGCTGGCAGAGTTCAGTCGGTAGCGCTCAGAATGATAGTTGATAGAGAGCGTGAAATTCAAGCGTTCAAACCACAAGAATATTGGAATATTAAAGCAGAAGTAAACCCTAAAGAAAAATCTAAGTTTAGCGTTCTTTTGACGGAAAAGAAGGGCAAAAAGTATAAACCTTCTAGTCAAGAAGAAGCGCAAAAGGTAGAGCAAGAATTAAATAGTTCTAACTTTGTAGTTGGCGAAGTTAAAAAGAGCGTGGTTAAATCACACGCGCCAGCGCCATATATAACGTCTACCTTGCAACAAGACGGTTCTATGAGGCTTAATATTACTGCGCCACAAGTTATGAGCATTGCTCAAAGATTATACGAAGGCGTAGAAACCAAAAACGGCAACATAGCCTTAATAACTTATATGAGAACGGACTCCGTGCGTGTTTCTACTGAAGCGCAAAAGCAAGCGCTAGAACACATTAAACAAACGTATGGCGAAAAATATTTACCATCAAAGCCAAACGTTTACAGAAGTAAAAAAGACGCGCAAGACGCCCACGAAGCCATTCGCCCAATCGATATTACTAAAACGCCGGAAAGCGTTGCAGATATTTTAGATAAAAACCAATTAAGGCTTTATAAATTAATATACGAAAGATTTTTGGCGTCGCAAATGGCAGAAGCCGTTTACGATAGCGTTGCAGTTGCCGTAAACGCAGGGGATTACACCTTAAAAACTAGTGGTAAAACTTTGGTGTTTAAGGGATATACTGCAGTATACGACGACAGCAAGAAAGAAGAAGACGAAGAAACGGGCAATTCCTTATTGCCACCAATGGAAAAGGGCGAAGCGCTTGTTCTAAATAAACTTATTAAGGAACAAAAATTTACTAAACCACCCGTTCGCTATACTGAAGCCACCCTTATTAAGACTATGGAAGATAAGGGTATAGGTAGACCTTCTACTTACGCCGTTATAATGGGTAAGTTAACTGATAAAAAACGTGAATACGTTTCAAGGGATAAAAAGTATTTGTTCCCAAATCCAATAAGTTATAATCTAATCGACTTTTTGGTGAAAAGTTTTTCAGACGTAATGGATATATCCTTTACAGCAAGGATGGAAACTGCGCTTGACGATATCGGCGCAGGTGGTAAAGATTGGCATAAACTTATAAGCGATTTTTATAAGGTGTTTGAAAAACAAGTTGAAAGGTCAAAACTTACCGACGTTATATGTGATAAGTGTGGGGCAAGAATGACTATTAATAGTGGGCGTTTTGGCAACTATTACGCTTGCTCAAACTATCCTAGTTGTTCAAACATAAAAAGCGCTAATCCAGAAGTAGCAATCCCTACCGATAAACTTTGTTCTAAATGTGGTGGAGTAATGGTAGAGCGCGAAGGCAAGTTCGGTAAATTCTTGGCTTGTTCAAACTATCCAAAGTGTAAAAATACCATAAGCCTTACGGAAAACGCAGGCGTTTGCCCAGAATGTGGTAGACCTACTAAAAAAATGACTTCACGTGGGGGGAAGACCTTCTACGGTTGTTCGGGTTATCCCGAATGTAAGTTTATGAGTTGGGATATGCCTACGGGTGAAAAATGCCCGACTTGTGGAAAGTTTTTAATAAACGTCAACGGAAAAATTAAATGCTCTGATAAAGGGTGTTCATATACGAAAGATGCAAAAAATTAAAGTAATCGGTGGTGGACTTGCAGGTTCGGAATGCGCGTATTATTTGGCTAATAAAGGCTTAAACGTAGAACTATACGAAATTAAGCCTACTAAATTTACCCCAGCGCATAAAAGCGAAAATTTTGGCGAACTCGTTTGTTCCAACTCACTTAAAAGTAACGATATTTACGGTAACGCCGCAGGTCTTTTGAAAGAAGAATTGCGAATCCTTGGCTCGCTTATAATAGAATCGGCTGATAAATCTGCCGTTCCAGCAGGCAACGCTTTAGCCGTTAACCGTGAACAATTTTCAGAATATATAACTCAAAAAATAAAAGGTCATAAAAATATAACCGTAATAAATAAAGAAATTGAAGATATTGATTTTGACGAGTGGACGGTTATTGCAACAGGTCCACTTACTACGGGCAAGTTGTATAAACGATTAGAAGAAATTTCTTCTGGGCATCTACATTTTTTCGACGCTTCTGCGCCGATAGTAGATTTTGAAAGTATCGATATGGAAAACGCTTTCTTTGGCGATAGATACGACAAAGGCAACGGCGACCATATAAATTGCCCGATGACAAAGGAAGAATACGAACTGTTTTACGACGCTTTAGTAAGCGCAAAAAGAGCAGACCTTCACGAGTTTGAAAAAAAGGATATTTTTGAAGGCTGTATGCCAATCGAAGTTATGGCAATGCGTGGCAGGGACACCTTGCGTTTCGGTCCGTTAAAACCCGTGGGGCTTACCAACCCAAAAACGGGCAGATGGGCGTATGCAACCTTGCAATTAAGAAAAGAAGACCAGCAAGGCAGTATGTATAACCTAGTCGGTTTTCAAACTAACCTTACCTTTGGCGAACAAAAGCGTGTGTTTTCTTTAATTCCAGCCTTGAAAAACGCTGAATATTTAAGATACGGGGTAATGCACCGTAACACCTTTATAAATTCACCAAAAATCTTAAACCCAGACTATTCGCTAAAGCAACACCCAAAAACCTTTTTCGCAGGGCAGATAACGGGTGTGGAAGGCTACGTGGAAAGCGCTATGTCAGGGCTTATGGCAGGCATATATCTAGAAAAGAAGATAAACGATAAGCCTTATTCTATTTTATCCGACCAAACGGTATCAGGCGCGCTTGCCAAGTATATTACGACAGAGAATAAAGATTTTGAACCTATGAACGCTAACTTTGGCATATTGCCATCTCTTGGGCAAATTATTAGGGACAAGTCTGAAAGAAAACGCCTTATGGCAGAGCGAAGTATAAAAATAATTAACCAATTCAAAAAGGAGATGAATATATGACGGAATTTAAAGGGACGACCATATGCGCCGTAAAGAGAAACGGCCAAACGGCAATCGCAGGCGACGGTCAAGTAACCATGTCGCAATCAATCATATTTAAAAATAATGCAGTAAAGGTTAGAAGAATTTATAACGGAAAGGTTATTTTTGGTTTTGCAGGTTCTGTTGCAGACGCTTTTACCCTTTCTGAAAGATTTGAAGAAATGTTAAATAAATATTCCGGCAATTTAATGCGTAGCGCAGTTGAACTAGCAGAACTTTGGCGTAGCGACAAGGCAAGAAAACTTGAAGCCATGATGATAACTGCTGATAAAGACAGTTTGTTAATCGTTTCGGGAACGGGCGAAGTAATAGAGCCGGAAGACGGTATTTGCGCAATAGGTAGTGGTGGAAACTACGCTTTAGCCGCTGCAAGAGCGCTTTTCCAAGAAACCGATTATTCAGCAGAAGAAATAGTTAAAAAATCACTTAAAATCGCAAGTGAAATATGCGTATTTACAAACGGCAACATCACTTGTGAAACGTTATAAGGGGGCGCTGTATGAATTTAAGTCCAAAACAAATTGTTGAAGAATTAGATAAGTATATAATTGGTCAAGACCAAGCGAAAAAGGCTGTGGCAATAGCCCTTCGTAACCGTTATAGAAGAAGCAGACTATCTAAAGCCGAAATGGATGAAATAACTCCAAAGAATATTATTATGAAAGGTCCTACGGGCGTAGGTAAAACGGAAATTGCAAGAAGACTTGCAAAACTAGTCGGCGCGCCTTTCGTTAAGGTAGAAGCGACCAAGTATACCGAAGTAGGTTACGTTGGTAGAGACGTTGAATCAATGGTTCGTGACCTAGCAGAATGCGCAGTTCGTCTTGTCAAGGAAGAAAGATTTAAGAAAGTCAACGAAAAAGCAAGCGCAACCGTTGACGCTAAACTAGTTAAAATTTTGGCAGAAGTTCGTCGTCTCGACCGTGGCGAAACACCCGTTGATATTTTTGAAAAAAATATTGCCGAAGGTCTTAAAAAGGGATATTACGACAACGAAGTTATAGAAATTGAAATAGAAGACAATCCAAAGCCAATGGAATTAGTTCCAGGTGGTGGAGAAATAAGTATCGGCAGTATCTTTGGGGATATGATGCCTAAAAAACGCAAAAGAAGAAAACTTTCAGTAAAAGAAGCAAGAAGAATTTTATTGGAAGAAGAAGCAGATAAACTTATAGATAAAGACTCCGTTAATGAAGAAGCCGTTCATAGAGCAGAACAAGAAGGAATTATCTTTATTGACGAAATTGATAAAATCGCTGCAAAAGGCACTAATTCTGGTGGACAAGACGTTTCAAGAGAAGGTGTGCAAAGGGATATTTTACCTATCGTTGAAGGCTCAACCGTAATGACTAAATACGGCGCAATCAAAACGGACTATATTCTCTTTATAGCGGCAGGCGCTTTCCACGTTTCCAAAGTTAGCGATTTAATTCCTGAACTTCAAGGCAGATTTCCAATACTAGTGGAATTGCAAAGTTTAAGCAAAGACGATTTCGTTAAGATTTTAACTACTCCAAAGAACGCAATCACCTTGCAATACGCAACCCTACTAAAGGTTGACGGGGTGGACTTACAATTTACCGAAAGCGCTATTGAAAAGGTTGCAGAAATTTCTGAAGATATGAACGCTACTAGCGAAGATATCGGCGCAAGAAGATTGCATACCGTAATGGAAAACTTGCTTGAAGAAGTTTCTTATTTGGCAGACGGCGAAGAAAAGCAAGTGGTTATAGACGCGCAATACGTAATTAATAAATTTGGCGTTGACAAAAAGACCAAAGACCTTAAAAAGTATATTCTCTAGTTGATTATATAAAAATTGTAGAACAAAAAAATAAAAAATCATAAAAAAACATTTGGGCAAAAGCAAAAACAAGGATATAATAAGAATATGATTAACGCACCAAAAGGCACTAAAGACGTTTTGCCTTCGCAAAGCGCAAAGTGGCAGTATATAGAAAAAACGGCAAGGGAAGTCGCATCGCTTTTTAACGCAAAAGAGATTCGCACCCCCACCTTTGAACACACCGAAGTTTTTCTTCGTGGCATAGGCGAAACCACCGATATCGTTAATAAAGAAATGTATACCTTTAACGATAAAGGTGATAGAAGTATAACCTTAAAACCAGAAGGAACGGCAGGCGTTGCAAGAGCGTTCGTGGAAAACGGACTCTTTAACCAAGCCTTGCCATCAAAGTTATACTACATAACCCAATGCTTCCGTTATGAAAGACCACAAGCAGGCAGACTACGTGAATTTCACCAATTCGGCATAGAATTTTTAGGCGCTAGTGGGGCAGATACTGATGCAGAAGTTATTCTTTTAGCAAAGACCTTGCTTGATAAATTGGGGGTAAAGAACATTTCCCTTTATATCAACAGTATTGGTTGCCCAAATTGTCGCAAAAAGTATTCTGAAGCGTTAAAACAGTATTTAAAAAACAACGTGGAAAACTTGTGTCCTTTATGCGTAGAAAGAATGGAAAAGAACCCACTAAGAGTTCTTGACTGTAAAAACGAAGATTGCAAAAAGATAAACGCAAACGCACCTATCATACTAGATTATATTTGCGACGATTGTAAATCTCACTTTGCAAAAGTTCAAAAACTTTTGGATTTAGCAGGCGTAAGTTATAAGGTTAATCCTAATATCGTTCGTGGCCTTGATTACTATACCAAAACGGTGTTTGAATTCGTTTCCGATAACATTGGGGCGCAAGGCACGGTTTGTGGTGGTGGAAGATACGACGGTTTAATCGGTGAATTCGGCGAAACCGACGTTCCCGGTATAGGTTTTGCAGTAGGTATTGAAAGACTTTTAATGCTTTTAGAAAACACGGGCGTAGAAATTCCTTGTAATGATAGCGTTAAAATATATCTTGCTCCTATGGGCGAAGCCGAAAGGGAAAAGGCGTTTGAACTTGCTAACCAATTCCGTCAAAAGGGCGTTTCATGTGACGTTGACCATATGGAAAGGGGCATCAAAGCGCAATTTAAGTATGCAGATAAAATCGGCGCAGAGTTCGTGGCAGTTATAGGCTCAAACGAACTTGAAAAGGGCGAAGTGACGGTAAAGAAAATGTCTGACGGAAGCCAAACTTTAGTTAAATTTTCCGACCTTTGCGATTTCGTGCTTAACGGTTGATATGCAAGAGAGCGCAATAGTAAAAAAAGTTGCTGGGCAAACGGCAACTTTAGTAATTGACAAAAAAGACGAGTGTAGCAAATGTGGAATGTGTTTATTTCCAAAGGGAGCAAACGCAATAGAATTTGAAGCCGAAAATAGCGTTAACGCCAAAGTGGGCGACACCGTTTTAATAGAAAGACAAGAAAAGGGAAAATTAACGGCTATACTTTTGGTATTTTTAGTTCCGTTATTACTAATACTTTTATCGTCGGTAATAGCGCTAACCGTTATAGGGAATGAACTTTGGGCATTATGGCTTTCACTTATAAGCATTGCCGTGTGGTTTATCTTATTAGCCTTTTTGGATAAAAAGTTAAAAAGAACGAACGGTTTTATTACGACGATAGTAAGTGTTATAAAAACAAGTGAAAAGGAGAATGAAAATGAATGATATTATAGAAATAACAACCGAACAAGAATTTAGTGAACTTCTTGTTCAAGACAAACCCGTTTTGGTTGATTTTTGGGCAACTTGGTGTGGTCCTTGCAAAATGCAAGCGCCAATACTTCACGAATTCAAAAGTGAAATCGGCGACAAAGCAGTTGTTGCTAAAGTAGACGTAGACGTTTTGGAAAAATTAGCAGTAGAACTTGGCATTATGAGTATTCCTACGCTTATGGTTTTCAAGAACGGCGAAATGGTTGAAAAGACTATCGGGTTAACAACCAAACCTCAACTTTCGGAAATGATATTAAAACATATAGATTAAAAATCAAAACACATAGGAGAAATAAAATGATTGATTTAAGCGCTCTAAAAAACTTTGACCCAGAACTTTTTGCTGGTATGGATTCAGAACTTAACAGACAAAGAAACAATATCGAACTTATCGCAAGTGAAAATATCGTTTCAGAAAACGTATTGCTTGCAGCAGGAAGCGTTTTAACTAATAAGTATGCAGAAGGTTATCCTAGTCACCGTTACTACGGTGGTTGCGAACACGTAGACGTTGTTGAAAGTTTAGCGATTGAGAGAGCAAAAAAATTGTTTGGCGCAGACCACGCAAACGTTCAACCACATTGTGGTGCAAACGCAAACTTTGCAGTATACGTTGCATTGCTTCAACCGGGCGATACCATTATGGGTATGAATCTTGCTCACGGTGGCCACTTAACTCACGGTAGCAAAGCAAACGTTTCTGGTAAATATTTTAACGTTGTTCCTTACGGCGTTTCAAAAGAAACGGGCGCAATCGATTATGACGAAGTTGAAAGCATTGCTCTAGAATGCAAACCAAAACTAATCGTTGCAGGCGCAAGCGCATATCCAAGAGTTATCGACTTTAAACGCTTTAGAGAAATTGCAGATAAAGTTGGCGCATACTTAATGGTAGATATGGCGCACATTGCAGGTCTAGTTGCAACGGGTGAACATCCAAACCCCGTTCCTTATGCAGACGTTGTTACCACAACTACCCACAAAACTTTGCGTGGACCACGTGGTGGTATGATTTTATGCAAAGAAGAACTTGCAAAAGCAATAGATAAGGCAGTATTCCCAGGAACTCAAGGTGGTCCTTTAATGCACATTATCGCCGGCAAAGCAGTAGCGCTTAAAGAAGCAATGAGCGATGAATTTAAGGCTTACCAACACCAAGTAGTTCTAAACGCAAAGGCTATGGAAAACACCTTCAAAAAACACGGTATTAACATGGTTTCTGGTGGAACGGACAACCACTTAATCTTACTTAACCTTATCGGAACGGGTATGACGGGTAAAGAACTAAACGATTTAACCGAACAAGTTAACATCACCTTAAATAAAAATGCAGTTCCATGGGATCCAGAAAAGCCAACTATTACAAGTGGCGTTCGTATCGGCACACCTGCAATAACCACACGTGGCTTTAAGGAAGCAGACTGCGAAAAGGTTGCAGAACTTATCGTAAAAATTATTAAAGAAAGAGAAAACTGCTTTGATTACGTTAGAGCAGAAGTTAAAAAGTTAATCGAAGCGCACCCAATTTATCAAGGAGTATTATAATGACGGATAAGTCTAAATTAGGCTTAATTGAAACGGAAATTGCAATCAAGTTTATAAAAGACACCTTTGAGAAAGAACTAGCCAAGGCGCTAAAACTAACCAGAGTATCAGCGCCCTTGTTCGTTCAACCGGAATCTGGGTTAAACGACAACTTAAACGGCTACGAAAGGGCTGTCCGTTTCGATGTTCTTTGTTTACATAAAGAAGTAGAAATAGTTCAATCTTTGGCAAAGTGGAAAAGAATGGCGCTTGCAAAATACGGCTTTTCTGAAGGTAGTGGGCTTTATACGGATATGAATGCTATCCGTCGTGATGAAGACTTGGATAGATTGCATTCAGTATACGTTGACCAATGGGATTGGGAAAAAATAATCACCAAAGACCAAAGGAAGATTTCCTATCTTAAAAAGACCGTTCGCGCTATATATAAGGTATTCTTAAAGGTAGAAAACGCTCTAGTTAAAAAATACCCAATGCTTTCTTGCGATTTACCAAAGGAAATAACCTTCGTTTCTACTAAAGAGTTAGAACAAAAATACCCAACGCTTACTAGAAAGGAAAGGGAACATGCAATAGCAAAAGAGCATAAGGCTGTGTTCTTGTATAAAATAGGTTGGCCACTTTCTGACGGCAAACCACACGACGGCAGGGCGGCAGACTACGACGATTGGAAATTAAACGGCGACCTTCTATTATGGTCAGACGTTTTAGACCAATCGGTGGAATTGTCTTCAATGGGTATAAGAGTAGACAAAGACAGTTTAGTTAAGCAATTAAAAAAGAGAAAAGAACTAGAAAAACTATCAACGCCTTATTGTCAAGACGTTGTAAACGAAAGATTACCACTTACCATAGGTGGTGGAATAGGTCAATCAAGAATATGTATGTTCTTCCTTAAAAAAGAGCATATTGGCGAAGTTCAATCGTCAATCTGGTCGGAAGAATGTATAAAAGAAAACGCTAAAAAAGGAATAAACCTTCTTTAATGGAAAAAGCCTTTTTAAGAACACAACTTCTAATAGGTGAAGAAAATATTAAAGTGTTAAAGAACGCTCACGTCGCCGTGTTTGGAATCGGTGGCGTGGGTGGTTTTGCTATTGAAGCGCTTGCAAGAAGTGGCGTGGGCAAACTTACCATTTTTGATAGCGACGTGGTTGAAGAAAGCAACCTTAACCGTCAAATTATTTCTACCGAAGAAACGGTCGGAATGGATAAAGTGGAAGTTGCAAAAAAAAGACTGCTTTCTATAAATAGTAAGATGCAAGTTTTTGCAGAAAAACTATTTTATCTTCCAGAGAACGCTCACTTAGTTGATTTAGGGCAATTTGACTACGTTATAGACGCAATAGACACCGTAACGGCAAAATTACATCTAATAAAAAGCGCAAAAGAAAAGGGTGTTAAAATAATTTCTTGTATGGGAACGGGTGGTAAACTTGATATAACCAAATTAAAGGTTTCCGACGTTTATAAAACTCAAGGTTGTCCTTTAGCAAGGGTTATGCGCCACGAACTTAAAAAGATGGGTATTGAAAACCTTAAAGTAGTTTATTCTGAAGAAAAGGCGTTGACTTGCAATACGGACGCTGATTGCGAAAAAAGAGTTAACGGTAGAGCCTGTCCACCGTCAATGATATTCGTTCCGGCTACAGCAGGCTTGCTTTTAGCACAAGAAGTTGTTAATTATTTAATAAGAGGTAAATAATATGAAGTTTTTAATAGCGTCGGATATACACGGTTCGGCATACTATACGCAAAAGTTAATTTCTGCGTTTGAAAGGGAAGGTGCAGAAAAACTTATACTGCTTGGCGATATTTATAATCACGGACCAAGAAATCCACTTCCAGAAGAATACGCTCCGTTAAAAGTTGCAGAACTTTTGAACGGGATAAAAGATAAACTTATCGTTATAAAGGGCAACTGTGATAGCCAAGTTGATACCTTAATATCGGAATTCGATTTTGTAGATAATTCCGTTTTAGTTTCTGGCGATAAAACGGTTTTTTGCACGCATGGGCATATATATAACCAAAACTCTATGCCAAAAACTAAATTTGACGTGATTATTTACGGGCATTTTCACACCGGATTTATCAAAGAAGAAAACGGCGTAATAATCGTAAACGCAGGGTCGGTTTCCTTGCCAAAAGATAATACTAAAAATAGTTACGTTTTGCTTGAAGACGGCTGTATTTACCTTAAAGATTTGCAAGGAAATATTATAGATAAGGCTCTGTAACATCACCTAGTTGATTTTTGACGGAAAAACGTTAGGGTAAAGCCCTAACGAAAAAGAAAAATAAAAAGTGGTTTAAGAAATCTTAAACCACTTTATTTTTCAAATTCAAAAATTACGCTCTTTCAACCTTTCCGCTCTTTAAGCATCTGGTGCAAACGTATTCTTTGCTAACGGTGCCGTTAGCGTTTTTAACTGAAACCTTTTGAAGGTTTGCTTCGTATAATTTTGGTGTTTTACGGTTAGAGTGGCTAACCAAATTACCAGAAAGTTTACCTTTTCCACATACACTACATACTTTACTCATTATAAAATCCTCCGAATGGAACTTAAGTTTATATTTAACAACAAATACAATACCATATTATTTAACAAAAAGCAACTTTTTTTAGCATAGTTTATAAAAAATTTTTATTCTTCAAAAATAATTGAGAAGCAAAAAAATACAATAATTTATTGTAAAGGGTTGCAAAACAAAGCAAAATATTGTAAAATAATTATAGTGTAATTTGTAGGAGTTATTATGGCAGTAAAAACAAATAATATTTACGGCAAAATAATAATATCTGACAAAACGATAGCGCACTTCGTTTATCGTGTTGCAATGGATAGTTATGGAATAGTTAAATTCGTTCATAGAAATCCATTCGACAAAATTGTCAGCTTTTTAAGGTTCGGTTCTGGTGTTAAGGGTGTTACCGTTAATACTAATGGGGACAGAATCTTTATTAGCGTGTCTGTAATCGTAAAATACGGTGTATCTATAAACGCAGTTGTTGAAGCGCTTAAAGAAGGCATTCAGTATAAAGTAGAAAACTTTACGGGTATGGTTGTTGATACCATAAACGTTAAGGTTATGGGTGTCGAAAAATAAATTAGTTTTTTCCCTTTAAGAGGTATAATATATGTTAAAAACAATAAACGGCGCAATGTTCAAGTCAATGATGACTACTGCCGCTAAACTTGTTGAAGTAAATAGAAATTCATTAGACGCTTTAAACGTTTTCCCCGTTCCAGACGGAGATACGGGAACAAATATGTCGATGACTTTGCAATCGGCAATAAAAGAACTTATCAAATGTCAAAACAATAAAATATCTGAACTTGCAGACGCAACAAGCAAAGGCGCTTTGCGTGGCGCAAGGGGTAATTCGGGCGTTATCACTTCTCAAATAGTTCGTGGTATATGCCAAACGCTATCTAAAGCAGAAGAAATTGATACTAAGTTATTTGCAACGGCGCTTCGTAACGGCGCAGAAATTGCATACGGCGCAGTATCAAAACCAAAAGAAGGCACGATTCTAACAGTTGCAAGAATGGTTGCCGACGCTGCAATGAGCGCACATAGAAAAAACAAGGATTTCGACGCGTTTTTCGTAGAAGTTCTTAAAGGCGCTAAAGAAGCCGTTGATTTAACACCGTCACTTCTTCCCGTTCTTAAAAAGGCAGGCGTTGTTGACGCAGGTGGTCAAGGTTACTACGTAATGTTACAAGGTATGCTAAAAGCAATCCGTGGCGAAACGGTTGACGCATCACTTGCCGTTACTGAAGAAGTTCAATCTCAATCATCATTTGAACACGTTGATATAATGAATTTAGGCAATATTGAATTTGCATATTGCACGGAATTCTTTATTATAAACCTTAAAAAACAAACCACTATGGCAGACATAGAAAGGTTTAAGGAATATTTAATGTCACTTGGCGATAGCGTAATCGTTATCGGGGATTTAGAGTTTGTTAAAGTTCACGTTCATACAAACCAACCGGGCAAAGCGCTTACACGTGCTCTTGAACTTGGCGAACTAGACAAGCTTAAGATTGAAAATATGCTTGAACAAAACCGTGCTTTAATGAAGCAATTTGAAGCAGAAAAGAAGCCGATAGGGATGATGGCAGTTTCTGCCGGTGACGGAATAAGCGCAATATTCAAAGACTTAATGGTTGACCAAATAATTGAAGGTGGTCAATCAATGAACCCATCTGCAAGCGACATTGCTGATGCAGTTGCAAAAGTCAATGCCGAAAACGTTTTCGTTTTCCCAAATAATAAGAACATTATTCTTGCAGCCGAACAAGCAAAATCACTAGTAGAAAACAAGCAAATTCACGTTATACCTACGAAGAATATTCCACAAGGTTTTGCCGCTGCGCTAGCCTTTAACCCAGACCTTGGTGTTGATGAAAACAAGGCGAATATGATTCACGCGCTTGATACGGTAACGGTTGGCCAAGTAACCTACGCAGTTCGTAATACTAAACTTTATGGTTTCGACCTTAAGATTGGCGACGTAATGGGGCTTGACAACAAAAAGATTTTGGCAAAGGGTAAAGACGTTAGTAAAGTAACCCTTGACCTTATTGAAAAGTTACGCAGTATTGAAGAAATTATCACTTTATACTACGGACAAGACGTTAAAAAGGAAGAAGCAGAAAAACTTCAACAAGATATTATGGAAAAATACCCCGATTGCGACGTAGAGTTGCACTACGGTGGTCAACCTATTTACTACTACTATATAGCACTTGAATAAAAAACGTGGGGAAGAGCAATCTTCCCCACTTTTCAAAAAGAGATATGGAATTAACAAAAATTCGTGGAATAAACGAAAAACGAGAACAAGATTTTAATAAAATGGACTTATTTGACACCGCAGACCTTATGCGGTTTTTTCCACGTGCATATCTAGACTTAAGGGAAAAACAAGCGCTAAAATACGCTTACCATAACGACGTTGTGTTGACGACGGGCACGGTGGTAACTCAACCGACCGTAAGGCGTTTTGGGCATAGTGGAATAGTAAAAGTAAATTGTGAGCAAGAAGGTTTTTATTTTCCTATAACGTGGTTTAATCAACCATACGTTGCAAGTAAACTAATTCCGGGGCAGGAATACTTATTTTACGGGCGTGTTCGCGCTGAAAACGGCGTTGTTAGTATGGTTAATCCGTCCTTTGAACCTTGTGATAAAAACTTTAGGTTAAAGGGAATAGTTCCACAGTATTCGGTAAAAGGTTCGCTCACGCAAAAATTGGTTAGAGACTCCGTTCGTCTAGCCGTGGATATTGAAAAACCAAAGTCTATAATCCCTAAAGATTTGCAGTTAAAATACAATCTTTCCGACTTGTATTTCGCTTATCGTGAAGTTCATAATCCGTCAAATTTCGACACGCTTAAAAGAGCGTCTGAAAGGATAGCCATTGAAGAATATTTTGCTCTAATTTCAGCCTTTAGAATTGTAAAAGGTGGTAGGGAACAAGTTAGAATAAATAAGTATAGCACTACTTCAAAAGAACTTGTGGAGTTTATAGTCCAGCGTTTTCCATTTGAGTTTACCGAAGGTCAAAAAACGGCAGTAAACGATATTTTTTCTGACATGAAAGGCAATTCGGTTATGAACAGACTTTTGCAAGGGGACGTTGGAAGTGGTAAAACTGCAGTAAGCCTTTCAGCAATGTTCGTAGCCGTTAAAAGTGGGTATCAAGCAGTCTTGCTAGCCCCGACCGAAGTCTTGGCAATGCAGAACTATAACGCCGTTAAAAAGGCGTTTCCAGAGTATAACGTAGACCTTTTGACGGGTTCTACCCAAGCAAAAGAAAAACGCCGTATAAAGCAGGGCATTGCTTGTGGGTTTACGCATATTTTAGTTGGAACGCACGCCGTTCTAACTGACGACGTAGAGTTTAAAAATCTGTCGCTATGTGTATGTGACGAGCAACAACGCTTTGGCGTTGCTCAACGTAGCGCCTTAATGAGTAAGGGCGTTACTCCCGACGTTTTGGTAATGAGCGCAACGCCAATTCCTAGAACGCTAGCGCTAATATTTTACGGTGATTTAGATATAACTACAATTTCCGACAAGCCAAAATCACGCATACCTATCCAAACGAACGTAGTTCCGTCTGAAAAATATAGCGATATGCTTGGTTTTATAAAAAAAGAGATTGAAGAAGGCAAGCAAGCGTATTTCGTATGCCCTAAAATAGAAGGGGACGAAGAAGGCTCGGTGATATCTGCTACCGAACTTTACGAAGATATAAAAGAAAGATTGCCAAGCGTAAAGGTAGGGCTTCTTCACGGGAAAATGAAGGATAAAGAAAAAACTCAAGTAATGACTGATTTTAAGGATAAGCAAATTCAGTTGTTAGTATCAACTACCGTTATTGAAGTCGGTGTAGACGTTCCAGACGCAACCGTAATGGTTATATACAACGCAGAACGTTTTGGGCTTTCACAACTTCACCAATTACGTGGCAGAGTAGGTAGGTCGGATAAGAAAAGTTACTGTTTCTTAACGGTAGGCACGTCTTCACCCGTCGCTTTAGAAAGATTAAAGGTTATTAAGGAAAATTCCGACGGTTTTAAGGTTTCTGAATACGACTATAAATTGCGTGGTTCGGGGGACTTTATGGGGGATAGGCAAAGTGGTAAATTTATGCACGACCTTGGCAACCTTTCGTATACAACCGAATCTATATTCCTTGCAAAAAAGATAAGCGACGATTATTTTAGCGCAGAAAGAGATACTTCAGAAATCAGACAGTTTGCCTTAAAAAAATACCAAAAATTAAAGGATATAACCTTAAACTAATGATAATTAAAAGAATGGGGCTAACTAATAACGCTCTTAAAATAATTGCCCTTATAACGATGACGGTTGACCATATCGGCGTTATATTCTTTCCCCGAATAATGGCGTTTAGAATAATAGGCAGAATTTCCATGCCGATATACGCTTATATGATTGCAGAAGGGTGCAGATATACTAAAAACAAACTCAGATATTTTCTAACGGTATTTTCGCTTGCCCTGATTTGTCAAATAGCATATTACGTTAACGATAAATCGCTGGAAATGACTACGCTTGTTAGTTACAGTTTTTCTATGTTATTAATTTACCTAATTAATTGGGCAATGAAAAGCAAAAAGCATTATGCAATAATACTAACGATATCGTCATTTTTGTTAGTAGGTTTACTTTACTATATACTTCCAAAAAAAATTCCAAACTTTTCCTTTAATTACGGTGTGTTTTGCGTTACCTTGCCAATAGGCATTTACCTTGCAAAAGGAAAATGGATTAAACTATTAGCCTGTGGAATAGGTCTTGTGTTAATCGTGCTTGACAACATAGAAGTTCCTTTGCAATGGTGGTCGCTAGTTGCTCTTGTTCCGTTAGCGCTCTACAACGGCGAGCGTGGAAAGTTAAGAATAAAATATCTATTTTATTTGTATTTCCCTTTGCATTTCGTCGTGCTATACGGCATAAAATTATTAATCGGTTAATAAAAACCCCTTACGGTGTTCCGTAAGGGGTTAAATTTATTTTGCTCTGTGATATAAAAATATAAATGCGATAAATATATGTAGTGGAATACCCGTTATAAGTATTAACCACAAGTTATCAGGTGGGCTTGGTAGGGCAAAGAATAAAACTAGGAAAATTGATAAAAGCGCCGTCCATATAAGCAGAGAAGTAAATATAAAGTTCCACAAGTTTTTACCCCAAACCGACGTAAATACTAGCAACACAATCATCGTAACGGGTATTGCTATAATAAAGGATAGCCAAGTGTTTTCAATGCTAGGGAAAATAATTCCAATAAAGGCAAAGCAAAGTGTTGCAACAAGCCAAACGATACTAGTTGACCAAATGGCAAGAGAAAGCCTACGTTTACCAAGATTATGTGTTCTAGTAGTTTTTTTATCGGTGCAAGGTTTAAGCAAAGAATCCACCGTAACGCCAAATAGGTCGGAAAGTTGAACTAAAACGTTTAGTTCAGGAACGGCTTCGGCACGTTCCCATTTAGACACGGCCTTATCGGAGTAATTTAGTTTTTCAGCAAGTTCTGCTTGCGTTAATTTTAGATATTTTCTATGCGTTGCAATATTTTGCGCAAGATTTTCTTTAACATCCATGTCAGCATTTTATCATAAATGAACAAAAAAGGCAACTAAAACGGCTTATATTGTAAACTATTCTACCGATAGTAGAGTGGCAAAAAATCGTCTACCAAGCCCAAAAAAAGTGTAGAAAAAAACCTTGCAAGAAAAGGTTGATATTTTAGGCTTTCGGACATAAAATTTAATTGAAAATTAAAAACTACGGAGGCTTATTATGAAAATAGCAATTTCTGCAGAAACTACTTGCGACTTATCAAAGGAACTTTTAGAGCGCTATTGTATCAAAATTCTTCCATTTTCAATAACTCTTGGCAACACTACTTATCTTGACGGAGAAATTACTTCGCAAGAAATCATTGACTTTGTTCAGAAGAATAAAATTTTGCCAAAGACTTCAGCGATAAACGAATATCAATTTACAGAACATTTTGAAAACTTGTTAAAAGAATACGATGCAGTAGTTCATTTTTCAATATCTTCAAAACTATCTTGCGCTTGCGAAAACGCAATAAAAGCGTCTAATAACTTTAAGAACGTTTTCGTCGTAGATACGCAGTCTTTGTCAACGGGCATAGGTTTACTTGCCATTTACGGCGCAGAACTAGCACAACAAGGCGTTGACGCTCAAACCATATACAACAAGTGTAAGGAAAGAGTCCCAAGCGTTCAAGCAAGTTTTGAACTTCAAAGGGTAGACTATTTGTATAAGGGTGGAAGATGTAGCGTTCTATCTTTCTTGGGCGCAAACATATTTAAGATTCGCCCACAAATAATAGTTACCGAAGGCAAGATGATTGCAGGCAAAAAATATAGGGGAAATTATCAAAAGGTTGTTGAAAACTATTGTCATGACGTTTTAGAAACCTTTAATACACCCGACCGTTTACACGCATTCGTTACCTACACCACAGCGCCCGATAGTATAGTTCAAACTGCAGTTAACTTCCTTAAAGATGCAGGCTTTAAGAATATACATATTACAAGGGCAGGTGGGACCATAACTTCTCACTGTGGGGAAGACTGCCTAGGCATCTTATATATTAACGACGGAACTTCTAGCAAATAATATTTATATAAAAAGCGCATTAAAAAAGGCTTTGTCTTATCGACAAAGCCTTTTTGGTTTGTAAGGTTTACGGTCTTCTAATAAGGTCAACGGGTTTTTCTTTGCATATCTTAAATATTGGGATAAGCGATGCAAGTATGCCCGTTACAAAACTTGCTAGTAAGGTAATAATTATTTGACGAACACCGTATAGCGCAAAACTAATAGATAGTCCCATAACCGATTGAATATAAGAGTTAACGAATATACAACCAATAGCGGCAACTCCACAAGCAAGTATTCCGTTGATGAGAGATATAATCAAACTTTCGGTTATAAATATTCTAAAGATGTCTTTGCTGTTTGAACCAAGCGCACGTAACACACCGATTGACTGTCTACGCGCAACTATACTAGTTGAAATATAGTTAAACAACATAAATACAGAGAATACAGCAAGCGCAAGTGAAACGTATAAGAACAAGTTAGAGAATTGTTGCACTTGTTGACGGTTAGCATCAATAGTATCCAAAATGGTGTTTTGATACCAAGATAATTTAACTCCGTTTTCATTATTAAGCATTTCGGCTAGGTTGTTAGCATCGAAATAACTCGTATTAACAGGGGAAATCATTTTGGAATAAATACCTTGTTGATTGTAAACGCCAATCGTATTCATAAAGGTATCGTTTACCATTAGTGGGTAGGAAATTATTGCCCCAGAATGTCCGTTAGGTTTAGAAATATCGCAATCTGTCAAGAAATATATACCTACAATATTACAATCAAAAGTAGAAGTGGTTTCCGTTTGTGCGTTGGTTACGCTCATATTAACGGTTTTTTCAAGTTCAAACGACGTGTCTGCCGATTTAAGAAGTTCATACAATTCGTTAAGAGTTTCCTTTCTTTGAATTGCCGTTATTGACGGGTCAGGGTTGGCTAGCGCGTTTACGTAGTTAGAGAAAGTGGTTTTTTCAAGATTAGAAAGTTTGTTTTTCTCTGCTTTATAATAATGTTGAATATCGGATGCGTTTATAATAACGTCCTTGCGACCTATATTAACGTTTGCTGAAGAACTAGGTTCAAATAAAATAACCTTATCGTAAGTGAAATCTTTAACGTTATAAAAAGCGTTTGCTACGTTGTATTTGCTATCACCAAGCGCCACGTCACCTAGTTTCATAATGCTGTTTTTAGGGTCGCTAAAGTATCTTAATTCTCTTTGATTTTCCGTTCTCCAAAAAGAAACGAAACCTTCTGGAACGAAAACTTTTAGATGAAGCCCAGAATTTATAAAGGTCATAAAGTCTTGTGAAAGAGCGTAGTTCTTTTCGTTTGGAATAGCAGTCTTTAATTCGTCATACTTTTCTGGAATAGCGCCACAGTCAATAATACCGGATATCGTATAAGTAATTTCATCGTATCTATCGTAGATGGATATTTGTTCACCGATAAGTTCGCCAATGGAGTCTATACTAGAAGTTCCTGATGGAAGTTTTGAAGTTTGCCCTAGTTGTAAACAACGCATAATTGCTTCAGCAGTGTAAGAAGATATCGCAATATTAACGTTGGTTAACTTTTCTTCTGGTTGAAGGTCTGGCATGGTAGGGTATTTACCGTAAAGCATTTTAAGATTATACCCGTTGGCGTCGATAATAGAACCAACTTCTCCGTCCCTTGTCATTTCGTCTTTCTTAAATTCCACGAAATCCGTAAGAGTTAGCAAGTAGTATTGCGAACCTTCGCTTACGTTAGGGTCGATTTCTTCAATGTTAGAATGTGTATATATTCCCCTATTAAAGTTGTCAACTATTTCGTAAAGCCCACGGAAGTTTTGCCCCGTAGTTTGGTTTATCTTATCGATATCGCTTTGGCTAAGTCTAACGTCGGAAGTTCCAAATTCGTTAGCGTATTGGCTTTGCGCAGTAATAGACGCATAATCGCCCGAACGAAGTAGGTTTGCCGTGGCTTTAGTATTGTTAAAGGATGCAACCGTGTCGAATATTCCAAAAAGCGCAAAAGCAAAAACTGAAAGAATAATGGTTATGATTAAACGGAAAGGTTTCGCCTTTAGTGAGTTAACGCCAAGCCCCATTGAACTTTTAAGTTTCATTTTACTATTTACAAAGGGTGCAGGTGTTTCAGGGTGAACTGCCTTTATTGGGGCAGTTTTTTTTCTTGCTCTAACCGTAAGCGATTCAACAAGGTTAATCTTTTTCTTTTCTCTAATGGCGTTTACAAGCGAAGCAGTTTCGGTATCGGTTAACTGTGCGCCCGATTTTACCGTTATAGAGCCGTCGTCGGAAATAACGTTTGCAGTGATTTCTTTGTCGGAAAGCGTAACGTCTTCAACTAACTTGCCGTCAACAAGCCTTAAAATTCTGTCGGCAAATCTTTCTGCGATTTCAAGGTCGTGTGAAACTACTAAAACAAGGTTTGTTTTTGATAGTTTTTTAAGGGTTTCCATAATTTGAACGCCCGTTGCTTGGTCAAGCGCGCCCGTAGGTTCGTCTGCCATAATAATCTTTGGCTTCTTTACCAACGCCCTTGCAATAGCAACCCTTTGTTTTTGCCCACCGGATAATTGGTTTGGATGACGGTTTGCAAGCCCTTCAAGCCCAACTAGGTTAAGCAGATTTTCCACTTCTTCATCCGAAGTCTCTCTGCCTTGAAGTTCGTTTGCTATCTTTATATTTTTAGAAACGGTGTAGTTAGGCAATAGGTTGTATTCTTGGAAAATAAAACCAACGAAGGTGTTGCGATAACTTGACGCTTCTTTTGCCGTAAAGTTAGCAAAGTTTTTGCCGTCAATAATAATTTCGCCATCGTCAAAACCGTCTAGCGCACCAACTACGTTTAGAAAGGTCGTTTTACCACTACCACTTTTACCCGTTACGAAAATTAATCCAGAATCGGGTAGAGTAACCGAAAGCCCGTCAAGGGCAGCCGTGTCGCCTGCCTTTGTGGTGTAAATCTTTTTTACGTTTTTTAGTTCTAACATAAAAACTCCATAATAATAAATAAACTAACTTATGTATAATAACATATAGTATAAAATTTAAGCAACTAAATTAGCCAAAAATTAAAACAAAGGTCAATATTTTTATAAATTTCAAAAACTTCGTAAGACGATGCTGTCTTGACAAAAATAATTACAGGTGGTAAAATCGCTATGAATATGAACTTTGATAAATCCATACATAGTGTTTGCTTTTATTAATCTTAACTAGCAAAAACAAAGGAGAGATGGAATGAAAAACAATAAAGAAAAAAAATACCTTAATGGAACTGCGACTTTTGATGAACTGCTAGAAATGGTTGAATTTTGTGGTGACTTCATTTTTTGGTATAAAGACGTAAGATATAATATTACAATTCACCACCTACCTTGCATAACTCTGGCAAGTGCAAGTGGAGAAGAGGAATGGCTTGCAAATGTAAAGGAATATAGCACGTATAAAGAACTACTATTAAATCACAAATTTTCTGATGGGGTAAGTCTTTTAGATTGGCTAGCGTCAGAAGACGTATACGTAGAGTAAATTATAATGTTTTGCATTTTTGGGAAGTAAATTGGGAAGTAAAAAAGTGACAAAACGTCAACCCTAAAATAAAACTGAAAATTAAAAAAGCCGCCCAACCCTGAAAGAAAGGACGGCAAGAGTATTGGGGGCCAAGCCTGCCCCCCAAAACTACTCTTTAATTATAGCAGGCCAAAATAAAGATGTCAATAGAACTAAAAGAAGTTGCGATATTAAAAAGATATTCTAAAGCCCAAACCAACAAATTGGTTTAGACTTTTAGTGGTGCGCCATCGGGGGGCGTTTTGAACGACGTTCAAAACACTTTGTCCATCACGTTTGCCCGTCAAAGACGTCCGAACGTGGGTTAGTCGTGGGATAACAGACCATAAAAAAAAGACAGTAACTCTGTCTTTTTTTATGGTGCGCCATCGGGGACTCGAACCCAGGACCCATTGATTAAGAGTCAATTGCTCTACCAACTGAGCTAATGGCGCATGCCCTTTGGTAGTTTGGTGATCCATCGGGGATTCGAACCCCGGACACCGTGATTAAAAGTCACGTGCTCTACCGACTGAGCTAATGAATCATATTTTGGCAGGGGTGGCAGGATTTGAACCTACGAATGACGGAATCAAAATCCGTTGCCTTACCGCTTGGCGACACCCCTATACTTATTAAATTATGTGGGGCGGGTGATGGGAATCGAACCCACGACCTCAAGGACCACAATCTTGCGCTCTAACCAACTGAGCTACACCCGCCATTGGCGCGCCTGAAGGGATTCGAACCCCTGACCCTCGGCTTAGAAGGCCGATGCTCTATCCAACTGAGCTACAGACACACTTAAAAGTCTGTTTCCCAAAAGAATGTGGAGCGGGTGATGGGAATCGGACCCACGCTGCCAGCTTGGAAGGCTGGAATTCTACCATTGAATTACACCCGCATATCAATTCCTTTGACAACGCTAATAAATTCTAACAAAATAAAAAATAAAAGTCAACTGTTTAGAAAAAGAAATTTTAAATTTCTGCTAAAAAACCTAAAATTGTCAAATTTTTAGCCAAATTCCATTGGTAAAACCTTGTGTTTTTGCGCTTAAATAGTTTTTTTAATTTTATTCAAGAAAAAATTGGCTAGATTAAAGGAATAAAAATAATTTGCGCAGGTTAAATTCTTTTTCAAAGATTCTATAAAATCTTTGACAAGAAAATGCTATAGTTGTATAATTAGTTTAATATATTATAATATACACGCTTGAAATTTACCTTAAATTTTGAAAGAACACGTTACTTGTTAGTAAATTAGAGCAAAAACAAGGGGTTTGGAATGTATAAAGATATTTATAACCAATGGATAAATAGTGGAAAACTTTCTCCAGCAGAAGCGAAAGAATTAGTTGAAATTTTAGACGAAAAAGAAATTGAAAATCGTTTTGGTAAAGATTTGGAGTTTGGCACGGCAGGAATGCGTGGAATTATCGGTCTTGGCACTAATATGCTAAACGTTCACGTTGTAAAAAAAGCAACGCAAGGTGTTGCAGAGTATATCAAAACTTTAGGCAAAAAGGCTATGGCAAACGGCGTAGTTATATCTTACGATACAAGGCGCATGTCTTATGAATTTGCGTATAGCGCAGCAGTCGTTTTGGTTAGCAACGGTATTAAGACTTATTTGTTTAACGACGTTCATCCCGTTCCAATGCTTTCTTACGCCGTAAGAAAGTTGGGCACGGTTGCAGGCATAATGATAACTGCTAGCCACAACCCAAAAGAATATAACGGCTATAAACTTTACGGGGAAGACGGCGCGCAAATGTCCCCAACGGCAACGGCGAAGATAGTTGAGTATATCGACGGTATTGGCGACGTTTTTTCTGATAAAATTCTTTTTGACGAAAGTCTTGACAAAAAGATTAAGATAGTTGGAAAGGCTTTGGATAAGACTTATTATAAAGAAATCAAAAAATTATGTCTTTCTCCAAAGGAACTAAAAAAAGCAGGTAAAAACTTAAAAATAGTATACACCCCCGTTCACGGTAGTGGATACGTTCTCGTAACGACCATACTTAAAAAGATAGGAATAAAACCAATAGTCGTTCCAGAACAAATTTGTAAGGATACGGAATTTTCCACAGTAGCCGTTCCTAACCCAGAAAATAAAGAAACGCTAACACTTGCTATAAAGCAAGCAGATTTCAAAAATGCAGACGTAGTTTTCGGCACGGACCCTGACTGTGATAGACTAGGCGTTGCTATTCGTGACGATAAAGGGGAATTTGTGGCCCTTTCTGGTAACCAAACGGGTGCGTTGCTACTAGACTATATTTTATTGCGTTTGCAACAAACGCAAAAACTAAATTCTAAAGGCTTTGTTGTAAAAAGTTTTGTAACTACTAGTCTTGGCAAACTAATTTGCGACAGTTACGGCGTGGAACTTATGGAAGTTCCCGTAGGCTTTAAGTTTATTGGCGAAAAGATTAAACAGTTTGACGATACGGGCAAGCGTAAATTTATATTCGGCTTTGAAGAAAGTTGTGGATATTTAAGGGGAACGCACGCAAGGGATAAAGACGCAGTCGTAGCAAGCATGCTCTTTGCAGAAATGGTTTGCTATTACACGTATCATAACGTAAGCGTTTACCAAAAACTTATGGAAATTTACGATAAATTCGGTTTCGTTTTCGATACTAACGTAAGCACTCAATATCAAGGTATAAACGCAATGCGTGATATGAACGCAGTAGTTGATAAAATGAAGACTATTAAAATCGACGCTATTGCAAACGTTAAAGTTTTGGCTACGCGTGATTATTCTTCGGGCGTAAGAACTCTTGCAGACGGCGCTACCGAAGAAATGCAGACGGAAAGGGTAAACGCAGTTTACTATGAATTAGAAAACGGTGGATTTATTTGTATTCGTCCTAGTGGAACAGAGCCAAAACTCAAAGTTTATTATTCAGTTCCGGCAAAAGACGAACAGAGCGCAAAAGAACTTTTCGAAAATATGAAATCGGAGTTTGAAACTTTCATTAAATAGTTTTTTACACACTTAAAAGGATAGAAAAAACCATGTTAGAAGATAAAAATCTTTCAGCGAAAAGACAAAAAACCTTAATATTTTTATGTTGGCTAGTTTATACGATGTCTTATATCGGCAGATACAGTTATAAATCTAACATAGTTAATTTTAACGTAAGCGACACAGCGATAACCGGTTTAGTAATGTCCTTTTTTTACGGGGCATACGGAGCAGGGCAAATAGTTAACGGACTGCTTTGTTCAAAATACAATAAAAGAATTTTATTGCCAAGCGTGTGTGTCGTTTGCGCACTATGTAATATCACGGTTGGACTTGGCGTAGACTTTGCTTTCATTAAATATATATGGCTTATAAACGGTATATGTTTATCCGTTTTATGGTCTTCGTTAATACTAGTCTTGAGTGAAAATCTAGAAGAAAAGTATTTAAGAACGGCAATATTTTTAATGAGCACTACCGTTCCCGTAGGCACTTTCGTAGTATACGGAGTGAGCGCATTGTTCTCCACCTTTACAACCTATCACGCAACCTTTATTTTTGCTTCCGTTTGTATGCTTTTAGCAGGTGTGGTTTGGTTTGCATTGTATAAGAAGAACCTTTCACCCGTTAAGATGACCGTTAAAAAGGAAGACGTAAAAGACGGCGTCGTTAAAAAACATAAAATCTCAAGCATAATACTAGTTACCATAATAGTAATAGGCGTATTTGCAATAGTTTGTAACCTTGTTAAAGACGGCGTGCAAACGTGGACGCCAAGCGTTCTTAAAGAGCAGTTCGCTCTCGGCGATAGCCTATCAACGGCGTTAACGTTGGCGCTTCCCGTAATCGGTGTGTTCGGTTCTATGCTTGCAATTTCCGTTCAACGCAAAATTAACGACTACATATTAGTTCTATTGCTTTTATTTACACTTTTGGGTGGCGTTCTAGCAGGCGTTATGTTAACGCTTACGGTGTCTTGGATTCCTGCAATAGTATTTTTAGCGCTATCTACGTGCGCTTCTCAAGCAATAAACAACGTTATAACTAGTATAGTTCCTTTGCAGTTAAGAACGGAAATCAATTCAGGGCTTTTGGCAGGTATACTAAACGGTTGTTGTTACGTGGGTAGCACGATAAGTGGTTACGGTCTTGGCGCTATTGCCGATTATTTCGGTTGGAATAGCGTGTTCGTTATCCTAGTTGGTTTATGCATACTTGTTGCCGTTATATCGATAGTATTTATCGTTATACGCAAACTTAAAAAGGCAAGCAGATAGAGTTGTTGAAAAGCATAAAAGAGTAAAAAGAAAATCCCGAAAAATTTTTCGGGATTTTTTGTTTTAAGATAAAACCTTCAAATTAGAAAGCGATTCTTTCTTCAATATATTTCTTTAAGTCGGTGATTGGAATTCTAACTTGTTCCATAGAATCACGTTCTCTTACCGTTACGCAACCGTCCGTTTCACTATCAAAGTCGTAAGTGATGCAGAAAGGAGTTCCGATTTCGTCTTGACGGCGATAACGTTTACCGATTGAGCCTGCTTCGTCGTAATCAACGGGGAAGTATTTAGCAAGTTCACAGTAAATCTTATCAGCGCCTTCAGAAAGTTTTTTAGAAAGTGGCAATACTGCGCATTTAAATGGTGCTAGTGCTGGGTGTAAGTGCATAACCACTCTAACGTCGTTCTTTTCAGCGTCAACGATTTCTTCGTCGTAAGCGTTGCACAAGAACATAAGAACACTTCTTTCAACGCCAAGGCTTGGTTCTACAACGTAAGGAATATATCTTTCGCCAGTTTCTTGGTCAAAGTAAGTTAAGTCTTTACCAGAAACGTTTTGGTGTTGAGTTAAGTCGTAATCAGTTCTGTCTGCGATACCCCAAAGTTCGCCCCAACCGAATGGGAATAAATATTCAAAGTCGGTGGTTGCTTTAGAATAGAAGCAAAGTTCTTCTGGGCTATGGTCACGAAGTCTTAAATTATCTTCCTTAATTCCTAAAGAGAGTAGCCAATCACGGCAGAAACTTCTCCAATAAGCAAACCATTCAAGGTCAGTTCCAGGTTTGCAGAAGAATTCAAGTTCCATTTGTTCAAATTCTCTAACACGGAAGATAAAGTTACCGGGGGTGATTTCGTTACGGAAAGATTTACCTATTTGACCGATACCGAAAGGCATCTTTTTACGGGTAGTTCTTTGCACGTTAACGAAGTTGGTAAAAATACCTTGCGCCGTTTCAGGACGGAGATAAATGGTGTTTTTAGCGTCTTCAGTTACGCCTTGGAAGGTCTTAAACATCAAGTTAAATTGACGTATATCGGTAAAGTTATGTTTTTTACAAGTGGGGCAGGGAATATTCTTTTCTTCAACGAAAGCCTTCATTTCTTCGTGAGTAAAAGCGTCGATAGGCTTTTCTAGGGTATAGCCCGTTTCTGCGCACCAATCTTCAATAAGTTTGTCTGCTCTAAAACGTTCGTGGCATTCTCTACAGTCCATAAGTGGGTCGGAAAACCCTGCCAAGTGACCAGAAGCCACCCAAGTTTGTGGGTTCATTAGAATCGCCGCGTCAAGACCAACGTTATATTTGTTTTCTTGAACGAACTTTTTCCACCACGCTTTTTTAACGTTGTTTTTAAGTTCTACGCCGAGTGGACCGTAGTCCCAAGTGTTTGCAAGTCCACCGTAGATTTCACTACCAGGGAATATAAAACCCCTATTTTTACAAAGGTTAACAACCTTTTCCATAGTTGCTTTAGAAGAATTTTGTTCCATTTAGCACCTTCTATAATTTTTTTAACAAAAGTATTCTACAACATAAAGTTTTTTTAGTCAAGCAATCTAAAATGTATAAAATATCTAAAATATATAAAATATTTAAATTTTGCTTTTTTATTTTGCAAAAGTGTGATACAATGTCTTGGTAAAAGAATAAAAAAGGTATTTTTATGGTAGAAGCGACTAATTTTATTGAACAGATTATTAACGAAGAATTAGAAAGTGGAAAGGTAAACGCCGTTCAAACACGTTTTCCCCCAGAGCCAAACGGATATTTGCATATAGGCCATGCAAAATCTTTGTGCATTAACTTTGGCATAAAGGAAAGATATAACGGCAAATGTAACCTATTCTTTGACGATACTAACCCTAGCAAAGAAAAGACCGAGTTCGTTGACGCTATTAAAGAAGATATTAAATGGCTTGGCTTTAGTTGGGATAAAGAAACGTATGCGTCAGACTTTTTTGAAAAGATTTACGACTTTGCTATTGAATTAATTAAAAAGGGCAAAGCCTTCGTTTGCGATATGACTGCTGAAGAAATAAGCGCAAATCGTGGTAATTTTAAAGAGCCCGGTAAGGAAAGCCCATCAAGAAATAGAACTGTGGAAGAAAACCTTAAACTTTTTGCCGATATGCGTGCAGGTAAGTTTGCCGACGGCGAAAAGTGTTTAAGAGCAAAAATTGATATGGCTTCGCCTAATATCAATATGCGTGACCCCGTTATTTATAGAATTTTACGCCAAACTCACCACAGAACGGGTGATAAATGGTGTATCTATCCTATGTATGACTACGCTCACCCTATATGCGACTATTTGCAAGGCGTAACCCATTCTATTTGCACCCTAGAGTTTGAAGACCACCGTCCACTATACGATTGGGTGGGTATAGAACTTGGTTTTGCGCCAAAGCCACGTCAAATAGAGTTTGCACGTCTTAACGTAACCAACCTTGTTATGAGCAAAAGATATCTTAAAAAGTTGGTGGAAGACGGTTCTGTTAACGGGTGGGACGACCCACGTATGCCAACCCTAGCAGGTTTGAGAAACCGTGGTATCCCAGCAGAAGCGCTAAAAGATTTCTGCCAAAGAATAGGCGTTGTTAAGGCTAATTCAGAAGTTCAAATAAGTTATCTAGAAGCGTGCGTTCGTGAATACTTAAACGCTAACGCAGAAAGGGCAATGGCAGTTCTAAAGCCACTAAAAGTTACTATAACCAACTATCCAGACGGACAAACGGAAGACGTTGACTTTGAAATTAACCCTAACGAAGAAATCAAGCGCACTAGAAAGGTTAAATTTTCCAAGCATATATATATTGACGCTGAAGACTTTTCGCTTACTCCACCACCTAAGTATTTTAGACTTAAAAAGGACGGATACGTTAGACTTAAAAGCGCGTATATTATCAAGTGTGACGACGTGTTATTCAACGAAGACGGTAGCGTAAAAGAAGTTCTTTGCTCTTTCGTTCCAGAAAGTAAAAGTGGTAACGACACGTCTGGAATTAAAACCAAGGGCGTTATCCAATGGGTGGAAGAAGGCAGTTGTAAAGACGTGGAAATGCGTCAATACGGATACCTACTTAACGACGAAGAATACCCAGGTCAAGACTTTAGCGAAAGAATGAATCAAAACAGCCTTAAAACCTTTAACGGAAAGGTTGAACCATACGTAATGGAAAACCCTGATAAATCTTTCCAACTTATGCGCACGGGATATTTCAAAACGCTTGAAGTAAACGGCAAAAAGGTTTTAAGCGAAATAGTTTCTTTAAAAGATAATTTTAATGCTAAAAAATAAGGTGATTATATGAAAAAGGTTTGCTTACAATTAAACAACGGAAAAAAGATAAATTTAGAACTTTATCCCGAGCACGCTCCCATTAGCGTAGAAAACTTTATCGACCTAGTTAAAAGTGGGTTTTACGACGGATTGTGTTTTCACCGTGTAATCCCTGGCTTTATGGTTCAAGGTGGTGGATTTATTCAAGATGAAAACGGCTTAAAGGATAAAAAAGCGCCACGCACCATAAAGGGCGAATTTGCTATGAACGGCGTTAAAAACGACTTGCACCACGGCGCAGGCGTAATTTCTATGGCAAGAACTATGTTCCCTGACTCTGCTTCTTCACAATTCTTTATTTGCGTTGAAGACGTGCCACATCTAGACGCCCAATACGCTGCGTTTGGAAAGGTTTGCGACGAAGAAAGTTTGCAAGTTGCCATTGATATTTCCAACGTAAATACGCATAGTTGGTCTTATTACGACGATATTCCAGATATCCCAATCGTTATCGAAAAGGCAACCGTAATAGAAGAATAATAAAATATTAACAAAAAATATCAACAATAGTAAAATCGCCACGGCAAACGCCGTGGCGATTTTTCAATACAAATAAACTTAAACAAACATTATAATAACTTCAGTTAGTAGCACAGCCACGCTGGCTAAAATTGCAACCACCACCAAAGAGCGTTTTGTGAAAGCGCCTATAAGCGCAACTGCCGTGCCGATAGACGCCGAAATTATATTCCCCGAAGAATATAAAATAAACGGGAAAGTCATTGCCGATAAAACAGCGTAAGGTATGTAGTATAAAAGACTGTTTATAAAGGTAGACTTAATTTTCTTTTTGAAAATCAACATAGGCAGTAACCTTATAAGATAGGTAACTATAGCCATCGTTAAAACAAGAAGAACCATACAAAGAGTTTTGCTCATTTAATTATCCTCCTTGTCAATCGATTTAACAGGGAAGAATATTGCGCCGATAATAGATGCAACCAATGCGCATATAATATACGCTATTCCTTCAGAAACCCCGTCAAGGAAAGGAATAAAATAAAAACAACAAGATAAGGTTACGCTAATTAGCACCACGCCGAAAATTCTTTTATCTTGCATTCCAGCAGGAATAACTATGGCAACGAACATAGCGTAAAGGGAAATAGTCAAAGATTTAGTAATAATGCTTGGCAAAATATCCCCTGCAAACCCACCACAAAGCGTGCCTAAAGTCCACCCTAAAAATGGCAATAAAATAAGCCCACGAAAGTATTGTTTGGTTAATTTTCCCCTTTGAGAAATAGCCACGCCAAAAATTTCGTCAGTAATTCCAAAAGAGCAAACGCACCTATCAAAAACCGTCCAATTATCGTCAAGTTTTTGTGATAAGGATACCCCCATTAAAAAGTAACGCGCGTTTATAACAACTTGAGTTAAAACTATCTGTAAAAATGTTCCAACGCCAACTAAAATAGTGCTTTCTAAAATGACTTTAGCGCCGGCAAATTGCCCTGCAGAAGTAAGGTTGGTTGCGCTCATTAAAGTTGCTATAAGGGCAGGTAAGCCTTGCCCAACAACCGAAACCCCAAAAGCAAAAGAAACGGCAAAATACCCAAGGCAAATGGGCAAACCGTCTTTTATTCCCTTTTTGTAGGTGAGCGAACTAATCATACAAAACCACCTTGTGTAAAGTAGATATATTTTATCACTCACTTAAAAAATTATCAAGCAATTATGCTCACATATAATAAAAACCACCGTTAGTGGTGGCTTTTAGTCGTCAAGACCTAAAAGATAGTCTGATGAAACGTTAAAATATTTTGACAATTTAAAAATTACTTCAGCAGAAGGAATTTGCTTGCCCGTTTCCCAATAGCTTACTGAAGCGTTGCTAATATCTAAATCTTTGGCTAGTTGGTTCTGCCCAACGTTAAATTCACTGCGTAGCGACTTAAGTCTTTCGCCAAACTCACTTAAATTAAAGGTTTTTTTCATATCTTCCATAGTTAATATTCTAATAATAATTAGTGGAAAATGCTTGACTTCTAATTATAATTAGAATATAATGTTTGTAAAAGTTTTTTATTTATGCATTAAAGGAGATAAAAATGAAGAAGCTTTTAATCACTTTAGCAACACTAATGCTAGTTATTATTACAGCCTTTTCCTTTGGCTGTAGTTGTAACGGGGGAGCAATAGAAAAGGATGAAAACGGTCTATTATTTAAGCCAGAAGGGTGGCCATCCGACGATTTTGCAAAGTATTACGTAGTAAAAGGCGTAGATGATTCTATAAAAGATACGGTAACTGAAATAGTAATTCCACCAGCGTATAAAGATCGCAAAGTTACGGATATAGGCGAAGGGGCTTTTAACGGCTGTATAAGTTTGGAGAAAATAAGTATTCCAATGACGGTTGACCACATTTCGCAAAAAACTTTTGAAAATTGCCCTAATTTAAAAGAAGTTAGATATTATGGTGGAACGATTGACGATTGGGCAAGTATGACTTTTGACGTCAACCCATTATCTTGTAACGAAGAAGGTGTTAAGTTATTCGTAAACAACGTTGAACAAGTAAACGTAACCTTAACGGCAAAAAATATTTCAAAAAATGCATTTGATGGATGTTCTTCAATAAATAAATTAACTTTAGAGAAAAAAGTAAAATCTATTGGTGACTACGCATTTAATAATTGTTTGAATATTGAAGCGATAGAATACAAAGGCTCAATTTCCGAATGGAATAATATTACTTTAGGAAGTTCTTGGAATTACGGTATTAAAGCAACTTACGTTCAATGCTCTGATGGTGTCGTAGAATTTTAATAAAACATAAGGCTAGCGAGTGCTAGCCTTTTTAATTTTAAAACACTTCTCTAATTGCTAAAACTTTGCCGGTTTCTCCGTCGAGTAGTAGCGCTTTTAATTGCTTTTCGCTTTGGGCAAGACCTACGTACCAATATGCTTTGCCGTCTTTAACGAGTATCCTTAAATATATTTCTGCCGTAAAATTCCCGTTATTATCGTAATAGGAGTTGATTAAAGAACCTTGCTCTTTTTGTAGCGCTAAAAGGGCTTTTTTATAACCTAGGGTGTTTTTTGGAATTGGCGAAGTCATTTTAATCACTTCCGTTTGGTCGCCACAGGTTATTTTTACGTCAAAACTATCGCAAACAAAACCTTCTATTTCAAGGTCTAGGGTTAGGGTATGGCTTACGGGGTTTACGGTAAAATCTCCACCGTAGTTCTTTTTTGCAAATTCTAACTGCAGAGAATACGTTTGCATATCCGTTTGTTTATCAAACAGCCTAAAAGTTAAAAAATACGCTTTTTGCCCAACTTTTCCGTCTTGGTTAGGGTTTATCTCTTTATATCCGTAAACTGCCTTTAGGTTATAATTTTGGCTTTCGGAATGGTAAAGATTGTTGGTGAGTTGACTTACGTAAGGCTCTAGACCTTTTTCTTGGTTGCAAGACACCAATCCAAAAAAGCATAAACATAAAAAACAAGATACTATTACAATCCAAAACTTTTTCATACTAAAAGATATGATTATGATAGTAATCTTTATAACAAACAATTAAAAAAAGCCTTTAGGTTATTGATTTTTATTTAAATATTTGGTATCATAAATATATACTGAACGTTGGAGATACCAGTTTTGAAGAATTTAGTAATAAAAACTGCATTAAAAACACTTTTAGCGTTTATACTTGTCGCAGGGATATTGTTCGGGGTGTTCGCTTTATTTATACCCAAGCCTTTAGCAAACTTTTTTGATTCGCTTGGTTGGAAGTCTGCGAGCGTTACTTTTTACGAAAGGCAGTATAATAGAACGGAGTCGAACGAAGATTTATATACCTTGTGTTTTAAGGTAGACGCTGTGAAAGATTCCAAAAGGGCTTATACTTACCTTAGCAAGTTTTACAGCGATAAAGATTTTTATACCTACTGCAAAAGCGTTGACGGCAAGGAAAAGGTGGAGTATTCAACCGAAGACTATATGGAAGGTAAGTTGGTTTTATCAGCATATCTATCAAAGGGGATAGACGTTGCAATGCAAAAGGCGATATCTTGCGTTACCGACTATAACGGATATAGCGAATACAGTCCGTTTAGGGCGCTATATAGCAACCCTAACGTAAAATTAACTAGCCTAGACTATCAAAGCATAATGCAAACTATTGAAGAACTTTTTGCCGAACCAGGTCTGGTTTCTAATGAGGACGCTGCCATTGCAGACTATAAATACGTTCAATCGTGTTTGGGCATAATCTAAATACCACCAACCGCACTAGCCGTGCGGTTTTGGATTTTAAAAACTAAAGGAAAACTATGCAAGACAATCAAAATAAAATTAAATACTTAAACGGTGGAATGGCTTTCTGTTTAATGATTTTATGCTATTTTATTATAATGGTTTTGGGTGACGTTATTTTGCTCGCCGTAGGTTTGACGGGTGGAATGGCGTTCTTTTGCATTAAAGCGTGTTATTCTGCCTTAGCAATGATTATTATTGGGATATGGGCGTGTTCAAAATCAACCGAAAAGCCGTCGGTGGTATTGGGCGCTAAAAAGTTTAACCCAGCCTATATCGTATATGCGCTTTTGCTATCGGTTGTAATGCTTTTTGGTTTTGGGTTTATAAACCAAACCATTCAAAGTTTTTTAGTTAAGATTGGCTATAACGTGTCAAACGAAAGCCAAATGACGGTTAATAGTTTGACGGAATATTTCGTTTACCTTATCTTCTTTGCGCTTCTTCCAGCCGTGTGTGAAGAATGTTTCTTCCGTGGCGTTATGCTTAGGGGGATAAACGGTAACAAAATAACGGTATCTTTAATAGTTGGTTTATGCTTTGCCGTGTATCACTTAAACGCAACGCAAATGTTTTACCAATTCATTTACGGTGTGTCGTTAACCTACCTTGCATTGCATTCTAAAAGCGTAATACCGGGGATTATTGCGCATTTCGTCAATAATTTTTTAGTGCTTACTATGTCATACTTTCACCAAAGTTTCAGGCTAGATAACTTTATGGTTATCGTTATGGCGTGGATTTTGTTAGTTATATATTGGGCAAGTATAATACCTTATAAATCCAAAAAACAATATTGCGATTACGGCGAAGACCATTCAAACACCATAACGAGATTTTGGTTACCTTTTGGAATAGTGGGTTTTGTAACCTGCGCCATTCTAATAACGGTAAACTTTACTTCTGCTTTTTTAATAGGTTAACGGGTAGGTTATGGTCAAGATTAAAATAATTGCCGTTGGCAAGGTTAAAGAAGAATATTTTACTAGCGCAATAAACGAATACAAAAAGCGTTTATCACGTTACTGTGATTTTTCTATTGAAGAAGTTCCGGAAGAAAATTATAATTCGGTTAACGATTCAATCATTGAAAAGATAAAGGCAAAGGAAGAAGGCTATTTATTGCCAAAAATGGCTGGTCACGTATTTGCCACGGCAATAGAAGGCAAAAAGTATACTAGCCAAGCCTTTGCAGAAAAACTTAAGGGTTTAATGGACCAAGGCAAAGGTGTTATAACCTTTGTTATAGGTGGTTCATACGGCATGACGGATAAGGTCAAAAAGCAAGCAGACGAACTTATATCTTTTTCCGATATGACCTTTCCACACACCTTTTTTAGGGCAATGCTAACAGAACAGATTTACCGTGCGTTTACAATTATAGATAGAACCCCTTACCACAAATAAAGCATACTAGTAGGTATGAACGTTTTGCAATCGCTGAAATGTTTTTACCAAAACTATACTAAAAGAAAGGGGATAATCGGGCATAGTTATTTAAACAGTCCGATATATTATTTTGAAGTTTTCAAAACGGCATACCCCACCATAATATTCACATACGGCATACACGCAAGGGAATACGTAACCACCTATCTTGCCATGGAACAAATAAAGCATTTTGAAAAATTCGGCAAGGTGGGCAGGGTATTTTTTATTCCAGCCGTAAACCCTGACGGGATAAATATAAGCCTAACTAGTTTTCCACTTTATAAAGCAAACGCAAGGGGTGTAGACCTTAACGTTAATTTTGACGCTCTTTGGGGTAGTGGAAGTCAAAACGTTTTTTCTAGCGGAAGGGAAAACTACGTTGGCAAATGCCCGTTTAGCGAAATAGAAAGCAAAAGTTTAGCGTGTTTTACACTAGATATAAAGCCCGACGTGACGGTAAGTTATCACAGCAAGGGTGAAGAAATTTATTGGGATTTTTACCAAAAGGGTGAATTTGCAAAGCAATGCTATCAACTAGCCAAGGTGGTTAAAGGGCTTACGGGCTATAAAATAAAAAGTGGTCTTGCGTCGGCAGGGGGATATAAGGATTGGTGCGTTAAACGTCTTAAAATTCCTGCGCTTACCATAGAAGTAGGAAGGGATAATCTAACTCACCCTATAGGTCAAAAATTTCTCAAACCAATATTTAGAAAAAACCAATGGGTAGTAAACGCCCTTACGGAGCAACTTTATGAAAAACAAATACATAAAAATTGCAATAAAACAAGCCTATAAGGCGCTTTCTGAAGACGAAGTTCCGATAGGCGCATGCATAGTTCTAGACGGCAAGGTTATAGCAAGGGCGCATAACAAAATGGAAAGCACACAAGACGCAACTGCCCACGCAGAAATTTTAGCAATAAAAAAAGCGTGTAAAAAACTTAATAGTTGGCGACTTGACGGAGCAGAAATGTTCGTAACGGTAGAGCCTTGCGCAATGTGTGCAGGCGCTATCGTCAACGCAAGAATAAAAAAGGTGTATTACGGGGCTAGCGAGCCAAAAAGTGGTTGCGCAAAAAGTTTATATCCCGTTTTAGAAAACTCTGGGCTAAACCATACGACGCTTTTTGAAGGTGGTTTAGAAGAAAACGAATGTTCAACGCTGTTAAAAAATTATTTTAAAGATAAGAGAAAAAGGAAAAACCCTTGACTAATCTAAATATTAGGTATACAATGTAGATACTAAATGTCCATAAAGTTACATTAGGAGAAAATAATTATGATTACACACGGCAACACAATTGAAATTCTTGCTGGCAACTCTAATCGCCCATTGGCAGAAGCAGTTGCAGCGCAACTAAAGATTCCTGTTTCAGCAGCAGAAGTTGGAAAGTTTTCTGACGGAGAAATAAGTATCAACCTACCACAAACCGTTCGTGGTAAAGATATATTTATTATTCAATCCACTTCATTCCCTGTTAACGACAATTTTATGGAATTGCTTATTATGATTGACGCTTGTAAGCGTGCATCAGCAGGAAGAATCACGGCAGTAATGCCATATTTTGGATACGCGCGTCAAGATAGAAAAGCGCGTCCAAGAGATCCAATTACGGCAAAACTTTGCGCAGACATTTTAACAGCAGCAGGAGCAGATAGAGTTATGACGATGGATTTACACGCAGCGCAAATCCAAGGTTTCTTCGATATCCCTGTTGATCATCTTTTCGGCGCACCGTTACTTGCAAAACATTTCAAGAAAAGAATGAATGAAGATTGGGTGGTCGTTTCCCCAGACGTAGGAAGCGTTGGTAGAGCAAGAAACTTTGCTTCAAGAGTAGACGCATCACTTGCAATCGTGGACAAGCGTCGTCCAAAAGCAAACGCTATCGAAGTTATGAACGTTATCGGCGACGTTAAGGGTAAAACTTGCTTAATGGTAGACGATATGATAGATACAGCCGGCACTATTTGCCAAGGCGCAGAAGCATTAATAAAGAACGGCGCTAAAGAAGTTTACGCTTGTTGCACGCACGGGGTATTTAGTGGCCCAGCAATGGAAAGAATAACCAATTCACCAATAAAAGAACTAATTTGTTTAGACACGATAAATATGCCAGAAGCAGTAAGAAACAATCCAAAGATAAGGATTGTATCTTCAGCAAAAGCCATTGCAAAAGCGATTACAGCAGTTTACTCAGATTCTTCGCTTTCTGTAATTTACGAAGACTAATTAAAGCACGAAAGCCGTTATATCTTTTAACGGCTTTTTTAATGGAGAAATATTATGAAACTTATCGTTGGGCTAGGTAACCCCGATAAAGAATATCTTAACACCTTTCATAATTTAGGCTTTATGGCAGTTGATAAAACTGCTGAATTGTTGTCTTTGCAGTTTAGTAAAACCAAATGCAGAGCAATGCTAGCAGAAGGAAAGGTGGGCGCAGAAAAGGTAATACTAGCCAAGCCCTTAACGTATATGAACTTAAGTGGCGAAAGCGTACGTGAACTAGTTAACTTTTATAAAATAGAACTAAAAGACCTTTTGGTTATCTACGACGATTACGATATGCCAAAAGGCGTATTGCGTCTTCGTGAAAAGGGCTCTAGTGGAACTCACAACGGAATGCGCAATATAATAAAAGAACTAGGTAGTGAAAATTTTGCGCGTGTTCGCATAGGCTTTCACCCAACTGAAGAAGTAAAAATACCCCTTATAAATCTAGTTTTAAGTGGCATTAAACAAGAAGACAAGCAACTTTTTGACGATTTAACTACGCTTGCCGGCAAGGCGGCGGAAGAATTTGCAAGGGGCAAAGAATTTCAAACGATAATGCAAAAGTATAACGGAAACGCTAAACAATAAAAACTCCGTTATTTTGCTATATATGATAGAAAACAGTTTAAGAATAATCAAACAAAGCAGTTTTATTTGTGAACTGCAAAGTTCCATCCGCCAAGGCATGCCTTCGGCGGTATTTGGCGTTCCAGACTCCTTCAAAAATTACCTTGTATCGGTAATGGAAAACCCTGTTCTATACGTGGTTAAAGACGATATAACGGCAAGGCAAGCCGTGGAAGAAATAACGCAGTTTTCATCAAAAAAGGCAGTCTTTATTCCGGCAAAAGACGAAACTTTAGTTACCTTAAAAGCCTTTTCTAAAGATACTACCTATCAAAGAATAACGGCGCTTAGTGGCATTTCAGATGCCGACGTGATTGTGGTAACTGCCCAAGCGCTAATGCAAACCTTTCCAAAGAATATAAAAACCCTAACGCTAGCAAAAGACGGCGACTACACACTAGAGAGCGTAATAAAAACCCTTGTTCAAATGGGATACGCGCGTCGTGATATAGCCGACGCAAAGGGTAGTTTTGCCGTGCGTGGCGATATTTTAGACGTTTTCCCTATAAACGCAGAAAACCCCTTGCGCGCCGACTTTTTTGGCGACACGGTGGAAAGTTTGCGCGTGTTCGACGTGGAAAATACTAAAACGTTAGATTTTGTTAATCAATTCGTTATTTATCAAGCGTGCGAATTTACCTTTGACGAGCAAGATAAAAAGACCTTTGTAGACACCCTTTCAAAATTAGTAAAAAGTTCTAATGGAGAAAAGAGTTTTAGGCTAAAAACCTTAAAGCAAGATTTTGAAATAGCCATAGAAAACAACGATAACGATACTATGGCATCTCTATCTGCGCTATCCAATAATTGTGGTTGGATAACCGACTTAATTTCCAAAGAAACGCTTATCGTGTTTAACGAAGGAAAACGTATTTACGAAACATGCGAACTATACGAAAGAGAATTTACCGAAAGGTTTAACGCATTGCAAGAATCTGGCGACGTGTTTGATTTTGCCATTAACAACCTTATAAAACTAGAAGATTTAAGGCAAAACCTTTTGGCGTTTAAAGAAATTGGCGTTCAAACTTTGTCTTCGGTTAATCCATTCTTTAATCCACTTAAAATATTTAACCCAACGGTTAGCGCAATATCTAGTTATCAACTAGCCTTTAAGGAAGTCTATACCGATATAGATAATTGGCTTCGTTCGGGGTATTCCATACTTGTTTGCGCAATGGACGATAGAAAGGCAGATAGGTTTTGTTTAGACCTATCGGATATGGGCATAGCGTCTAGCATAAACAAACGTGGCGACTTTACGGGGGTAAATATAATAACCCGTAAACTTCGTTCGGGATTCGTCTTCCACCCAGAAAAGACGGTGGTAATAGGTAGTGGCAACCTTTATACAGCGCCCACCCAACAAAAAAGACTAAAGAGCAAAAAGCAAGGTTTCTTTAACGCCCCTGAAGTTGGCGACTACTGTGTGCACGAAGTTCACGGTGTCGGCAGAGTATTGGGCAATAAAAAGATATCTTCCACCGAAGGCACAAAAGATTACGTGTCCGTAGAATACGCTGGGGGCGACCTTTTATACGTTCCCGTAGAGCAAATGGATATCTTGACTAGATATCTAGGTGGAGATAAAAAACCAAGGCTTTCCAAGATTGGTGGAAAGGACTTTGAGCGTGTTAAAAAAGCCGTTAAAGAAAGCATTAAAAAAATGTCTTTCGACTTAAAGAAGTTGTATCAAGAACGTGAAGAACAAAAGGGCTTTAAGTTTGAAGAAGATATTGAACTTCAACAAGTGTTCGATAACGCATTCCCCTTTGAACAAACCCCCGACCAACAAACGGCAAACCAAGATATTATGCAAGATATGACAAGTTCAAAGGTAATGGATAGACTAGTTTGTGGAGACGTGGGCTTTGGCAAAACGGAAGTTGCTTTCCGTGCAGTTTTTAGGGCGATAGCAAACGGCAAACAAGTTGCAATGCTAGCCCCAACTACCATTTTAGTTGAACAACACTATAATACGGCAATAGAGCGTTTTAAGGATTTTGGTATTAAAATAGCAAGCCTAAATAGGTTCAAAACGCCACGCCAACAACAAAAGATTTTGCAAGACTTAAAAGAAGGTAAAATCGATTTTGTGATAGGCACGCATAGACTTCTTAGTAAAGACGTTGCGTTTAAGGATTTAGGGTTACTCGTTCTTGACGAAGAACAACGTTTTGGGGTAGAACATAAAGAAAAAATAAAACTACTAAAAAATAACGTAGACGCATTGACGCTTACTGCAACACCTATTCCAAGAACCCTTCATATGTCGCTATCGGGTATAAGGTCAATAAGCACCATAAACACCCCACCTAAAAAGCGTCTGCCCGTTCAAACATACGTAACTGAAGAAACGGACGCGCTTATAAAGGATGCAATCACAAGGGAAGTTAACCGTGGTGGGCAAGCCTTTATACTATATAATAGGGTGGAAAGTATCTTCACGTTTGCTAAAAAGATTAGAACGCTTATGCCAAACCTTAGGGTAACCGTAGCGCACGGTCAAATGGAAGAAAGAACGTTAGAGAATAATATTTTTGCTTTCTACCGTGGGGAGAGCGACGTTTTAATTTCCACGACTATAATAGAAAACGGCATAGACTTGCCAAAAGCAAACACCCTTATAGTAATAGACGCAGATAAACTAGGACTTTCAACCTTGTATCAAATAAAAGGTAGGGTAGGCAGAAGCGATAGGCTTGCATACGCATACTTTACCTATAAAAGAGAAAAGATTTTAACTTCAAACGCCTTTGAAAGGCTTAACGCAATAATAGAATTTGCCGATATGGGCAGTGGTATAAAAATTGCTATGCGTGACCTAGAAATTAGGGGCGCAGGCAACATCTTGGGCGCAGAACAACACGGGCATATGGATAAAATCGGCTACGAATTATATTCAAAACTGCTAAAAGAAGAACTCACGGGGATAGAAGAAGTCGTTCCCGATTTAGATATTCGTGTAAACGCGTTCATTCCAGACGATTATATTGAAAACCCAACGGTTAGAATGGATATGTATAAAGAAATAGCAGAACTATCCACCCCACAAGACGCGCTAGAAATCAAAAAAGGATTAACCGAAACCTTTGGCAATATTCCAAACGAAACTATAAACCTTATAGATATAGCGCTTATAAAACGTGGGGCAGGAAAACTAAAAGCGTCTGAAGTAGTCGTTAAAAGTGGCGAAACTTTTATCACCTTTGAAAACTTTAACGCTCTAAACGACAAAAACTTGCTAACGGCAATCGACTGTTTTGGGCCTAGAGTTAAAATCACAATGACCGACAAGGCGCGTCTAGAGTTTGTAAATACCTTGTCGAATAACGTAGAAATGCTTTCGATATTGAAAGAATTTATGGATATTGCAGTAAAATATTCATAAAAAATATTGGACAGGTGGGGTAAAAAGACTGTAATATTCTAACGTTATTGGCAATATAATATATATTGGATTTTGGTGAAAAAAATTTCAAAAAAATTAGTGTAAAATTCTTGACTAAACCTTGAAAAAGTGGTATAGTTATTGAGAACTAATGAGGTTCGACATTTTTTTCATTAGTCCAATAAGTCCAAAAAACGTAAAGCTTTGTTTGGGCAAAGGAGGAAGGTTTATGGCTATTGCAGGTTTATTGTTAGGTATCGTAGCTCTTTTGGGTGCTATCCTTGGTTGGATTATTCCACTATACGGTGCATTCGTTTGGTTAGGAGCAATCGTTCTCGGTATCGTAGGCATCGTTCTTTCTGCTAAAGGAAAGAAGGCTACAGGTAGCGGCGCTGCTACTGCTGGTATGGTTCTTGCTATTATCGGCTTAGTATTGTCTGCTGTATTTTTCTTTGCTTGTGGTCTTTGCTCACTCTGTGCTCTTTGCGCAGCTGATGCTGTTGGCGATGCTATCGTTGGTGCCGCTGGCGCTCTCTAATTTGAGAACACAAAATTAAGATCTTAAAAATGCACGTTTGGTTTTATCTAGCGTGCATTTTTAATATCAAAACAAAGGAGATAAAATATGGTCCCATATTTTTATATATTAGGCAAGCAAGTGCCTTGGTATGGCGTGTTATTCGCCGTTGGTATGCTTGTCGGTGGCTTTGCGTCGGGGCTTCGTAGAAAAAGATTTAAAATCGAACCTTTTGACGTTATGGCGTCTGCCGCTTTTGCCGGTATTTTTGGTTTAGTCGGCGCTAAAATTTTAGCAATTATACCTGTTGCGCACATTATTTTTCCAGCAATCGCTAAAAACCCTGCTCTTATAATCCCCGTATTGCAAAACGGTTTCGTTTTCTACGGTGGCCTAATCGGTGGCTTTATCGGTTTAATCGTTTATACCAAATGGTTTAAGTTGCCAACCCTTGATTATCTTGACGTTTTTGCCGTAAGCGTTCCACTAGGTCACGTTTTCGGTAGGGTTGGTTGCTTTATATCTGGTTGTTGTTACGGTATGGAATATCACGGTCCATTAGCCTATACTTACGGTGGTGAAATTTACCAAGATTGGGCTGTAACAAACAGTATTCCAGAGTTAATAGGCGTTCCAAGATTACCTGTTCAACTCATAGAAGCGTTCTTGTGTTTATGTTTGTATATCGTGCTTGAAATAATGTTCCACAAGACCAAAAAGCGTGGGCTTACTTCAGTCGTTTATTTGTATTCTTATGCAGTTATAAGATACGTTTTAGAGTTTTTCCGTGCAGACTTTAGGGGTGGTTTCTTTGCATTCTCAACGTCGCAAATCGTTAGTATTTTAATCGTATTAACGGTAACAATCGTTCTATTTAGAAAACCAATACTTAGATTCTTGCGTTTTATAGGTGGGTGGTTTATGCGCCTATTTGAAAAAATGGGTTTAAAAAAGAAAAAATCAAACGAACCGATTGCTCAAGCAGTTGCAGAAAATACTTGTGTTCAAGAACAAGACGTTGCTAAAAAAATACAAACGGACAAGCCTGAACTTAAAGAAGAATAAATATGTAAAAACTATCCTTAAGGGTAGTTTTTTTATTTTAAAAATCAAAAATGCACTTTTGCTTTTATTTATTTAAATAAAATTATTGAAAAAGAATTGCAATTTGCTAAAAAATAGTATATACTTTATCAGTAATAGAAATCATTGTATTAACTTGGGAGATTATATATGAGAAAGAAATTAGTTGCAATCGCATCATTACTCTTAGCATTCATTATGTCGCTAGGCGTTTTTTCTGGTTGCAATCTTGTTACTGTAGACGAAGATAAGGATATGCAACAAGTCGTTGCTACCGTTAGCACGGCAAAGGGTGTGGAAAGCAAACTCTACAAGCAAGACCTTATTATGGACTATCTAAACTACGGTTCAAGTTACGTTCAATATCAAGGCTACACTATGGAACAAACTATGGAACTTATAGTTGACAGTAGGGTAAACACCATGATATTAGTTCAACAAGCAATGAAGGCGCTAAACGAAAACGCCGACTATGCTAAAGACGAAACTATTACCGACGTTTGGAATCCAGAAAGATATTTAACTAACGAAGACGTTATGGAAGCCAAGTATGAAGTTTATAAAGGCATTGAAGATACTCTTAAAGCGTTTGAAACTTCAAGCGACCCAACTAAAGTAACCGACACTTCATCTGAAACAGCAAGAACAACTCCTACTAACGCCGTTAATAACGACGAAGTTACCGATGCCGAAAAACAAGAATTTGTTAAAAAGATTGACGACGATGGTTTTGACACGGGTAGCACGGCAAAGCGTAGAAAGGCATTCAATAGATTCGTAACTTACTTGACTGTAAACAATCTTTTAGGTTCTGGATATAAGGGTTCTGAAATTAAAACCACGGCATATTTCAAAGACACTATGGAAAGCCAAATGGAATACGTTGTGTTAGAAAATTACCGTGAACTAGTTCAAGGGACCGAAAGGGCTAAATACACCTTTAGTGAACTTGAAAAAGCATATCAAAACAAAATAACCGACCAAACTGAATGGACAAACGCAGAATTTGTTGAAGCATTATCTAGCGCAACAGTTGGTTCTCCCGTTCTATACGGCGCAAACGGAACTTACGGCTACGTTTATAACCTACTACTTGGTATCGACGAAATTCAAACGGAAAGAATTGGCGAAATTAAATCAAATCTTTCTGACATCGAAAAGGAAGTTGAAAGAAGAAATATTTTATCTACCACAAGAGTTCAAGACTTAAGAAGCACTTGGATAACTGCTGGTTACGATATTGAAGGAACTTTTACCGACGGTGTTTCTACTAACGTTAAATTTACCGGCGACTATACCTTTGTTAAAGATAATAGTTTACCATTCCAAGGCACGGTAACTAAACTTAAAGAAGAAACTGACGATCAAGACGCAGAATACAGAGCAGTTGCATCTTATATGGGGCTTGACGAATTCTTAACCTTTATGGATTCTTACCTAGTATCTAATAGTGGCTTTGTAACGCTTTCTGATTTATCTTCAAACTTTAGTGGTGGCGATTCAATCTATAGAGCAAAGAGTTTTACTTCAATCTCTGATTACGAAGACAAGATAAACGAATTATTATTTGCATTCTCAACCGACGCTGGCTCACTTAACACCTATAAAGGATACGTTATTAAACCTGCAGTTGACGCAGCAAATAGCGAAGAATACGTTAAAACCTTTGCTACGGCTGGTAGAGAACTACTAAACGCAGGAAAGAAATATAGTTACGTTGTAGTTGCTTCTGATTACGGTTATCACGTTATGTTCTTCTCTCAAGTAATTTCACTTGGAAATACTCCATACGCAACCTTAACCGATTATCTAAACGCTAACGCAGATAAGGGCGATTTTGCTAGTTGGGAAGCTTACTATCAAGATATGCTTGATAACTTTAACGATTACGAAGATACCGATTCTTTCTTGTATACCTTGTTAACTTCAGTTTCCAACTCTCGTGTAACCAACGTTATCAATAGACTAGAAAGAACTACTATCAACACCTATCTTTACGACGTTGAAGACGCAGTAGTTATCGACTCTAGCGTTTATCAAGATTTACTTGACTAATATACCAAAGGTCTATAAGGGGGCAAAACTCTGTTTTGCCCCCGTTTTTTAGGAAAATGATTATTTATTTAGATACCGAAACGTCGGGATTAAACCCAGGGCAAATTTGCCAATTATCCTACGTATTGCAAGACGGAAGTAGAATAAGCGCTAAAAACTTTTTCTTTGACGTTGATTTCGTAGAGTATGGCGCTTATATGGTGCACGGCTTTTCGGTGGAAAAATTACGTTCACTATCACGTGGGCTTGGGTTTAATAACCACGTTGAAGAGATTGAAAAAGATTTTAACTTATCTGACGTTATATGCGCGCACAACACGTCGTTTGACTTTAAGTTTCTATCAAAGGAATTTTGGCGCTGTGGTAAAGACTTTTTACCAAAAGAACAGTTTTGCACTATGAAAAATTCCATAACTGCTTGTAAACTTTCTAGACAAAACAGTAGGGGATATAAATATCCAAAACTTGCCGAACTTTGTTCCTTTTTAGGCATCACCGATAGTCAAATAAACCAAGCCACGTCAAAACTTTTCGGCACTCAAGTTGGCTATCACGACGCGCGTTTTGATACGACTGCATTATTTCTTTCAGCAAATAAAGGAGCGCAAACTTTAAAAGAGTTTGCAGTATTACAAAAGTATTTATGAAAAAGATTGAAACGCATATCCATTCTGAAAAATTAAGCATTTGTTCTGACGTTTCTTTAGAAACCATAGTGGAACGTTATCACGCCCAAGGTTATAAGGCTTTGACCTTAACTAACCATATAAATTGGGCTTGTAATACCTATCCTTACGACACTCATAAAGAAAGAATGGACTATTATTTTAGTGGGTATGAAAAACTAAAAAAAATTGCACTAGATAGAGATATGCAAGTTTTTTACGGGGCAGAAATATGCACCCTTGCAGAAGGCAAAGGTGGACTTCACCAAGATTTTATAATTTTGGGCTTTGACCGTGAGTTCTTGTATAAATACAATTTATACGATTACAACGGCAAAGGTAAATTAATAACTCAACAACAACTTTTTGAACTAGCGCAAAAATATAATTTCTTTATGTATCAAGCCCACCCCTATAGAAGTGGCGAAAGAACGGGGGACCCTAACTTTATGCACGGGGCTGAAGCGTTTAACTGCCACTACCACCACGATAACTTTAACGCAAAAGCGCAAGAATTTTGCGAAAAGTATAACCTTGTTAAAATGTCTGGAACGGACTTTCACCACCCAGACCAACCCATAATTGCAGGCGCTTACATTCCAGATACGATAAGTGATGAAGTTGCTTTAGCAAACTTTTATAAAAGTGGCAAGGCTGAAATTATCGTTGACGAAAAAGAAAGTCAACTAGCAAGGCAAAAATACATTCAAAGACAAAAGGAGAGCAAATGAATTTAAGTTTTGTAGACGTTTTGATTACCGTAGTATTCTTGCTTATACTTATGGTTCCAGGCTTTATTCTAGTTAAATGCAAAATGCTAAACGAATCGGTTCAAGGTGGGTTTTCAACTATGGTTTTATACGTTTGTCAACCTGCGCTTATGCTTATGGCATTCCAAAAAAAGCCGTATTCACCTGACCTTGCGTTAGATATGCTTATCGTAGCAGGTCTTGCGCTTCTTATCCACGCTATAATGATTGCATTTATGGTGCTTGTGTTTAGAAACAAAAGCAAATCTGCCAAAATTAATTGTTTAAGATTTGCAAGCGTATTCGGTAACTGTGGTTATATGGGGCTTCCTTTCTTACAATCACTTTTCGGCGATAGCGCTGCAGAAGTTCTGATTTTCGGTGGGGTTGTAATAGTTATATTTAATATTTTAACTTGGTCGGTCGGCGTATTTATGATGACGGGCGATAAAAAGCAAATAAACATTAAAAATATGCTACTTAACCCAACAGTTATATCCTTGCTTATAGCAGTTATTATGTTCTTTACTATTCAAAAGCCGTTAGTAGACCTATTCGACCCTAACACGTTTGGGGATAAAGTATTTACAGGGCTTACCAAGTCGATTAATTTCTTGGCAGATATGGTAACACCACTTGCAATGACCGTTTTGGGCATGAGAATAGCAAAGGTTAACGTAAAGCAATTATTTACTGACAAGTGGGCATATGTTAACGTGTTCAATAAACTAATTTTAATGGGTTTAATCACCATTTTAATCGTTGCATGGCTTCCTGTATCTACAGTAGTAAAGTATACCTTATTCTTCTTACTTTCTATGCCAAGCGCAAACAATACGGTTTTATTTGCAGTAAACTTTGGTGGCGATTCTGAATCAGCGTCAGTATTCGTATTGTTATCAACCGTGTTATCAATAGCAACTATTCCTTTAATGTTTTTATTAATGAGTGGAATAGTGTAAAAAATTGGGCTAAAATACTAGTTAAAATAGTTGAAAATAAATAAACTATTTGATAAAATATTTTAGCGCAAAGGGGTATCGCCAAGTGGTAAGGCACTGGCCTCTGACTCCAGTATTCGTAGGTTCGAATCCTGCTACCCCTGCCATATGAATACACCATTGAAATCCGAACCCACTAAGTTCGAATAACAATGGTGTTTTCTTTATAAATCCTTATTTTATGCGGCGTTTCAAGGTCGCATTTTTTATTTTCTAATCGGACTTCAAAACAGAAAAATGCAAAATCGGCATACAGTTTAGATCAAAAGCTTATTTCTGAACCCCCATAGTCCGATTACTAATTGTCAAGATTTCCGAATATTTCTGAATATTCACGCTCCTTTTGGTCAGGAGTCTTGTATTGGATCTTGGCATGGGGACGGCGTGTGTTGTAAAATTCCATGTAATCATCAATCGATTGGAGGAGTTCTCCCTCTGTGCGATATTTCTTTCTATACAATTCTTCTCTCTTTAAAGAAGCGAAGAAAGACTCAACGACGGAATTATCATAAGGAACGTATGGGCGTGAAAATGAACGAGTAACTCCCAATGCTTTTATGTAATCATTTAGCGTTTTGGAACAGTAGTTAGCCCCTCGGTCGGTATGAAAAATCAAAGAGGCTAACGGCTGTCGATTTTCATAGGCTTTTTTGAACGTTGTTTTAATTAGCTGCGTGCTGTTTTTCTTGCCTACTTTATGAGCAATGACTTTTCGTGCATACAAGTCGATGATAACACAAATATAATGCGATTTTCCGTTGCATTTAAAATAGGTTACATCACTTACCCATACTTGATTGGGAGTATCAGGATCAAATTCTTGATTCAAATAATTTTTGTGTCTTTGAATTTCATCGGCATAAAGCTTTTTTGCTTCCTGCCGAATGCTTACAAGTCCCATATCATTCATTAATTCTCGCACCATTGTTTCGCTTACCTTAACACCTTTGTTTCGCAAAACGACAGTTATTTTTCTGGCACCGAAAATTTGACTGTTTTCATCGAAAAACTCTTGTATTTGGATACGAAGGGCTTCTCGTCGTTTAGCATACCACGTATTATCTCTTTTGTTGCGAAGAATGTGGTTGTAATAAGTTCCCCGGGCAATGTCTAATGCATCGCAGATCATATGAACGCTGTATTCACCCGACAACTTTTCGGCTACATAAAGCTTTTGCCGTAAAGGGGCATTAGGCAACACATTCGCCTTTTTGATAATTTCAATAATACCTTCCAACCGTTTGACTTTGGCTTCAAGTAAGTTGAAGTTTCGCAAAGTTAAGCCTTTTCTTTTCGCTTCCGCTTGCTCTGCTCTATAATCTGATAGCCACTTGTAAAAGGTGCTTTTTGAAATACCTATAGATTTGATGATACTTGTAGGTGACTCGGATTTTGATATATAGCGATCTAAAACCGCTTGCCTTTCTTCGTTTGTGAATTTTGGTTTCATGATACAATCCTCCTTTTGAAAATTATATCATAAGTCGAGGAGATTGAATTGAACAATGAAGAATTGATTATATTTTTTGTAAACAAAAATAGTTTTTAGTGGAAATAGTAATAATTTTGTGATATAATAAAGAAAATAATCATGTAAGAGCAAATAAAGCACAATACTATGTTTGTTCCTTATGAAAAACCAAAAACACAGGAGAAACGTTATGGATTTACGCGATTTAAAATCATACCAAGTGTTAAAAGAAAGAAATTCATCTTTCGTAAATCAAATTGACTTAATATTTAATCTTACTCGTGAAACAATAAACGGAATCGCAAGATTTTACGACAATTATACAATGCATGATATGAATCATGGTTTAAGAGTTGCGGCTTACATGGAAGAATTGGCATTTGGTGTTGATGAAGATTTTAATAGAAAAATTGATGATTTCAATGATTTGGAATTAACATTAATTATTTTATCTGCAATTCTTCACGATATTGGAATGTTTATCCGTCCTGAAGATGAAAATGACATAAAAGCTAATAAAATCAAATATACAGATTCTTTAACTTACGAAGGCGTTTTGAATGTAGTTGGCGGCGAAGAAGAAGCTATAAAAGAAATCGTGCGTATGACACATGCCGCAAGAATAAATGAATTTATTGATTATGATTTCGGCGGACAAACTATTTCTCAGATACTAATGATAAATGGTAGTTACACATATGCCGAAGACATAGCTGCTATTTGCCGTGCTCACGGTGAAAATTATGATTACATAAAAGGGTTAAGAACTTCAACAACAAAAGGTAGCTATACATACAATTCTCAATATATAGCTGTTTTGTTAAGAATAGCAGATTACTTGGATTTAGACAAACAGCGTACCCCTATACTTTGGTATTCAATGATGGGCATACAAGGCTTTAGTCGCGAAGAGTGGGAAAAACACTTTATTATTCAAAACGAGAAAAAGCTTCGCAAATATATAGATGATAAACTTCAAATTTATTTTGACGGTAAAAGCTCTAATGCAAAAATTCATAGAAAATACCTGAAATATATAGATGACTTGCAGTTGGAATTAGAGAATGCAGATGATATTTTGAATACCTTGAACACAGACAAGAAATATATGTTTAATATAAGCACTAAAATAGCTGACTGTGTTCAAACAGAAGGTTTTAAGTATTCAGATCTGCGATTAACATTGGACTATGCATCTATAACTACATTGCTGATGGGCAAAAATATATATGGCGATAGTCGCTTGGGCTTAAGAGAATTAATACAAAACTCGATAGATGCTTGCCAATTAATGAAGGAAATAAAAGGTAACAATCCTAACATTCCAGAACCTTCGATACATATAAATTTTTCCAAAGAAAACAACTATGTAATTATTAAAGATACAGGAATAGGAATGACACTAGATGTAGTAAAAAAGCATTTCCTTAATGTCGGGAAATCTTATTACAAATCTCGTGAATACTTACATAAAAACTACAATTATGAACCCATAGGACAATATGGTATTGGATTTTTAGCATGTTTTTTGCTTTCCGATATTGTAACTGTAAAAACAAGGTATTATGATAGCAATGAAATAAATCAAATAGGTCTGGAAAAGAATAGTGAATATGTTGTTACAAGTACCGAAGCTTATGGATATTTCTTTGGCACCGAAATAAAACTTGATTATGTCAAATTTTTCGAAGTGTTTGAAAACGAAGAAAATCTAATTGCTTTTATAGAAAGGTATTTTTATTCGAATATTCCTATCTTTATTTGCAACGATGATGTTGCTGCATCTGAGAAAAAAATAGAAAATACGTGTGAAAAAGTTATAGATACTATAGTTAGAGAATCCACTAAAGTAAAGTATGAACAACTTGATTGTAGTAAATATTCAAACAATTTTAATGGCTATTTGCAAGTAAAAACCACAACAAGAATTAAAGCAAATATTATTTCTGAGATTCCGTATGGTAAAGCCTATGTGTTTAATTCAAATAATGAAAAGTTTGAGTTGTTAGAAAAAGAAAAAAGCATATTACATGGATACTACTACATGGTAAAGTATTCGATGATTTCTGCGGAGGATTATTCTCAAATTTGCAAAGGTAAAAAGAACGCCGAAAAAAAGAGAAACGAAATTATCGCACTTTCAAAAGAACAAGACAAGGATATTGTCCTGTTTGTAAGCAGAAAAGAATCTTTAGATATAATGCCAATTTTCTCAGATGAGCAACTAAAGATTAATGGTGTTACAATAGAAAAAATAATTGAAAATTCCGGACTAATATATTATACAGAAATGCTCGACGATACCGATTATTTGGAAAATATATTTGTTAACAATCATAAATTTGCTTTTCTGCAGGATTGTTATCTAACAGGAAGCCGCTGGAGATATAGATTTTTTGAAGATAAAGAGCAACGAGAATTTTTCTTCTACAATAAAGGAATTTATATTAGTAATTTCAGCGGAATTAGATGCCCGATACCGTATCCGTTGGATGCAATAGGTTATATAAATTATACAGGCCAAAATGTAAAACTTGATGTATCTAGAAACAACATTATTTCGGGGCATTTTGAGTTGCAGCAAGAATTGTCTGTTATACTTTTGAAATATTCAAAAGAAAAAATTACAGAAAATAATGATTTGATAGCATTGATTGATGCAATGATTGATTTTTTACAAAAAGTATAATTCGGAGTTAGGAAAAATATATACTATGTTTTTTGAAGTTACCAAAATATAGTTAAATATGCGTTAAACAAGCTTATAAAAACGCTAGTTTTGTAAGTGTTTCCCCATGAAAATATCTTTTTGTACTCTTCGAATTCATTGCAAAAACCTCGGCGCGCTTTTAGTATGCCGAGGTTTTCTTTTAATGTGAATTATGCTTTAATGTATCTTGTCATCTTTGATTGACCGATTTTCTTAATTTGCCCTTCTTTCACCATTTTACTGAGTACCGCTTCTACGGTTGTTGGGCTGACATCCGGTAATATGCCGCAAATATCTGCTTTTGAAATTGGCACTAAACTATTTAGAACCGTCGCTTCGATTCTCGCGGTCTTTGTGATTTTTTTGCCGTGAACTACCGCAAAACGCTTATCTAGTTCTTTGTAGCACATATACAACATTGAAAGGAAGTTTTCTATAAAAGGAATATAGGTGTTTTGATTTTCGTGCCAGCCTATAGAAGATTCTCGGAGCGCTTCATAGTAGTATGCTTTATAGTTGTTGATTTGTTCTTCAAATGAAACATATTTGCCTGCATCATAACCGTTTTTATAGAGCAAAAGAAGGGACAGAAGCCGTGACATCCTTCCATTTCCATCTCTAAAGGGATGAATACATAGAAAATCAAGAATGACACAAGGAATTAGCAACAGTTGATTTATGTTAGCATTATTTCTTGCTTCCATATAGGCAACCTCTAATTGCTCCATTGCTTCGCTAACTTCACTGGCCGGCGTAGGCTTAAATCTGATTTTTCTATTACCATCTTTATCTTGTTCAATAATGTAATTGTCACCGGTTTTATATTGACCACCATATTCATATCCGGCGATTTGCATCATCGTCTCGTGAAGTCCTAGAATATCACTTTGTCTAAATTCCAAAGTATCGTGGTGCAGATGAATAGCGTTTAATGCATCTCTATATCCAGCAATTTCGCCTTCGTTATGGTTTAACGGTGCGCTATCTTGATTGACAATAGCAGCAATACGTTCGTCACTTGTAACAATACCTTCGATGGCATTAGAACTCTTTACCGATTGCACTTTCGCAACCGCTTCTAGTTCGGTAAAAACTTTAGCAAATTCTTCTTTTCTTACACCCGCCATTGTTTTTAATGATGCAATGTTTGATGTAAGATTAATAAGATTCGATGGTAACAATCCATTATTTAAAAAAGAATAATCAAATTTTCTCATATGCGCTCCTCCATTTCTGCATATAATTATAGCATATTATGTGCAGAAAATCAAGAGTTAATGCATATAATTTTTGTTTTATATGCATTAATCTGCTTGATTGTGCAGATAATCTATTTCCACGAAAACATTGATTGCGATTAGAATTTGTTGTCTGGCGAAGGCGATGCCGAAGAAGATTTACATTATCGCCCAAAGTGTGTTCAATATATAATGCTTTATATTGATGACATACACGCCTTTATTCCAATTTGATGTGGGAGTTCAAATCCTAGTGGAAGTTCTCAAAAAATATCTTTTTCGTAGCCTTTACACAAAGTAAAAGACACCTAGAAGGGTGTCTTTTACTTTGGCAGAGTATCGTAGATTGATTTGGTTCTTCGTGCGCCCGTCATATGACGGACAAGCAATGATGGGCAAGGGGAGCGTAGTTGCATAAGCAACGGAGCTTTATCCTGCTACCCCTGCCACGTCAAAGCAAGGCTTAAGGTCTTGCTTTTTATTTTTAAAAAAAGCAAAGACTTGCCAGCCTGCTTTTCCTTTTTCGCAAAAATTTCTTCGACAATTTTTGCGAGAGAATAAATAAGAGAAGAGAAAGATATTATAAAGAATGGAAACCTGCACTTTTGGGTGTCTTTTACTTTGGCAGAGTATTGTAGATTGATTTGGTTCTTCGTGCGCCCGTCATATGACGGGCAAGCAATGATGGGCAAGGGGAGCGTAGTTGCATAAGCAAAGGAGGTTTATCCTACTATTTCTGCCACCAAAAGAACTCGCACCAAAAGGTGTGAGTTCTTTTCATACAACATGGGGGGGGGAGAGTTTTAATGTCTATAAGAACTTGAAAGATTTTTAGAAATGTGTTATAATATAAAAGTAAATTTATTTTAAAAAGAAACTTTTTATGAAAAAATTCAAATTAAAACTTTCTACAACACAAGTAATTATGTTAAGTTTTCTATCTGTGATATTGATAGGTAGTCTATTACTTGCATTGCCTATTAGTTCAAAAAGTGGGAAAGCAGTTCCATATTTAGACGCATTGTTTACTGCAACTTCAGCAACGTGCGTGACGGGTTTGGTAACTTTGCCTACTGTTTCTACTTGGAGTATCTTTGGGCAAATTGTTATATTGCTATTAATACAAGTGGGTGGGCTTGGAGTTATTACTATAGTGTCAGGTTTTTCAGTGGCGCTTCATCGTAAAATGGGATTAAAAAGTAGTAAACTGATTAGCGACTCTTTTAACCTTAATTCATTTTCGGGGCTTGCAAAGTTTATAAAAAAGGTTATTTATGGCACGTTTATTGTGGAAGGGATTGGCGCATTACTTTATATGATAGTGTTTATTCCAGATTTTGGATTAAGGGGAATTTGGATATCCATTTTCAATTCGGTTTCTTCCTTTTGCAACGCAGGCATCGATATAATATCCGAAAACAGTCTTTGTAATTATGCGATAAATCCTTTAGTGAATACCGTAACAAGTATTTTAATAGTTTTAGGTGGTGTCGGTTACATTGTTTGGTGGGACGTAATACGTGTTTTTAAAAATTTCAAAAAAGAAAGAATTAAATGCTTAAAACGATTAACCTTGCATAGCAAAATTGTATTGTCAGCCACAATGATATTAATTTTCGGGGGCGCTTTAGCAATATTCGCATTTGAATATAGTAACCCTTTAACTATGGCAAATTATTCTCTGTTTGAAAAAATTCAAGCGTCGTTTTTTCAATCTATAACTACAAGAACAGCAGGATTTGCAACAATTCCACAAGAAAATTTAACAAACGCATCGGCGATTGTTTGTTTACTCTTAATGTTTATAGGTGGTTCACCGGTTGGAACGGCAGGAGGTGTAAAAACGATCACAATCGTTGTGTTGTTTGCTACAGCGTATTCGGTAATAAAAAACAAAAAAGAAGTTTCGTTGTTTAACAGGAATATATCAAGACAAGCCGTGAAGAAATCGGTTGCCGTTACGTTTATGTCTTTTTTAATTGTGTTCGTTTCAACGGTTTTACTTGCTTGTGTTACCAATGCTCCGGCGCTTGATATAATTTATGAAACCATAAGTGCGACTGCGACGGTTGGATTGACTAGAAATTTAACTTCTAGTCTAGGTGTTATAGGAAAACTGATAATTATAATTACTATGTATTTAGGTAGAATTGGACCTATTTCTTTGGCTGTTTCTTTCAATTCAAACAGGGAAAAGCCAAACGTTATAAAAAACCCTACAGAAGAAATTAGTGTAGGTTGATGTAAGGAGTATGTTATGAGTATGAATAAATCTTACGCCGTATTTGGCCTTGGAAGATATGGTTTTGCCGTGGCAAAAGAACTAGCGAATAATGGAATAGATGTTTTAGCAGTTGACGCAAATGAAAGTATTGTAAATTCTTCAATTGTAGACATCCCTTTTTGCAAGTGCGCAGACGTAACCGACGCCGAAGTAATAAAGCAACTAGGTATAGCAAATATAGACGTTGTTGTTATTGCTATGGCAAATAATCTTGAAGCAAGTGTTATGGCAATAATGTTGTGTAAGGAAGTTGGCGTCAAAAAGGTAATCGCAAAGTGTTCTAATGAAACGCATAAAAAGATTTTAAGCAAGGTAGGGGCAGACAAAGTAGTTCTTCCTGAAACTGAATCGGGAACACGTCTTGCAAAAAATCTTTTAAGCGCTGGTTTTGTTGACGTTATCGAATTGTCCAACGACATATCATTGATAGAAATTGAAGTTAAACCAGAATGGATAGGAAAAACGCTTATTGAATTGAATTTGCGTAAAAAATATTCCATCAACGTCATTGCTATTAGACAGTCTGATGTTTTAGATATCAATATTGATCCTACAATAAAATTGACCAAAGATATGCAACTTGTGGTTATTACAAAAACTTCAATGATGCGTAAGTTTAAATAAAAAATCTTTGTTGATTTTTAGAAAGAAACCTATAGGCATATTCAACTTAATAGTGAACTAAAACAAAAACACGCACCGTAAAAATAGTGCGTGTTTTTTATTTAATTTATTTATTAGCCAAGCAAAAAGTCGGTAATAAGCATTATGCAAAAGCCCACTAATAGAGCATAAGTTGCGCCACGTTGGTTGCCGTGCGCGTGTGTTTCTGGTATCATTTCGTCGCTAACGATATAAAGCATTGTTCCACCGGCAAAGGCTAACGCAAAAGGCAATATTAACTTGGAAATACTAACTGCAAAATATCCTATAAGTGTGCCAACAACTTCTATAAGCCCTGTAAAAAGGGCAATTACCAACGTCTTTTTCTTGCTTACGCCAGCGTTAAGCATTGGCGCAATAATAATTAACCCTTCGGGTATATTTTGTAGAGCAATTCCACCTGCAATAACAAGCGCGTGGTTAACGTTTTCCGTTCCAAAACTAACCCCTGCAGCAATGCCTTCCGGTAGGTTATGAATGGCAATCGCAATAACGAAAAGCATGGTTTTGCCAATTTTAGTGGAATTATGCTTTTCTTGGTCTGCCCCCATTAAGTTATGCAAGTGTGGAACGGCTTTATCCAATAAATTTAGGCACAAAGCGCCTGCAAAAATCCCTAAAACACACCAAATTATAGAAAGATTGTCGCCAAGTTGAATTGAAGGTATAATCAATCCCACGATAGCGGCTGAAAGCATTATTCCTGCCGCAAAGGACGTTATTAAATCTGAAAACTTATGCGAAAGCCCTTTGAATAAAAAGCCTATAAGCGCGCCTATGGCAGTTGCCCCACCAACGCCAAGGGCAGTAATTAAAACTATTAACATTTATTTCTCCTTAAGAGTATTTTATCAATCAAAATAATACCTGTCAATAATTATATAAAAATACGTTTATAAAAAGAATTAAATTTATATAAAAACTCATACTTTAATTGATGAATAAAAGTTGTAGATTAATAAAAAAATACGCCATAATTTTGTTCCTTACGGCTGTTTTTTGCTCTTTCGGCATTGTCTGCAATCCAACGCCCGTAAGCGCCCAAATGCCTTTTTACGACCTTAAACCGTCAAATATAAGTCTAAGGGCAGAGTTTTCTACAGATTATTCTAAATCAACCGAAGAGCGAAAGAGCAACATCTACACGGCAAGTAAATCGCTCAACAACACCTTTATAGACGTTGGGGGAGAGTTTTCCTTTAACCGTGTGGTAGGAGAGAGAACGGAGAAAAGGGGTTACAAAAGCGCAAAAATTATCGTGGGTGGAAAGTTTGTTGACGGCGTTGGTGGAGGAGTCTGCCAAGTTTCAACCACAGTTTATAACGCAGTTCTGCGTGCAGGATTAATGGTTGTGGAATATCATCCACACAGTTTGCCCGTAAGTTACGTCCAGCCATCTTTCGACGCTATGGTGAACTCTGGTAACGCCGACTTAAAGTTTATAAATAATACCCATAACCCAATTATTTTGCAAACGATTGCAGACGGCAATAGTATAACCGTAAAAATTTATGGCGAACCAATGAAGGAAAGGTATATTTGCCAAGGCACGATTATAGAATATATTCAACCCGAAACGCAAGAAGTGTTTGACGAAGACGGCATATATCCAAACCTTTACGAAGGGGAAAGTTTAATAGAACAATATCCTAAAAGGGGATATAAAAGCATTGGCAAAATAATAAAAACGGTAAACGGAAAAACCGTAAGTTCAAAGGTATTTAGAAAAGATAAATATAACGCAGTAAAAATGATAGTGATAAAGGGAAAAGCAGTTCGTCCAGAGAGTGAACTAAGCGAATTAACCGAAAATTTATAAAAGTTTATAAATTATTAAAAAATACTTTGACAAATTGTAAAAAGTATGTTAACATAAGCAAGCAAACAAAAACCAAAGCAATAGTTTTTTCGGTTATCTAAAGTAGGTAACCGAAAACTTCCGAACCTTAACTTAAAATTTAATAAAAAGAATAAATACTTAAGCAAGATGGAGAAATACCCAAGTGGCTCAAGGTCACCAAGGTGCCGTCTCCAAGCAAAGCTTGTTCGCGACTTTGGCTACAAACCGTTCACTGAACGCTTTGTTTAACGCGTCGTCCCCCTGCTTCGGGTTCCCCTTAGCAGTGGAGCCGTAAATAAAAACTTAATAAAAAGAATAAATACTTAAGCAAAATGGAGAAATACCCAAGTGGCTCAAGGGGCTCCCCTGCTAAGGGAGTAGTACGTTTATAGCGTAGCATGGGTTCAAATCCCATTTTCTCCGCCAATTGCAGTCGCGTTTGAACCCACGTTCTAATGCGACTGCTTTTTCTATTACTATAATTAAATATATCTTCGTTAAAGGAAACGCAGGTATAATCTTTGATTTTGAACGCCCTAAAGCCGAAAATACGCACTGGATGTTCCAACCAAGAGATGAATATGGCGATTTCATTAAGAAGAAATAAACGGCAATTTAAGGGCTTACAAGACAATCTTGTAGGCCCTTTTTCTTATTTGCACCTTTTTCATAAATTAAATAATAACAACTGAATTTTTTGCCTTTCGTTTGTGTCGTTGTACCACAGAAAAAACAGCAAGTCAATGGGCTAAAAATTTTACTTAAAACTTAATACCCTTTATAGAGTCAGACTCAATTAGAGTTTGGCTCTTTTTTATTTTACATAAAATTTTTATCCTGTATCCTTGACGTGCTGAGAAATATTATCAAAGTAAATTGTTCTGTTTTTTTCAGTGGTCCTTAGCCACTGCCGAAAGGCTAATAAAAAATTCAGGAGGTATCCAAAAGATGAAAAAAGTAGTTTATGCAGTAACAAGAAATGGTAAAAGTGATTTTACCAAGATTACAGGTATCGGTTATATAACTGATAAAGATTTAATAATCGCCTGTGTAGGAAAAAACGGAAAACCGTATATTCGTGTATTTGAAGATTGTATGAAAGAATTACACCCTATACATACAAGAACAAATGAATATAAAGGTTCTATTACAGAATACCGTGAAGTTGAATTTGAGAAAAACGGTTCTTACGAAACAAGAGAAATTGAACTTGAATACAACATTTGGTATAAGTTAGCAGATAAATAAGGAGGAAAAAATATGAACAAATGCTACTTAAAAGAATTTCAACATTTTGATGGTGAAGAATTTATCACTTTCAATATTTACTTTCTTGATAAAGAAAATAACAAAATAACCGTTGTAATAACTAATCGTGGAAAAATTACAGTTACGGATTATGACCTATTTGAAGATGAAAATGGACTTTACTTTGAATATGGTGTTGATTATACCCATATCAACTTAGATGACTTTGAGGAGGTTGACTAAAATGAAACTTACACTTAAAAGCATTAAAGAAATTAAAAGAAATACTGAAAATAAATTAACTAAACGTGTTTGTGATTATGTCATTGATGAATGGAACGATTACAACGATAAAAAACACATATTTACAGACGTGCTATATCACGGTTGCCAATCAGGAATGGTTGGCTTTCTTATTTGGTATAGTGATACTACAGCATTTTACAAAAAATATAGAGAAGAAATAAATGAACTTCTCTACGACCTTCAATCATCAACAGGTTTATACGGTATGAAAGACTTGTTTGGTAAAAAATGGGATGAAGAAGACCCACTTGCCATTGAAGATTATAACCAAAACTTACTTGCTTGGTTTGGATTTGAAGAAACACTTAGAAACATAGGCTTACAGTTTGAAAGCCTTGAAGATTGTATTTAATTAAAAGGAGTATAAATTATGAAAAACACAACGAAAGAACAAAGAAAACAACAAGCAGAAAAATATCTTAAACAATTAGATATTTACAAGCCTTATATTAAAGGCTTTATGGAAGAAGACAACGTTTGCTTTTATGAAAATTTTGGAGGCTTTTGGGCTTATCAAGATAAAGAACTTGCAAACAAAATTAAAGAAATTGAAGAAAAACATAATTGCACCGTCTATGCAGTAACTCACGAATATACACACTTTGGTGAGTGCTATTCTCTAATGATTGTAACGGACTACCCAGAAGAATGGGAAAATTCGCTTACAAGAGATAAATCCACGTTCTACGCCTTTGCTTACGTTTGGAATAAAGATGACGACTGGTGTAGTGAATTTGGAACTATAGGCGTTAAATCGCTTGGTGGTGGCATTAAAAGAGTTGCTTAAAGGAGGCTTTGAAATGATTGAAGTTTTAATATATAAAACCTTTCAAGGTTTTCAGTTTTTTAGTTTTACCGATATGTTACATAAGTATTACATAGGTTATTCTCTATCAAAAGCAAAAAAGCAGTTTAGAAAAGATTTTAACCTTAAATATAAAAGAATTAAATTCTTTTCAGTTTACGATTTGAGGTGATAAAAATGAATGATATACTTACGAAACTATACTACGGACAAATAGATATTGCTAATGAAAAACCACCCACTAAAAGAAGTCAAAAAGAAGATAATCTTTATGAACAATTAAGAAAATCTCTTACTGACGAACAATTTGAAACGTTTGAAGAATTTTTAACACTTTATGCTGATAGATACTCAGATTATCAAGAATTTGCATTTAAGCAAGGGGTTAAATTAGGCTTTGAACTTGTTGAAGAATTAAAAAGTATAGACATTTAGGAAAACTACAAGGGGTGATAAAAATGAAACCACTATTAGAAAATCCTTACGGATATAAAGTTTGTTATCCTATAAACAGAAAAATTTATAAGTATAGATACTTAACAAAGACTTATAAACAGGCTGTGGATATAAAGAAAATGTATTATCAATATCCACCACCAGACGATAACGGAAAACCTATCAATAACGTTAAATGGCAGATATTCCCTATAACAAGAAAAGAAGTTATACGTGGTATTTGGCGTGAAGACCCTTTCTGAAAAAGAAAGGCTTTTTTAATTTATAGAACAAAATTTAGGAGGTATTTGAAATGAAAATAAACTTAGAAACAAAAAATAAACAAGACGAAATATTATTGAAATATTTAGAAGATAATGCAAGTGAAAGACTTGCCGATAAAATCAACAACGGTATTAAGACCGAAAAAGACGGTAAATCACTTATTAGTAAAAAAGACTTAAAAGGTTTTATGTCTTACGCTACCGATGAGGCTAAAAAATTAGCAGAAAAAGGTGCTAATAGTGCAATGGTTGATGATAGCGTTGTATTTGGTTGGCTTATGCACTATTTTGAAGAAAATAGTATCTTAGGAACGTTGTTCAACCCAGATGGAACACCTTACCAAGAACCTAAAAAGACTACTACTAAAACAACTACACCTACTACTATTAAAAAGGTTGAAAAGAAACCCGAACAACAATATTCATTATTTGATATGCTTACGAAAAATGAAGAAACCGTTGTTAAAAAAGTTGAAGAAGATGACGAAATAAAAACGTCGTCTTCTCTTTCATTTAAGGGAGAAACCGCAAAGAAATCTCAACCAGACCCGTTATTTGACGAAGATACGGAAGATAACGAAGACGATGCAGATATTCCAAGCGAAGAAGAAATACAAGAAATTATGGCTCAATTACACGAAGAAGAACTTGCTAAAAACAAAGTTATTGAAGAGCCTAAACCTAAAATTAGTAGTTTTTATCTTAAATATCAAGATATACAAAAGCAATACCCAAGTGCAGTTATAATTTACCGTTTAGGCGACTTTTACGAGGTTTTTGGCGACAATGCAAAGACTATTGCAAACGACCTTGAACTAACGCTTACAAGCCGTGATTGTGGCTTAAAAGAACGCATACCGATGGTTGGTTTTCCTCAACACTGCGTTGAAGATTATATCTTAAAAATTCACAAAGTACACGACTTAGTTCTTGTTGAAAATGAAAACAAGATAGAATACCTGCCTAAAAAGGAAACAAAAACAGTTCAAGAAAGTCAAAAACACTGGATAAACGATTATACCTACGTAGATGATGACGGTGTTATGCACGAAATATCTAAACCATCTATTGAAATACCTAAATTCCTTTTAGACGTATTTGCAAATAAAATCACAGCGAGGTAATTAAGATGAAAATAGAAAAAATTAAACCTATTCCAAAATACATAGAAAAGAAAATCATTTCAATGGATAAAAAACGCAATCTTACCTATAACCAAAAAAGGTTTTATGCCTACTTTACTAAGAATGATGGCGAACTTGTAAAAGTAACGGTTGCTGCGAGAAAATATCAAGGCAAAACTTACTTAAAACAAGTTGCCGTTCATGGCGTAGATTCCAACGTCTGCTTTTCTAAAGATATAAACTGTCATTATATTGCTGGTTATAGCGTTGGTTGGTATGATATGGGTTTAACAAAACAACGTTCTTGGTATGAAGACGCTATATGGTATGAATGTTCACCTGAAAAAGCATTTGACCCCTATGCGTTATTAGTAAACGTTGAATATATCACTACTATACCTGAATTTAAGTATAGCGCCGTTGAATATTTTGATTATGAAGAAAACACGTTAAAATACCTAAGAACTTATAGGCAATTCCCAGAAGTTGAATTTATAACTAAACTTGGACTGTCTAATTTATCACTAAGTAAACAGATATTAAAACTTGCAAGAGTAGATAAAGCGTTCCGTAAATGGCTTGGTAAAAATAGGTTGATGCTAAGACACGCATCTTATGATATAAAAGTTGTTATTGACGCTTATAAAACTCAAAAAGATATACGAGTTTTGCAACAAATACATAATAAAAGAAAAGATTTATATCACTCAAAAGGACTTGAAACTCTACGTGCTTTCGTTAAAGGTGAAACAGATAAATTTATTTATTATGCAAATAAACAAAAAATTGACTTCTACACTTATAACGACTATAAAAGAGCGTGCGAATATTTGGGTATAGATTTATCACTTGATAAAAACCGTTATCCACACGACTTTAAGAGATGGCACGATATAAGAGTTAATGAGTATCATAGCGAACAAGCAAAACGTGATGAAGAAAATAGAAAACAATTCTATGAAAACTTTAGAGCCGTTGCAGTAAAATATAACGCTTTACAATATGAAAAAGTTGGTTTTATTTGCATTATTGCTAAATCGCCTACGGAACTTAAAAATGAAGGTAATATTTTACACCACTGCGTTGGTAAAATGGGTTACGACCAAAAGGTTGTTGACGAAAAATCACTTATATTCTTTATACGCACTAAAGAGCAACCAGATAAACCACTTGTAACGATAGAATACTCATTAGAAGATAAAAAGGTTTTACAATGCTATGGTGAATACAACTCAAAGCCATCGGAAGAAATACTTACTTTCGTTAATAAGAAATGGCTACCATACGCTAAAAGACAAATAAAACAAATAGCAGCATAAAGGAGGAATTAAAATGCTTGTATCAAATGGTTACATAATTAAAGAATTTGGCAGTATAGATGAGGTTTACGACTATATTCATAAAGAAGTTGGTAAACATAATCTATCCTATAAAAAAGTTTATGACCACACTGAAAATGAAATCAGAGTAGTCATATTTCAATACCATACACTTTATACAGAAGTGTTTATTATTCACGAAAATTACGAATTAAGGAGCATATAAAAATGGCAAATTATTTTAGAATTACTGCATATCACCCAGAACAAGACTTATCAGTTATAATGGACTCTTACGGTTTATTTGAAAAACTATGGCAATTTTCAGCAGACCTTATACAAAAAGGCTTTAAGATAATTGAAGTTGGCAACGACCAAAAATTTATTGAAGGTCAGATACCTAAAACCGACTTTGAACCCGATAAATACATACTTAGAAGTCATCAAAAAGGTAAACCTACTAACGTTGGTTGCAATCACGCAGGTATAAACTACGTAGCAATAAAAGTTGGCGATAAAGTTTATATACCTGATAATACAAAAATCTTATAATATACTAATAGCCGGGAATTCTTTAAGAACTCTCGGCTATTTTTATGTTATTACCGTCTTAAGTATTGATTTTTTTAGAAAAAAGTGTTATTATATATGCGTGGAATAACTGAATACACGTTTAATTTTTGGCAGATACACATACTATCGGTAGTTGTGTATTCGTTTTCGTGTTACAAATATCTGTCAAAGATTACGTAAAGTTGTTCCACAAACAATGCGAGGATGATGCATGCTATATGTGTCATCTTGCGAAAGGTGGCACATTTTTTATGGATACGTCTTGCTGCTTTATCGGTCATAGAAAAATAGAAAATAAGAAAACGATAAAACCCTTATTAAAACAAGAAATAGTAAAACTTTTAGATAAAGGTGTTACTAAGTTTTTCTTTGGCAGTATGAGTGAATTTGACGACTTATCGTGGGAAGTTGTTACCGAACTTAAAAATGAGTATCCTTCTATTAGAAGAATATACGTTAGGTCGGCTTATCAATATATAGACAAATCTTATGAAGACTATCTACTTGAGTCTTACGAAGAAACCTATTATCCACCTAAGATAGAAAACGCTGGTAAATGTTCTTACGTTGAACGCAATTATGAAATGATAGATAAATCTGCGTATTGCATATTCTATTACAACGAAAACTACTTGCCTGAATTAAAACGAGAACCTAAACATAATATGTTACCACCATCAAGGCGAAAAAGTGGAACGAAAATCGCTTATGAATATGCTTTGAAGAAGAAAAAAGAAATTATCAACATATATGGATAGGTTTACCAATGAAAAATAGAAAACTATTAAAAACGTTAGAGAAAGAAATTATATTGTTTTCTGCTATTAACGCAAACTTAAATGCACGTGCATTTATAAATCGCATTTTTGGCTATTTAAGAGCAAATAAAGACCTTTTACAAGAAGAAAACCATAAAAAATTATATGATGAGTGTCTTATAATACTGAAATGGATATATCGCAAAGACGTAAAAGGTAAAAACCCACAAGAAATTTTTGAAATCGTAACAGATATAATGGTAAAAAATCAAAGTTATGGTTGCGAAAAAGAACTCTTTGATAAATACCTAAAACATAGAATAGATGCTTGGAATAGTGGCTACTACGACAAGTTGTTTGAGTAAAATTAAAGCCGGGATTGAAATCAATCTCGGCTTTTATGTTGTATTACATCATAAATTCTGCTTGGTCAACAACTCTTGAAATCGCTTCTTCTGTAAAATCTGGTGGATAGTTATACTTTTTCAAAAGACGTTTAATTTGCATACGCATTTTGGCTCTTGTATCTTTCTTTTTAGACCAATCTACCGTTGCGTATTCTTCAACTATTTCTTTTAATTCCATAGCCATAACACGAAGAATATCATCAGACATAAGTTCCACAGCACTTTTATTAGCAACTAAAGCATCGTAGAAAGCACGTTCACGACCTGTCAACTTATTCTTTCTTGCATTTGACTCATCTTCAACCATTTCTTGTGAAAATGCAATTAAACCTACAATAGTCATATCCGTTTGAATATCATCTTCACGGGTGTTATAAGCCTCAAGAAGTTTACGAAGTCTTTCGCTATATTCTTTTGCTTTTACAAGGTTATAACCACGATATTCCTTAACTGCCTCTTTAAGTAAACGTTCCATAATCTTTATGAAAACGTGAGGTGGTTGAGATTGTCTAAGTTTTTCAACCTTTTCTTCGGTTAATAAATCCCAAATATCACGATTTTCGTCAGTATCTTCAACTTTTGTAAGAATTTTAACCTCATCGCCTTTAATTGCCTCAGCAATAAGTTCTTCAACGTGTTTATTTATCGTTTCAGGCGTTATATTTGTTGGCATATTACCACGTTCAACCTTTTGAACAAAGTGGCGAACTGCTAAATAATATAGAACTTTTTTCTTATAATCAGCATCAAGAATACCAATAGCAACAGCATAAGCATCTTTTAGTTGTTTTGTAACTTGTAAGTATGCTTTCTTGATTTCGTCAGTAGTAAATACAAAGTCTGCGCCGTTTTGTATTGCTCTAAGTCTTGTAGAGTTAGAACCACCAAAGAAACCTTTTTTATCAACCTTATAAAACATTTCATCAAGAATAGAAAGTTTTTCTTCAAGGATAGATTTTGCAGTTTCTTGAATATCTCTAAGGTTAAGTTCTTTATCTCTTGCAGTATAAACGTTAAGTGCCTCTTCTAAAGAGCGTTTAATACCGATATAGTCAACAATTAAGCCACTTTCTTTACCAACGTGAACACGATTTACACGGGCAATAGCCTGCATTAAATTATGACCCTTCATAGGCTTATCAATATACATAACGTCAAGGTCTGTAACGTCAAAACCTGTAAGCCACATATCAACTACAATGGCAATTTTTATACTACCATCTTTACGCTTAAATTCTTTTGCTGCGTTTTCTCTATGTGCTTTATCCTTAAAGAGTTTTCTTTCTTCTTCAGAGTCTTTGTTACTTTCAGTAACAACAAGAGCAGTTACGTCTTTTAATTCTGGTGCAAGTTCAATAAGTTGGTTATATAATTTCGCTGCAATTTTTCTTGACATACAAACAATCATGGCTTTGCCACTTAGTATATCTTTTCTTGCATTGTAATGTTCAATAATATCGCTTGCAAGCAAACGCAAACGGTCTTTATCACCAATAATAACTTCCATAGAAGTTAATTTAGACTTGGATTCTTCAATTATATCTTCAGACACGCCTTTGTTTGCTAAATCTTCATAATAAGCGTCAATTTCTTTAAGTTTAGCATCGTCAAGCCAAACCTTTGCAAGACGGCTTTCATAAAAGATTTTAACCGTAGAACCATCTTCTACAGATTGTGTCATATCGTAGGTGTCAACCGTTTCACCAAAAATAGCAGACGTTGAATGGTCGCCAGACTCAACAGGTGTTCCCGTAAAGCCAATATAAGTTGCCTCAGGAAGTGCATCTCTTATGTATTTTGCATAACCATACTTAGAGAACGAGGAAAACGTTCCATCATCATTTTGTTTATAAACAATTTGTTCGTCAATACCATAGTGAGAACGATGCGCCTCATCAGAAATAACTACTATATTAGTTCTTGGGTTAGGGATAATTCTTGCCTTGTCAAACTTTTGTAACGTGGTAAAGATTATGCCACCTTCTTTAACTGCACCTATTTTTTCAAGCAAATCTTCTCTTGACTCAACTTGAACAGGACGAGTTCTTAAAAACTCTGATGCGTTTGAAAAGGTAGTAAAAAGTTGATTATCTAAGTCGTTTCTATCCGTAAGCACTACTACGGTAGGGTTACGCATTTCAATGTCTGTAATAAGTTTATGTGCAAGCATAACCATTGAAAAAGATTTACCACTACCTTGGGTATGCCATACAATACCAGCCTTACCATTTCCATTAGGTTTTAAGCATTTTTTAATGCTTTCATAGGCTTTTTTAACGCCAAAATATTGATGGTATTGAGAAAGTATTTTAATTGGTTTTTCTTTATCCTTATTCATAAAGAATAAGTTATTTTTAACAACGTCTAAAAGGCGTTCTGGTTTAAGTAAACCTTTCAAAAGAACGTCTAATTTGAACGCAAAGTTCTTTTTATAACCCATTTCACCATCAATACTTTTCCACTCATTATAACGGGTTATGTCGCTTGTAAGCGTTCCTACTTTATTATTTGCTCCATCACTTATAACAAGAAAAGCATTATAGTTGAAAAGTGTAGGTATATCAAAACGATAACCGTCAGCCTCACCATTTCTTCCTAACTGTTCGTATGCTCTTTCAATAAACGTATCTTCGTTGTATTCAATGGATTTTAATTCAAAAACTACAAGAGGAATACCGTTTACAAAAATAATAACGTCAGGAATGCGAAGATTACGGTTTTCCTTAAATTTTAATTGATTAGCAACTTGAAAAGCGTTCTTTGTGAGGTTTGCAAAATCTATAAAACGAACAAGTGGGTTTACGTCTGCATCATAGTCTTCAATTTGAATACCATCAGTAAGCCATTTGTGAACAATGTGATTACGTTCAAAAAGTGATGGATTATCAAGATTTTTAAGCATACTAATGGCTTGTTCTAATACGGATACTTTTACGCCCGGATTGATAGCCATCAATCTATCAAGTAATAATTCTTCATTTATAAATGAGTCAAGAGAACGAGTCAAACACCACTGGTCATTGTCAATGGCATATTCATATCCTAAATCTTGTAATTGCTCAATAACGGCAATTTCAAGACTAGACTCTGTAAATTTTATTTCGCTCATAGAAAAACCCCTAATTCCATAGAATTTTGCACTTTATATTATAACACATAAAAACGATTTTTTCAACCCATTATGATACGCTCCACGTACATATAATAAAAAACTATAGGAAGTTTACCATATACCTATGGTTGATATTCTCGGAAGTATTGATAATTCTTTAGAAAACAACGAAGAAAAGATAAAAAGAATAACTGAATTGGCTTTACTTTTAATACAACGTAATGCACAATATACAACAGAACTAAAGCCATATATTAAGTTTATCAAAGGTAAAAAACCTTTAGAAAATGGGTCTATTGTTGACGTTTATTTAAGTATTGATGCCATCACTACGGGTAATTATACAAATGCATATATTGATGGTATGATTATGGCGAAACCATTTGATATTTTAATGGTTATGGACGGAGCAAGTTCAGGTACTGTTTTTAGCCATCAAGAAGGAATTGTTTCATCTACACTTGCAAAAATAGAAACACCGTTAGAAATAAATGACTATGTTTTTTGGTTTTTATTATATATGAAAGATGCGATAAAATCACGAAACACGGGGTCTGCTATTCCTCACGCAAACAAAGATTATATTGGCTCTTTAATGTTTGATTATACTTTAGCAACAAACAAGGAATTACGTGATAAATTACATTCTTTAAGAGAGGAACTTATTGCAATACAAAATAAGAATAAAAAGTTAAAAGAATTAAAGTCTCTATATCTTAAAAAATTCTTCGGTTAAACGCCGAAGAATTTTGTTTTTTATCTGCTATGTAATTGATATTCTCGGAAGTATTGATAATTCTATTGAAAATAACAACAAAATTAAAGACAATTTAGAAGATTTAGCGATAAAAAAATATCTTTCTATAACCGATAAATCAATGGAATTTGTCGCCTTAAATAACGTAATTGAGTTATACGACAGTAAACGTATCCCTTTATCAAGCAGAGAAAGAGAATCAAGAAAAGGAACTTATCCATATTATGGTGCAACAGGTATTCTTGACTATGTTGACAATTATATATTCTCTGGAGAATATATCCTCTTAGCCGAAGATGGAACGGTTATTGATGCAAATGGATATCCTATCGTTCAACTTGTTTTAGGTGATTTTTGGGTAAATAATCACGCCCACATACTCACTGCAAAAAATGGCTACACTAACTATACTTTATATGTCGCATTAAAAAAATTATCCGTGTCTAAAGCCGTTACAGGTGCAGTTCAACTAAAAATAAATCAGGCTAACTTATGTGCCTTAGAACTGCCCAAAATTGACGAAAACACTCTTAAAGAATTTAATAGTTTTGTAGAGCCTATTTTCAAAAAAATATTACATATAAGAGCCGAAAATCTTAAATTAGAGCAATTAAAATCACTTTATTTGAAGAAGTTCTTTGATTGACATTATAATAGCGAGAAATAAAAATTAGACTCCGTTAAAATATTATTAGCCCCAAAAAATATTTTAATAGGAGGTTTAACTTTATGTTAGACAATTACGAAAAATCGCTACGGCAAACCAACTTAGCAGAAAACACAATAGTGTCTTACTGCCACTCTTTGAAACAGTACGTGGAAATGTACGATGGTATATTCACTAAAAAGAATTTACTATCTTTCAAAGGCTTTTTGATTGAAAAGTATTCCCCAAAAACAGTAAACTTGAGAATACTTGCAATCAATAAATATCTTGAGTTTAATAAACTTGAACGGTTAAAACTCAAAATGATAAAAGTTCAACAACGAACCTTTCTTGAAAACGTTATTAGTGATGCTGATTATAAGTTTTTCAAGAATAAACTAAAAAAAGACGGACGTATGAATTGGTATTTTATAGTTCGTTATCTCGCTGCCACAGGTGCAAGAATATCAGAACTTGTTCAAATTAAAATAGAACACGTTCACAAGGGGTATATAGATATTTACGGCAAAGGTGGAAAAGTAAGAAGAATTTACATACCTAAGGCTCTGAGAACAGAAACACTTAAATGGCTTGAAAATAACAACTTAGAAAGTGGTTATTTGTTCCTAAATCGTTTTGGTGAGAAGATTACAACAAGGGGCGTTGCTCATCAATTAAAGATTTTTGCATCTGAATATGGTATGGATACTAAGGTAATATATCCTCACTCTTTTAGACATCGTTTTGCAAAGAATTTCCTTGAAAAATATAACGATTTAGCGTTTCTTGCCGACTTAATGGGGCACGAAAGCATTGAAACGACTCGTATATATTTGCGAAAAACAGCCAACGAGCAACAAGAAATTGTAGATAAAATTGTAACTTGGTAAATAAAGAAAAGTTCCTCAGTTTTTAACTGAAGAACTTTTTTAAATAGAGTTGCTTTACTTCATTTAGTTTAGCGTTTGTATCAAGCAAATGCTTTATTTTTTTAATTAAAGGATTTGTTTTATTGTGAAACTCAATCAATTCATTATCATTAGGCTTGATAAACTTCATCGCTTTTATTGTTTTTGAGTTTACTGCCGTTGCTATTGAGGAAGTATTTCCTAATAAATCAAAATTATAACGCTTAAGATAGCAATATAAGTATTCAACAATATAATTATTTTTAGTATTGAAATGTGCAATAGCCTCATTTGTCGCCATTTGACAAGCCGTTATTGCTACTTTGCCTACTGTGAGTTTGAAACTTAACACAACAGTGTTTTCTGGAACAATTTTTACATTATATCGGGTTATACTTTCAGGGGTTAGTTTTTCTGAACTGTCAAAACAAAACACTTTTGATTTGCCTAAATCTGAGATTGAAAGCCATTTGATATCTTCTTTATTTGTAGTAAACCATTTTGATTCTTTTCGTGGGGGTGTTTTACCAATAGATATATCAAAACAGTCTTGCATAATAGTTTCTTCAAATGAACAATTATGGCTTAATAAGTCATATTCTAAAAGCATTTTTTCTTCTAATTTATCAATTAAAGACTCATTATTTTCAATGCTTTCATCAATACTTCCGAGAATATCAACTATGTGTTGTTGTTCATTATAAGAATGTGCTGTAAAACTAAATTTCAACAAATCACCAATTTGTAAATTTGGTTGAGCAGAAGTGCCACACGAAACCCCTTTAATATAATCTGTAAATTTTTCTGTTTGCATAACAAGATAAACATAGTACGGGATATAATCGGGGTTGATTTTTAATCGTATAAGTCCATTATTATATACAGAACAATGTTCTTGATTGATATATTTATTTACACCAACTGTCGCTCCTGTGCGTGCAATGAGGATATCTCCGTGCTTTAATAAAAACTTCTGTTTGTCTTGCTCGGATACTTCTGTATCTCCCCAATCACAGTATGGTTTATCTTGTGTAATATCTTGTATTCTAAGACATTTGCATCCTGTAAAATATTTAACGATAGGTGCTCTTTTGATAGCATCTAAACCGGTATTTGCATTTAATACTGTATCTTTTAATAACATATAAACTCCTTAAAGGCTGGATAATATGAAAGAGTATAAATTTGAAAACTTTTGCTTAATTAAATCAAGTAAGCGTGTATTCGCAAATCAATATACGCGCAGTGGGATACCTTTCTATAGAGGTAAAGAAATCACCTTGCTTAGTATGGGACAAGATGTTTTTGATGCTTTATATATAAACAAAAACTCTTACAATCAACTAAAGGCAAATGGGATTCCTCAATACAATGATATTTTAATTACTGCTGTTGGAACTATAGGTTCAGTTTGGTTGGTAAATACTAATGAGCCTTTTTATTTCAAAGATGGTAATATTATTTGGCTATCACAAATAAATGACCATATAATTTTACCTAAATATCTGAAGTATGTAATGTCTTCTTCATATTTTCAAAAGAAAATTGAAGAAATATCTATTGGTTCAAATCAAAAGGCTTTAACTATTGACGCACTAAAAAAGCAACAGATATTTATTCCTGAGATAAACATTCAACAACACATAGTTGATACTGTGAGGTACATAGCATGAAAACTACATTATCACAAGTTTGCAATATAGTTGCAGGCTATGCCTTTAAGGGCAAAGACTTCAATAATAATGGTTATCCTGTAATTAAAATTACAGATATTCAACCACCATACGCAAGCACTATAGACTGTAGCAGAGTTGATTTAACTAATTACGACAAAACAAAACTTGCAAAATTTTTAGTAAGCCGTAATGATTTTGTTATTGCTATGACAGGTGCTACAATCGGTAAAATTGGACGTATTACCTCAGGCAAAGCATATATAAATCAACGTGTAGCAAAGTTTGAAACAGAAGACGATATCACAAAATCATATCTTTATCAATTGCTTTTATCGGACAAGTTTTCTACTCATATACTCTCAAACATTGACAGCCAAAGTGCTCAACCAAATATTAGTGCAAATAGCATCGGCAGGTTTGAATTTGACTTACATTCTTATGAAGAACAACGCCACATAGTTGATATTAGGAGGAATATAGCGTGAAAATCCGTGATATAGCAACTGTTAAAAGAGGTTCTTCGCCTCGTCCAATCATCAACTTTATAAGCGATAAAGGTTATCCGTGGTTAAAAATCTCTGATTTTTCTTTTGGTGAAAGGTATGTTTATTCTACAAAAGAATATATCATTGAAGAAGGATTAAAAAACACAAGATACGTGCCTAAAGGAACTCTTATCGTAACTAATTCTGCATCACCGGGCATTCCTATTTTTCTTGGAAAAGATATGTGTTTACACGACGGCTTTTTATATTTAGAAAATGTTTCACCAAATGTAAACTTACTATATCTTTACTATTTTTTGCTTTGCCAAAGAGAATATTTAGTATCGCAAGGCAATGGTTCAGTGTTTACAAATCTTAAAAAGGAAATCTTGGAAGATACCTTTATTGAGTTGCCATCTTTAGAAAAACAAAAGCACATAGTTGATACCACGTGTTAATCTTCGCTATTTAATATCGCATAGATTTTTTCGTCTAATACTTTTCCTTGTTCCATCAATTCTTTTAATTCATTTTTTACTCTTATTATCTCGGCTTTAACCTCCTCATCAGACATTTTTCCTGAATCGTCAATGCCAACGTATCTTCCCGGAACGAGAGAATAGTCAGCCTCACGAATTTCTTCTATAGTTGCAGACTTGCAAAAGCCTTTAACGTTTTCATAACCATCACCTTTAAGCCAAGCGTGATATACGGCAGCGATACTTTCAATATCGCCTTTATTTTCGTCACCATAAGTAGCAAGGTTATAAGATTTAACCTTTTCAATAAGTTCATCATTATCTTGATGACCTACAGTAACGTCATTATAAGTCATTTCACGGATTTTACGGTCTATCATTATGCCTTTTTCACGGCAGTCAATAAATAGAACTTTACCTTTATTTCTGCAATCTTTACGCAAGAACCATAAACAAGCAGGAATAGTAACCGTGCTAAAAAGATTTGATGGTAATGCAATAATACAGTCAATAATACCTTCTTCAAGCATTTTTTGACGGATATTATACTCTTGTTTAGCAGAAGTAGAAAGAGAGCCGTTTGCTAAAACAAAACCAGCCACACCTTTAGGTGATAATTTGCTAACCATGTGTTGTATCCACGCATAGTTTGCATTTCCTTGAGGTGGAATGTCATATATCCAACGTGGGTCTTCAAGCAACGAAGGTTGACCGTAGTCGCTAATATTAAACGGAGGGTTAGCCATAATAAAATCAGCACGTAAAGTTTTGTGCTTATCATTATGGAACGTATCACCGTGAGAATCGCCCAAATCGGCAGTAATACCACGAATAGCCAAATTCATTTTAGCCATACGCCAAGTATCAGGGTTAAGTTCTTGACCATAAACTGAAATGTTGTTTATGTTGCCTTGATGCTGTTTGATAAAGTTGGCAGATTGAGAGAACATACCACCAGAACCACAACAAGGGTCGTAAACACGGCCATTGAACGGCTCTATCATATTTACGATTAAGTCAACTACGCAACGAGGCGTATAGAACTCTCCACCTTTTTGACCAAATTTTTTAGAAAATTCACCTAAGAAATATTCATAACATTTTCCAAACAAATCTCCCGTCATATTTTCGGTAGAAAGATTATTAGAGAAAAGGTCAACAAGTTCACCTAAACGACGTTTATCAACATCGCCTTTAGAGTAAACTTTAGGAAGAATACCTCTAAGTTCGTCGTTTTCTTTTTCAATATCAATAAGTGCTTGGTCTAGAATTGTACCAATTTGCTCATCTTTTACGAATTGCTTAATATAATTCCAACGGCATTTTTCAGGTATCCAGAAAACGTTATCTTCTGCATAAGCATCCTTTTCTTCTTCAAAGCCATCACCATCAGTAACTAATTGATTATATTTAGCCTCAAATCTATCAGAAACATATTTTAAGAAAATAAGTCCAAGAACCATTTTCATATAATCGTGAGGCATAACAGCGCCAATAAGTTTATCGGCAGCAGCCCACAAGGTTTTTTCAAGAGATTGAGATTTTTCAACTTTTTCTTTAGCCATAATTATTCTCCAACTTCAATATATCCGAAACTATCGGAAGTTAATATATATTATAGCAAATATTAGTTCATTTTTCAAGTAGAACTGAGGGGGCAATATAAATGTTTCTTTGATTATTGCTTATCTGCTATGCAATCATTATAAAACATTAAAGTTGACAATGTCTGTCATAATTAAAAAATTTTTATTATATCACAAAAAATAATTGTAAAAGTCCGTACTTTTACCAAAGGGCTTTATTAAGTTTTCAAGCAACAAATTAGCCTTCAACAGAGGCGAAAATAGAATGTTTGGCACTGTGGCGTGTGCTTGTCTTGATACGAGAGTGTCGTCGCTACGCTCCGACACGACAAGCACACGCCACAAAAAGAAAAGAAAGCAAGATAAAGAAAATAAAAGCACAGACGGGGCGAAGTTTCGCACTAAACCGTTGGCGAAATCTTTCGCCTGACCGTCGTGCTGATTTTTTATTTTAACGCCTTAATCTAATCGCAGTTCTAAATCTTTTAATTAGCCTTACGCATTTGTTTTATAACCTCGGGGCTAACTTGCCCCATAAGACAACCCTCGTCCCAGCAGTTAAAATTATCAAACAACAATAGTTTTTTATCCTCTTGACCGATAGTGCATACTACGTCTTCATCCATAATGTCAGAGATAAAGTATTGTGGCAAGTTTTTACTATAAACAATTTTTTCACCAGTCTTTTCTATGTATTTAATCAAATATGCAATGGCTGCTCCTAACGTCTGAGTATCTAATTCTTCAAACGTAGTTCTTCCAAACCTTTCATTGAAATATGTGCTTTGATTTGTTACTTGAACCTTCTTCTTAAAGGGCGAATAGTCTTTAACCGTTATGAGTTCGCCCGGCATAGTTCCGTCTGGTATCTCAAATAGCCCGTGAAAGTGTAATCTTTTCTTTTCGGGTGAACGTTCCCAAACACCTTCGTATTTCCAATTACGTCTATATACCATTTTCTTGAACGTATCCATAAGTTTTCTTCTAAACGATTCTTCGGTATGTTTTGAACCGTCATAGGTAAAAGTGCAGAAATAATTAAAATTTGCTAAATATGTTTTCCTAGATAATCTAACCCTACGACAAATAAGGTTTCTTAACTTTCTATCAAATTGAATTTTTACGTATTCTTTAGTTTTATCTAAATCTTTAAAGTATGGTCGCATTTTCTCAACAATGTATGCTTTTCTTTCACGCCTTTTTAAGTTAGTTGTTTGACCGTATAATTCTTCAAAGTATTCTTGTTTAGTTAATGTTCTTGTCTTTTTGGGTTTTTCAACTTCGTCAACAGTAGGCTCGCCAAAAGGCACGACCTCATTAGTGAAATCGTGCTTTTTAGCAAGGTCGTCGTGTTGCTCGGTTTCAGTAAAGTCGTCAGCATCATCCATAACCACTATTTGTTCTTCTGGTGGTTTAGGACGCCGTTTCTTAGGGTTTGTGCTTGGTGGGATAGCAATATAATGACTGCCATCGCTATAAACTTTACATTCTCCAAAAGCCATTTTTAACCTCCGTGTATTTATTTGTATAGTGAGTTAATAAAGTAACTGTTTTGCTCTTTTAACTCATCAATAGTTGCCTTTTCAGTGGCGTATTCCATATAGTCGTTAAGTCCAACTTTCGTTTTCTTTGCCATATCGTTAAAATAGTCACTGAAACAGTCTGTAGAAAACCTCCTGCTATAAATCTTTTTGTTCATTACGTAATACTTCTTTTTCTCTATCTTGCCGTCCATTGTTCCGTGTTCTTTTTCAATATGTGAGATAGAGTATCCATACTTGTTATAAATTCTTGAATTTCGTTTATATATCCACGCAGTTATAGTTTTTAAGATATGCACCAATAAGGTGTTGTCGCCACGCCTAAATCTAAAGTCGTAGTATAGGTTGATAAACCCGTTAAACGCCCACTCTGAAATCATTTCTTCTATAGTGTAAAACGGTAAAGCAAGCCTCTGATTGCCGGAAGATGCAATATGAACAATATCGCATAAATCTCTTGCATCAGCACCCCAAGACTCAGGGCGTTGCTCATCTGTAAAAACCTTTACAAACGGAAAATTATCTACTGTAGCAGAGTGGCGACACATTTTAAGCCACGAGTTAAATAAATCGTTCTTTTGGTTCGTTTCTTCTTGCGATTTTTTGACATCTCTAAGTTCTAAATTGTTGCCACGTTCTTTACCAACTTCGGATATAACTACAACGCCAAATTCAAAACTGCCAATCTTAGGATTATTCTCTATAACTTTCTTACCAAGACGGAGAACGTCAAAGTCTAAAATATGGGCGTGATTGCCTTCCATAGCCGTTTGTTCTGGGAAGAAATTATTGACCCAAATCGGAAAGTTACCATCATCTAAAAAATGGCTATCTTCACGAATAGAATAGTTAGAAACTAATAGACTGCTTTCAATAACGTAGATGAAGTATAATTGCGCATACGTTGTCAAAATTTCGTGCAAATTCCATACTCTTAAGCCGTCATCATAAGTCATACCATAACATTCAAAATCATAGCCGTAAAGTTTAGTTTTGGGGCAACCGTTACGCTCAAAACGTAACCTTTTTTTGTTTACCCACTCTTTAACAGTAGCAAGATTATATACAGTTCCATAGTGCATACAATTACGCAAATCTAACTCAAAAGATATCCACGGAAAATGAGGGAATTTCATATCATTTTTTTGCAATAATTCAAAGGCTTTTTGACGGAGCATTACTGCTTGCGAAAGAGCCATATCCGTTATGATTGTAGTCTTCTTTTTACCCATTGAACCACATGTCATAGAAACGATAGGAAGTTCGTTTATAAGCCCACAATTTCGTGCTTCAAAACGGTGCAATTTATTTAGTGCTATTCTCTTTCTGAAACGACAGAAAATAACGTAAGCAATAATGCCTAAACACCATAATGGGAAGACCTTTAATAAGACCTGTAAATCAATGAATAATTTACATACTTGTATGTAAATTGTTTCTAAATTGAACGATACAACGAAGTAAAAATAAAACGCAAAAAACGCTATAATTATCGTTGCTAAATTCAATTGTATAGCCCATAAAACTAACCATAAAATCCATATCCAATTATGCCTTTTTAAGAATGCAATATATGCCTCTATAAGTCGTTTTACAGGGTGATAAATTATCTTAGATAACCACTTAAAAACCCTTAACGGAATAGTATCTATGTTATGCTTATTGTTATTACTTTTATATATCCTTTTTAGAGCAAAAACGAGTATTAAAACACACGGTATTGCAACAGCCAAAATCTTCGCTAAATTGACTAAGATATCTGCTATTAAACTGCCGTAAGCAACCAAATTTTCTTTACTAAAAAGCAAGGAAAAGTAAGAGGACGCTTGTGCCTTAAAACCTTCAAAATCTTCTGCTAAAAAAATATCCCATTTCAGAACTTGTGAATAGTTGTTTACTGTTGGAATAACGTTGTAATTCAGTCCAAAAATTCTACAAACAAAGTATCTTACTGACTGCCACAAATCGCCTAAACTTTCAAATAAACGTAAATACGAAGAACTAAAAAGGAATATACCAAGTGCTATAAATAACAAAGATAATAGAACCGTAAGAGTTATGTTAAATACTCTTAATCGTTTCATATATACCTCCTGTATCGGTAGTAGATAGTTGGCTACCCGTAAATATTAGATAGCCAACCAGCGCCACCGTAACGATAAGAAGGAATACAGCGATAATCCTTTTTACCGTTTTCATTTTATTCCTCCTTGTTTAGTTGTTTTTGTTTCTTTTTTTCTTTGCGTTTTTTAACGCTTTTGCTAATGCTTTGAATAAGCCATGTAATAAGTTTGAAAGGCAAGCAAATTAGCCACCAAATAAACCTAACAATATAAGGCATAATCGGCCATAGAATAATTACCAAAAGAATAATAAGCAATATGGCGAGAAGTATTTGCCACCATTCTAAACCCGTTACGTCTGGAATGGTTATGTCGTTATAAATATCAATCGGGTCGCTAACAACAGGTATTACCGTGTAAACGCCTTCTTTGTTGAAGGTTAATTGAATGATATCAAAGTTCATAAATACGCTTTCTTGAATAATAAACGTATCTTTACCATATTGACCACTTAAATTTTTACCTTTATAACTGTCATAAGCCATAACGGGCAAATTAACGTAATCGGTCTGTGCGAACCTAAATAAAACAACTGTTTTATCTTCTTCTTTAGACTTGTTGTAGAAATCCTTAAACTCTTGTAGAGCATCTTCAGAACCATCTATCAATAACGTAGAAGAGAGGTTATCTCTTGCCATATCTTCTTCGGTTACAATTTTTATAGGTGAAATGCCTTTATAACTAACGTCAACGTCGTTAGGGCCTAAGCCAAATAAACCTGCAAAAAACTTATACCAGCCATCGTGAGTTTCGTCATAACTTAGCATATCAAAAGTATCGTCAGCATCAAAGTCCATCAACTTGTGGTGAATATCGTCGCCAACATAACTTACTGCTTGTCTATCTGCCGATAAACCTTTTTCAAACAAGTCGTGGCTTATGTGTGTTTTGCCCGGAACGTCTAAGTATCCGTCAGTAAAAGATTTGTCATAAGCCTCTATGTATTCTTGGATTCTTTCGTTAGACAAAACATAATTGCCTATACTTGCGCCGTTAGTTGAGAACAAATACGAAATACGTTTACACGATTCGTTAATAGCAGAAGTATAATCGCAGTTATACGCCCAATCGTATTTATCGTAATGCCCACTGCCACCAACCATTTCTTGATAGCCCGTATATAACTGAATAGATTGACCCGAAACTTCGTTTGTGAACGTGCCTAAATATGGATAAAGTAAGTTATAAACGGTGTCATTACTTGTTACGCAAATAGGCGTTGTAACATACTCATACCACTCGGCTTTAATACGTTGCAGTTTTCCATAATCTTCAAAAAATCTATTAGGAACTGCGAAGTAAACACTAGTTAAATCGTGCCTATGATTTCTTTCATATTCGCCCGTTCTATAGTAGGTGCTATGGACGTCTAACGTAACCGTTTCAAGTTGGTTAATCTTAACACTAAGATTACTTTCAGCGTTTTCATCTGGTCCATAGCCTTTAACATAGCCTGTGAACAAATAACTACCACCAACGCCATATTCTTTTGGAACATTACTGCCGTAAGTAACTAACTCTATACCCGAAATATCGTAACGTCTTTCAATACTATTAACACGGTCAACAAAATACTTTCCGTCAACTTTGTGGTCTATTACTTTGAACTTATAAAACAAGTTCTTATAATTACCACTTTCAACCTTGCTACAAAATTGTAGTGAAAATTTTTCAAAGTTGTCTGGGCGACCTTCACTGTTATACGAAACAGCCATTTGCACTTTATTGTCTTTATCGCTGGTAGAAAGGTTAAGTCCTTTAGGGTTGTAAATGTATAAATACAAACCGTAGTTATCACGCTTATTTGCTCTATACGAATAGCAGTATTCTACAAAACTTATAATCTGTGCATCCTTGCTTTCATCAAACGGATAATTCTTTATGTCAAATGGTTCGCCATTTACTGTGGAAGATGTCAAATCTTCTAATACGTCAGTATTATCAAAGTTAATTTCTCTTTCTGCAGCAAAAGCAACGGTGGAATGTAGCGTTGTAAAAAGAGTACAAACCACCATCACTAACGCCACTATGCAAAAGAGAAATTTATTTCTCCTTGCATACATCAAAAGATAATCACCTCCTTGTCAAGCGTTACGCCGGTAGGCCTTTCTGGAACAGAGAAGTGTAAGAAAACACTTTGCTCTCCGTCATAAGAAGATACAATCAATGTAAACATGTTTTCATAAGAATGTTTACGACAATCTTCAACAACTTTATTTGGATAAACTGCTTGAATTATCTCAGTTAAACCACCTTTGGATTTGATAGTAAAAGAGTTTTCCTTATACTCAATATCAAAACCATTAGTCAAATCGTTTTCTGCTTGGAATGAATAGATATCATCGTTTAACTTAAAATCAAAATCCTTGCCTGCAAGAGCATTAGGAACAACCTTTACTGAATAGCCACTAGCATCTTTACCAGAAAGCGTATATTTAACGTTTACTGTAAGTGGTTCAGTTGCAGTTACTTCAAAGCCTGATGCGCTTGTAGTAATATTTTTTCCGTTGCACTCTACAGAGAAAGTCTTAAAACCACTTGTAAAGCCACCCGTAAAGTAGGCAAGGAATCCGATAGCACCTATTACAACCAACAATATTAAAAGATAGGCTATAATTTTACTTGCTTTTCCTTGTCTTTTTGCCATAATGCCACCTCATTAAAACAACACGCTTTCGCTAGTAGAAACAGAAGATACGATTGTTTTATCTAAGTTAATAGTAATAACTTTAACAACACCAGAAGTGGGTTCTTTAATGGTCATGCCAATTTTACAATCTTCCGTCATTTCTTTAATTTTGTTAGAGTAATATCTAGTTCTACCACCGTCAATATTAGTGTATTTTTCATAATATTCTTCATCTAATTGCTTTGCACCGGTATTAAGAGTAATTACGCCATTGTTATATTCAAACGTTACAAACTTATCAAGCATAGTATTAAGTGCTACAGTTTCTTCGTTTTCCCAAGACCAAGTTTCTTCCCAATAATCGTAGGTGTAAGTTCCTTTCGTTACACTACCAGTGCACCATAAAGTTACTTCAAGATTTTTATAATCTTCACCTAAACTATTAAAGGGGTTAGTTGGCATTACGTTGAGAGTATAAGTTCCATTAAGACCAAAATTATAAGTTGTGCCATCGTTTGATACATTAGTATCAATAGCAATATCGGTAGGAACGCCAACAAATCTAACAATACAGTCAGCAGTATATCCACCTTGTTCGGTCGTAACGGTTACTTTAATGTCACCTTCAAACGGTTGATAACAAGTTATAACAGCATAATTTGTGCCATCACCTTTTTCAGCAACGGTTACATATTCACTAACAGTTAGTGCATTTTCTTCAGCCCAAGAAACAGACCAACTTACGTTTTTATTAGTAGCCGTTGAAGGTTGAACGTTAGCATAAATTTCCTTAGTTGCAGTTCCCGTTCTCTGAGAATACATCATAGGCGATGCTGAAAATAATCTTACGTTTTGAGTGTTAATAAACTCGGTAGCATACCCACCAGAATCAACGTTTGACTCTTGTTGTTCTTGCTTAATAGGTTCTTCGGTTCTTGTCTTAGGCGTTAAAAAACCTAACAACATACCTGCTATAGTTGCACCTACAAGAAGAAAAGCAACAAGTGTTAATATCCACTTAAAAGTGTCTGAATTTTTATGTTTTCTTAATTCGTCCATAAATTACCTCCTAAATTAGAATGCAAAAGTGCTTTCACTTAATGAAATAGAGTTAACAGTGCTTTGAATGTCAATATATAACATACTTTGCTTACCTGAAACGGTGTCTTCAACAAGAACGCTTAATCTACAATTATCTGCAACACCGCCACCACGTGGGTCATAATAAGGTGCTTTATATACAAATTGAGTGCCGGTTCTTACTGCTGCTCTTGGATACATAAATGAACTTTCACTTCTTATAACATTGACAGTTAAAATATTATCATTCAAAGTAACAGTCATAAATTCATTAGTAGAGATAGTAAAATCTCCGGCTTTACCAGATTCAAGGTCAATAGTAACATCTTCTCTTGATGTTACAGTTCCGTTAACAATTTCTCTTTTTTCAGCAACAAAACGACCTTGCATCCTAACTTGCTTAATTTCAAAATTGCCATATTTACTACCTACAGCACCTAGTGTGTTGCGTAAAGCAAGTTCAATATCATAACTTTGACCTGCAGTTAAATTTGCCATTGAAGAAGTGTTGTAATCTGTTCCGTTAATAACGAAAACTAAAGATTCAGGAGCACCATCATAAGTAATTAAACATTGTGCAGAGTAGCCACCAATTCTAGTAGTGCAAGTAACATAAGCCGAACCACCTTCAAAGCCTTGGAATGCAGTTACCGTTGCAGATAAAGCCCCATCAGACTCAGGGGTTACAGTAAGATAGTCTGAAATATCTGCACCTTCAAATACGGGAACACACCACTCAATAGTCCAGTCAACAGACTTGTCTGGAGCGTCCACAGGTAATACCGTTGCAGTTAATGTTCTTGATACGGTATTAGTTGCTCTATTCATAGCATAAGGCGACATAGCCAACCTAACGGCAGGAGCGTTCAATTCAGTAAAAGATTGACTTTCTGTTGATACGTTCGTATTAGTGTTTTGTTCTAGATTTGTTTCTGGAGTAGGGTTTTCACTAGGTTTAGCACAACCTATAAGAGTAATGCTCATAGCAAAAAGCAAACAAACAACTAATGCCGAACTAATAATAGTTAAAACTTTCTTTTTCATTTAACAAATCCCTCCTAATTTAATTTTGCTTACCTTTTCTTTGATACTGTTTTGTGTACTTATCCGTCTTATAGCGTTGCTTTATGCCTTTTTTATAACCATAAGCAGCAGCCGTTTTAGCACCAAAACGTTTAGGGATGTCGTAAGCATCATCCCAACCTCTTGAATAGCCAATATCATATGCAGTTCTAATATCAGTCTTATAGCGATTTACGCTGTTTTTAGCCGACTGATATTTTTCATTTGCATAGTTTTTGACCTTAGTTCCTGTGTTTTTAACGGATTCCTTAAAACCCGATTTTTTAGCAGTTGCAGTTGCCATAAAATACCTCCTTAAATTAGAAAACTACGACTTACGACTATTGTCGCAAGCCGTAGAAAACCGTGTTTTTTACAGACTATTAGCCAAGTAGCATAGTCAAAAGTTGCTTGTCAGAAGAACGGAAAGGTTTGATTTTACACTCATAAACTTTACCGTCAGCATCAATAGAAATTACCGAATAACTGTTGCCTGCGATAACGTTACCAGCGTCGTCTTTCATTTCAAAAGGCTTTGCAACCAAATCTGCTTGCATTGCATCGTTGAAAACAATGTCAAGAACGGTATAACCACCGAAATCAGGGGGCGTTACTGCGATTTTAACGTCTTTGCCACGAATAACACCCTTAATAAAGTAGGTGTAGTTGCTCTTGCCGGTTTTCTTAGAAGTGTATAGTTCACGTTCTACCTTAATATTGAATTTTTGTTCTTTTGCCATAATTTTTAATTCCTCCGAAAATGTTAATTTTTACTTTTTACCAATGGTTTTGGAAATTTTCTTTGCTTCAGCCTTAGTTTTACCTTCGTCCAAAGCCTTCTTGTACTTGTAAATGCCAATGTGGTCATTTTTCATTTGCAAAGCACCAATTCTTACACAAGCCTCTTTGTCGGTTAAAGGCTGTCCTTCTTTTGGGCCATACATGTGAACTTTATTTTTAAGTTCTTCTGAATAACGTTTGGCTCTGGTGTTAGGACTAAGCCAACGTCTTTCTTTTTTTGCCATAGAATGTTCTCCTTATGTTGATATTTGCCCGATATGCCGATAGCACAGCATTTTGCTTACTTTTTCAAGGGTTTAAGCCTTTACTTTTGGGCTATTAAGTTGTGATTTATAATAAATGTGTTGGCTTTTACTGAAACAACCCGTTTCCTGCGATATGTAGTGGTAGATGGCCATCTTTACTTACGTAAACCACAGTCAACCGATAATTCTCTGTCGCCGGCACAACTATTATTTAGTTAGTCAACGTATTTGCGTGTATAAGTGCCTGAACGCATACGCTTTCCGTTGATTTTCTTGCCACGAACTTTATAAACAAGTTCGTATTCAGCATCTCTTTTATAGGTGCGAAGAAGATATGTATCTTGACTTAAAATCAAGGTGTTACCTTCGCCACTTCTACAAAGAGAAACTTTTTGACATACAATGTAATTCTTGGTGCGATAAACATTGTCAGCCTCCATCATGTAATCAACAGTCGTCATTGTTTTTGCCTCCTTTTTTGGTTTTAGATTTTTTCTTCAACAATTCAGTTTTTTCTTTTTTCTTCTTTTCAATAAACTCACCAAATTGCTGTTGATACCTTTTCATCATTTCTTCAGTAATACAACTGATAATTTCGTCTTGACTTTTCAAAGTCGTTTTACCTTGCACGTCTTTCAATTTGATATAAAGGGGAACGCCTATAAGAACAGAACCGTCTTCCTTACGCAAACCGATATATGCAACTTTTTGATACGTCTCACTCATAGGCGTTTCTCCTTACATTTTTTTGAAGAAGTTTTAACCCCTTCACTTAAAAGGCACGAAAAAGGCAAATTGTAACCCCCTAAATTAAAATTTTTTTTATTTTGTTATGAATTTTTTTCAAACGATTGATTATTGCAACATGAGTAACGCCTAATTCGGCAGCAATATCTACCAAAGTGCGACCTTTGAAATAAACTTCTTTTACAAGCCACTGTTGGTCTTCTGAAAGAGTAGAAATTGCCTTATGTAAAGCCTTATAAGTTTCTTCTTCAATACACTTTTCATCTGGTGTAGGTTCTTCACTTATAAATTCGTGCCCGTTCTCTAAAGAAAGTTCTAAAGACTGATGGCGTCTTGTTTCTTTCAGTTCGCTTAAATAAATCTCGTGTTCGCTAACGATATAATCGTGGCGTGTTTGCTCGTCTAAACTCTCAAGGAATTTAGCCGTTTTGTCATCTACGATGGCGTAGATAGTTTTCGTAACGTTGTTTTTGGTTACAGTAGTTAATAATTTTTTCATAATAAACCTCCGGTTTTTGATTTTCGTTTTTTAGAACGATTGCCGAAGGCAGATATGAAAAAAGCCCGACAATCGTGGGCTAAATCACGTTTATCGGGGGTTACTATTTAATTTTGGGCATAAAAAAAGACCCAACAATAGAAAACCACTTTACTAAAAGTGATTTAACCATTGTTAGGCCCTCTGATGGTCGCTTTTGAAGTCTTAATTGACTAGCCAAATATGGACGCTCTTGTATCTACCATTATATATAGATAGACGACAACAATTTTTGAAAAACAAAGTGTAATCTCTGCGCATACGTCAGATTTAGTTCTTTGATATTCTCAATAATATTAAGTTGTAAATTTTTTCCTATATTTTACGCTTGACTATACCTTTTTAGTTTTAGGTATAACTTTTTCATCAAGCGGCAATGTGTGAACGCCACCGTTTTCGTCAACGGTAGAAACATATCCTTGTTTGCAGTTGGAGCAGGCAATTTCTACCTTACTACCAAGTTCGGCTCTGCATAAGCGTTTCCCACATTGAGGACAAGTGATGTATTTATACATTTTTTATCCTCCTTTCCCTTTAGTCACTTCTCGGTTGGATTTGACAAACTATATTGTAGGGGTTAGGGACTCCACCTACATAGTCAGCCACGATATTGACCCTTATATATAAAACATTATTATATTAAGTCTTTAAGAACCTTAACTGCAACGCCTTGAATATTGATACTATCAAAATACATATCTTCCATATCATCGTTTTCAGGGTGCAATCTAACTTTATGTTTTTTTCTATCTAGGTAATATCGTTTGAGAGTTGTTTCGTCATCAATGAGAGCAACGATTATTTCGCCTTCATTAGCGTGGTTTTGTTGTCTTACAATAACAAAGTCGCCATCTTCTATATTTGCGTTAATCATACTGTTACCACTTGCGTGTAGGGCAAAGAAATTTCCGTTACCTATCAGTTCTTTAGATATAGGTATATACCTTTCAATGTTTTGTTCTGCCAGCATAGGTGTTCCACAAGCAATAGTTCCGACAATAGGCACGTAATTTAATTCAATATTACGCTTTTGAATCTTGGATGTTTTTATTCCACCCCAGCCACCATCTAAATCAATTAAGCCACGTTCTTTCATTACTTTTAAGTTTCTGCTAACGTTACTTTTGTTTAAGCCAACAGCATCAGCAATTTCTTGTTGAGTAGGAACTTTGCCATTAGTGTTGTAATATTCGTCTATAAAGGCGATTATTGCACTAAAATTATCTTCGTTCATTACTTTCATAAAAAAATTTTTTCCTATTTGTAATTTATTACGCAATTTTTGTTGCGTTATAATTATATTTTAGTTATAATAGATACAGAAGTCAAGTGATTTTTGGTATTAAATGGAAATTTATTAAAAAAATATCATTTAGTCAATTGTCTTTGCTTATGTGGGTATCACCATTAGCCCCCATTGTAAAGGGACAAGGGTTATCCCTCGTTAAGCATAAGCCCTTGTCTTTTTCCTTGACAATGTGTTCTAATGGTGAGAAGGAAGGGTTGCAAAGACAATTTAACAAAATAATAAGGAGCAAAAATTATGGATAGTTGTGTAATTTACGCTAGATTTAGTTCTCACGGTCAAAACGAACAGAGTATTGAGGCTCAAATTCGTATCTGCAAAGAGTTCGCTACGGGTAAAGGACTAAAAACCATAAATATATATAGTGATAAAGCAAGAACGGGAACGAATGATGCTCGCCCCGGTTTTCAGCGTATGATAAAAGATGCTCAAAGTGGGGCTTTCAAATATATTATTGTTTATATGTTTGATAGATTTGCTCGTAATCGTAGAGATAGCATTATGTATAAAGAAATGCTTAAAGAAAAATACGGTGTCAGAGTATTATCTGCATTAGAGCCTATTGCCGAAGATGAAGGTGGCGAATTTTATGAAATGTTTTTGGACTGGAACGCTGAAAAATATAGTAAGCGACTTTCTAAACGTGTTAAAGACGGACTTGATACAAGTGTTGCAAACGGAACGTATTGTGGTGGCACTTTAATATATGGATATAGAATTGAAAACGAGCCTATTATCGGTAAGCCGAACAAGTTTATTAAAAAAGTAGTTATTTGCGAAGAAGAGGCTTATATTTTAAGATATGCTTTTGAACAATACGCTAAAGGTATTACTAAAAAGCAGATTGCAGAAGACCTTAACGCACAAGGCTATAGATTTAAGGGTAAGCCATTTTCTGGCAAGAGTTTTGATAGATATTTGCAAAACCAAAAATACACGGGCGAATTTGAATTTGGTGGCAGACCTTGTAATAATATGTATCCACCGATTATATCAAAAGAACTGTTTGACATTGTTCAAGAAAAACTTAGCAAAAATAGATACTTTTTAGGTGGCGTTGAAACTGCAAGAGAGCCTTATCTTCTAACGGGTAAATTATTCTGTGGAAAGTGTAATGCTGAATTAGTTGCAGATGGTGGCACAAGCCATACTGGAAAACAGCATAACTATTATATGTGTAAAGGCAGACGGAAGAAAAAATGCGACAAAAAGCGTGAAGTTAAAAACGTTATAGAATTAGCAGTTACCCAAGCCGTTGTTAATTTCTTAAAAGACCCTGATAATCTTGATAAAGCATTAAAGGACGTTTTGAAATATTACGACACCCGAACTGATGAAAAGAACCTAAAATCAATACAGACTAAAATTGCTAACGTAGAAAAAGAGATAGAAGAACAAACTTCTGCTTTTATAAAAGCAAAAAGCGAATTGCTTAGAAACGCCATTGAAAAGAAGATGGATGAGTATGAAATTCTGCTGAACGATTTGAAATACCAAGAGGCACAACTTGAATTAGAACGTGGCTATAAATTAACACGTGAAGACCTTGAAGAATTTATAAAAGAATTCCTTGACGGCGACGTTACCGACAAGGAATATCAAAGAAAAGTTATAGATTATTTAGTATGGCAAGTCTTCGTTTCAGATAACGTAACAACTACGTTTTTCTGCATAAAACCTACAAATAAAGAACTTGAACTGATTGAAATTGATGATTTTGAAGAAGACCTATTATCAAGTCAAAAGGTTCAAACGCAATCACCACTGTCCCGCCACCAAAAGGCACCCAAACGGGTGCCTTTTTGCGTGGCGGAGAAAATGGTTGTCTTTAACCCATCGTTCACCCGTCATATGATGGACTTGCTTTGATGGACGAGGGCTCCGAAGTGAAACGGAGGAGTATCCCATTTTCTAAGGGTATTTTATATTCTTAATCGATTTTTATCGGAGAAGGTCGCACAGGCGAAAATCCCATTTTCTCCGCCAAGAGCGATTCTATTTGAACTCAAATAGAGTCGCTTTTTCTATTACTATAATGAAATATATCTTCGTTAAAGGAAATGCTGGATTATCTTTTATTTTGAAAGAACTAAATGAAGTTCTTATTTAGGCCTTTTTAATTTTTATTAAAAATTTATTGTTTTTTATATTATAAAATGTTAAAATATACTTGCGACTCTTAATTTAATATTTTCACATAAAAGTATACTTATATTGGGCATAAGTGTATCTTTTTCGCAACACACAATTCTTTTATGTGGATTTATTTGTTTAAATTAAGTGTCGCAACTTAGAGCGATAAGTCACTTTGCTAAGTATCATATTCGCTTGAGTATGACACTTTTTTTATTTTTTCGGAGGGATTTTATGAAAAGAAAAATTTTAATGATATTATTAACTTTAACCTTAATTTTATTTTCAATATTGGGCTTAACTGCTTGTGGACATGAGCATAGCTATACTACTAGTGTAATGGCACCTACTTGTACAGAACAAGGATATACAACGTATACTTGCTCTTGTGGAGATAGTTATGTCGACGATTATATTGATGCTTTAGACCACGATTTTAAGGATTATATCTATAATGACGACGCAAAGTGTGAAGAAAACGGCACGGAAACCGCAACTTGTGATAGAGATAATTGTAATGAAATAGATACGAGAGAATCTGTTGGTTCAGTATTAGGTCACAAGTTTATTAATTACGTATCTAATAATGACGCAACTGAAACTGAGGACGGCACTGAAACGGCAGAATGCGAAAGAGAAGGCTGTAATAAGAGGAATACGAGAACTGACGTTGGTTCTGCCTTAGGCGTTACTGAATATGTGACTGTGCAAAGCCTTGTTGACCAAGTTTTTGCAGGAGTTGATTTTGATGCAAATTTGAAAGGAACAATGAAAAAAATTGTTCAAACCAGATCTGCAACAAGAGATATTAAAAAATATTTAGCTTTTGATTTTTCTATTTCAAATTCTGGAACGGTTACAATTATTGTTGATGACTATAATACAACGACGCAATCACAATTAGTATCTAAATATACGATAAATACTGATACAACAAAATTAGCCAACTATTTAACTCTTTCAAAAGATTTTGCAGGAATGATAACAAAAATGCTTGCAAATGAAAATGTGACTCTTCAAACGCAAATTGTTAAAGATTCAACCGAGCAAAATGCTATTTTGAATGGTTTAAATACTTTAAAAACAAAATATACACAAGAAAAGACACTCTTAGAATCTACTGCAAAAACCGATATAAAAGCCTCAGGATTGATTGACCCAGCACAATTCGATTCAGCAAAAATGCAAGAACTTGGAATTGATAATATGAATGCCTTTGCAGAAGCTCTTTTAAACAATCAAAAGGGTGATGGCTACGACCAAGTGTCAGGCTGGACGATGGACGATGTCATCGCAACATATGTTGGGGAATTAAGTGCCGAAAATATAGAATATAAGGGGAGTTTTGATGTTGTTATTGTGACAAAAACAGGATTAATAAGATACAATGTTGGAACTCAAAGAACATATGGAGATACGACGAACAGATATTCAATGTTTTTAAGTGATAATCCTAATATAAGTATAGCAGGAATAGAAAATTTAGTAACTTACTCAAATAATTCCATAATTTATTCAGAAAATGGAGAAAGATTTAATTAGATTATGTTTAAAAGATTCAAACCGAAAATGCTTATTTATTGTGCAATTTTCATGTTAATGCAAATATATTTAGATATAAAAATTGATTATTCAAACGCATTAAATATTAATAAAATTTTAGGTAATATATATTCTACTGTAATTGCAATTTTCATAAGTGATTTTTTTATTGTGTTATTAGGCGATAAGGCAAATAAATTTCGAATACCAATAACTGCTTTTGCAATTTTTGCTTGCACTATAGCAGATATAAAAATTTTTATTGATTATTCCCCGTATCGTATTTTTTTAATTTTATTAACCGTTGCGTTTTGCATAATAGTAGGTATTTTATATTATGCAATGACAACTAACACGGAAAATAAAATTTTAGTAAAAATTAAAAGTAATAAATTGCTATTTATGATTTTATTTTATTCTTCTATGTTAATTTTAATGGCTAGTATTATACTCTCATTTATAGAATTTAAGCATTGGTAGTTTTACGTTTCACATACTCCACCAAGAGAAACCTAATTTGAATAAAGTTCAAGTTAGGTTTTTTATTTTGTTTCTTAATTTTATGTAAAAAGAATAGGAAAGCAACCGAGAAGGAAAAAGTTACTAACAAAATCAACTGCTTAAGCGTGAAAAATACGATAAAATAATTACCATTTGCAATAAACTTGCAAATATTATATGATATAATTAAAATATAACAACTTATACTATGTTAAAATTTTAGGAGTATATAAGTGTTTATGGAAGTAAAGGATTATAAAAACAAGCAAGTGGTTTTTCATTCTGACGTTAAAGACGTAAACGCAAGCGATGGGGTTATTCGCCGTGTTAAGGCATACACCGACGGTTTAATGTGCGTAGAAAACGAGTTTAAGACGGGTGCTGTTGGCACATTGCATTCTCACCCACACACGCAGATTACCTACGTCGTTTCGGGTAAGTTTAAATTTACCGTTGGCGATAAAGAATATATTGTAAAGAAAGGGGACACCTTGCTAAAAACTGATGGAGTTTTACACGGATGCGTTGCGTTAGAAGGTGGCATTTTGCTAGATATCTTTACGCCGATGAGAGACGATTTCGTTAAATAGAAGGATAGTTAAAATGAAAGATAGATATATAAAACTAATGGAAAAGGCTCTTTCGGCATACACCGACGAGCATATACAAAGATACTTTGACGATGTGCGCACTAACGGTTTAACCGAACACGGTTTTGCAAGGTTAACTTCTAACATGGGCATACTTATCGCTCACGGAATACGTTGCGACTTAAAGCCTTTGTTTATTGAAATGATGACTTTTTGTTGTCAAACCATACCAACCGTATATGCTGCGAACGATTTTTCGGTTAGAGAAATAATTTGTTGCATACGTGAAACGCAAAAAAGTGGAGCGTTTGACCAAGACTTAATAGATAAATGGAAACAAGATATATCTAAAATAAATCCTTTAACTTGCTACACGGTTTACGCAAAGACGGTGGAAGACCCCGTTAAAAATTGGGCGCTCTTTACAGGAGTTAGTGAGTTTTTTAGACAAAAAGAAGGTTTGTGTTCGTCTGACGAGTTTATAGAAATGCAAATTGGCTCACAACTCAAATGGATAGAAGACAACGGAATGTATATGGATAACGAAGGCGACGTTCATCATCCAATGACCTACGATTTAGTTGCGCGTGGATTATTTATGCTATTGTTAAACGAAGGCTATCGTGGGCGTTACTATGAAGAAATAGACGATATTTTGCGTCGCTCTGCTTTAGTTTCCCTAAAAATGCAATCTCCTAACGGAGAAATCCCCTTTGGTGGAAGAAGCAATCAGTTTTTGCACAACGAACCTTGGCTTGCAGTCCTTTATGAATACGAAGCACGTAGGTATGCAAAAGAAAACAATCCTAACCTAGCAAAAACTTTTAAGTCGGCATCAAAGCGCGCGATTGACGTTACTGAACGCTGGCTTGACCAAAAACCTATTCGTCATATCAAGAATAGATTTCCTACGGAAACAAAGCACGGTTGTGAAAATTACGCCTATTTTGATAAGTATATGATAACTACTGCGTCCTTTTTATACGCGTGTTATTTGGTATGTGACGATACTATTGAAACTTGCAATCAAGACGACGTTAAACCTAGCGTTTTTGAAACGTCATATCATTTCCACAAGATATTCGCAAAGGCAGGTGGATACGGTTTAGAGTTCGATACTAACGCTCACGATATTTACGATGCAAGTGGCCTTGGTAGAGTTCATAGAGTAGACGCACCGTCAACGATATGTATATCAACGCCTTGTCCACAAAACCCTTCTTATACGCTTCCGACGGATAAAGTTGGCGCTTTAAGTCTTTGCGCAGGTGTCTTTGACGGCGAAAATTGGTTGTATGCGCTAGATAGCCAAACGAAATATAATTTAATCAAGCAATCTACCGACGACTTAAACGCATACGTTACTTTTGAGAACGTGTTCGCAAACGGAAGCAAGGTAATTTCGGAATACGTAGTAAATAAAGACGGCGTAAAGGTAAAAATAAAAGGCAACAAAAAAATTTGTTACCTTTTGCCCGTGCTTAATTTTGACGGTGAAACTTATGTAGCCGCTGCACAAAAAGAAAAATCGCTAGAAGTAAGTTACAAAGGGTGGATATGCCGTTACGTTACTGACGGAAATATTATTAACACCCAAAAAACTTGTTCAAACAGAAACGGTTTTTATAATAAATACCTAATTTTTGCAGATAAAGAAATCAACCTTAAAATAGAAATCTTAAAGGCATAAAATTACGCTTTATATTTACCGGGCGAAACTCCCACGTTATTTTTAAACGCCCTTATAAAGTTTGCATAATCGTTAAACCCAACTGAAAAAGCCGTTTCGGTAACGTTTTTACCTTGTGATAAATATTTTTTAGCAAGAGAAATTCTTTTGCTCATTATATATTTATTTACCGTTGTAAAAAGTTTGGTTTTAAAGAGAATGCATAATTGATTTACCGACACGAAACAATGCTTTGCCACGTCGCTTAAAGTTATTTGTTCGGTAAAATTTTCGTTTATATAGTCTAATGCAAGTTGCAAGGTTTTGTTTTGCTTGCTAGAATTTTCTTCAGGTATACGACGTTCGCAAAGTTTAGCAACTTCAAGTAAAATTTCTAGCGCGCGTATTTTTTTGAACACGTCGTCACCAAAATCGCTAGTTTGTGTGAGCGAATAAAACAATTCCTTTAGTCTTTCGGCTTGTAGGGGAGTAAGACTAATTTTATCCACTTTATTTTTTGAGTCAAAATATTTATAAAAATCAATATCGGCTGAAGAATTAGAGTGTATAAAATCAGAGTGCAAATGCAGACTGTATCTCAAAAATTTTGCATCTTCCAATGCGTTAACTTTATGCGCTTCAAATTGGTTTATAATGAATAAGTCGTTGGCGTTTACCGAATAAACTTTATCGTCTATAAGAAAGTTATTTCCGTCGGATAAACTCAAAAAAACTTCACAGCAGTCGTGCATGTGAATTAGTAGGGTTGGGGATATGCTTTCCGAATAATAAAGCCCAAAAGACTTGTTACGCACGGCGCAATCTATCGCTTCGTGGCAAGTGTTAAAAAATACTTTCATATATCACTCAATACAATTTTTTGTTATTATAACACGAATTTGTGAAATTAGCAACAAAACAATTATTATTTGCAATAAGTTTGCAAATTTCATATATTATAATTAAATCAAACAAGCTAAAAACGACCTTTAAGGAGAAATTAAAATGGAAGTAAGACAAGCATCAAACTCTAAAGACGTAAAATATTACACAACGGAAAGACTTCGTGAAGAATTTCACATTTCAAATCTTTTCACGAAAGATAGCGTAAAAATGATATATAGCCACATTGATAGAATTATTACGGCAGGTTTTATGCCCGTTGATAAAGAATTAAAACTTGAAGCAGGCAAGGAACTTTGCGCCGAATATTTTTTGCAACGTAGAGAAATGGGTTGCATCAACGTAGGTGGCAAGGGAATAATTACCATAGACGGCGTTGAATATCAAATGAACGCTAGAGACGGTATCTATATCGGTATGGGTAATAAGGAAATAACGTTTAAGAGCGTAAGCGCAGACGATCCTGCTAAATTTTACGTAAGTTCTTGTCCTGCACACACCCAATATCCAATCGTAAAGATAGATATTACAAAGGCAAAAAAAGTTCCATGTGGAAGCGCTGAAGAATGTAATAAGCGTATTATAAACCAATACATTCACCCAGAAGTTATAAAAAGTTGTCAACTTGCAATGGGGTTGACTCAACTTGAAAGTGGTTCTAACTGGAATACTATGCCATGCCATACTCACGATAGACGTATGGAAGTGTATCTCTATCTAGATATGGGCGAAAACGACGCAGTTTTCCATATGATGGGCGAACCAAACGAAACTCGCCATATCGTTATGCGTAACGAAGAAGCCGTTATTTCTCCATCTTGGTCAATTCACTCGGGCGTTGGCACAAAGGCTTATTCGTTTATTTGGTCTATGTGTGGTGAAAACCAAGAATTTACAGATATGGACCACGTAGCAGTAAAAGATTTATTATAAGGGGTATATAAATGCAAAATCTTTTCAGTTTAGAAGGTAAGGTGGCGCTTGTAACGGGTGGTGCGCATGGAATAGGCTATACAATGGCAAAGGTGCTAGCAAAAGCAGGCGCAACAATCGTTATAAATTCAAGCAACAAAGAATCCTTAAACAAAGGCTTGCAAGACTTTAAGGCCGACGGCATAGACGCAGTAGGCTACGTTTTTGACGTTACCGATGAACAAAAAGTTCAAAGCGCCGTTAAACAAATTGAAGAACAAGTAGGCGTTATAGATATTCTTATAAACAATGCGGGAATAATCAAACGTATTCCTATGCACGAAACTAGCGTTTCCGACTTTACACAAGTTATTAACGTTGACTTAATTGCGCCGTATATTTGCGCAAAAGCAGTTATTCCGTCAATGATAAAAAAAGGTGGTGGAAAGATTATCAACGTTTGCTCAATGATGAGCGAATTAGGTCGTGAAACGGTTTCTGCGTATGCGGCGGCTAAAGGTGGTCTTAAAATGCTTACCAAAAATATTGCAAGCGAATACGGAGAATATAATATTCAATGTAACGGAATAGGCCCAGGGTATATCGCAACTTCTCAAACTGCACCCCTTCGCCAAATTCAGCCAGACGGCTCACGTCATCCATTCGATTCTTTCATTATTTCCAAAACGCCAGCAGGTCGTTGGGGAACACCCGAAGACTTGGCAGGTCCAACTGTATTTCTTGCAAGCGAAGCGTCAAACTTTGTAAACGGGCACGTTTTATACGTTGACGGTGGCATTTTAGCCTATATAGGTAAACAACCAAAATAATAAAGAGCGTGGGAATATTATTAAAATATAATCTTGCCGATACTAAAAATTTCTTTTAATTTGGGGTGAAATATGGCTTATAAACAAATTATCAAAGATAACGAACAGTTTATTAATTCCGTTTTCCAAAAGTTGGATAAAAAACTTTCAGTTACGTCTGAAAGAAGCAGATATAAATTACCTTTTACTACCGTAGACGGCGTTCACGACGACCGTAAGGAAAGTGATATTTTATGGTGGACTAACGGTTTTTGGGGTGGACTTATGTGGCTAATGTATAACGCCACTAAAAAGGACTGTTATAAAACTACTGCAAAAGAGAGTGAAAAAATTCTAGATAAAGCCTTTAACCATATGCAAAGGTTACATCACGACGTTGGTTTTATGTGGCATATCTTAAGTGGCGCAAGTTATCGTTTAACGGGGGATATAGATTCTAAAAACAGAAACTTAATCGCCGCAATGTCGCTAATGAGTAGGTATAACGTTGACGGAGATTTTATCCGTTGTTGGAATCTTTCCGGCTTTGGTAGCGACGTTTCTGGATGGACGATTATAGACGCTATGATGAATATTCCACTTTTATATTGGGCTAGTAATGAAATAGGCGACACAAGATTTAAGAAAATTGCTATGCGCCATGCCGATATGGCGTTAAGAGACCATGTTAGGGAAGACGGTTCTGTAAATCATATCGTTATTCACGATACCAATAAGCCTGCAGTATTGGGCGTAAATAAAGGACAAGGCTATTCTGAAGATTCGTGCTGGTCAAGGGGCGCAAGTTGGGCGTTGTATGGCTTTACTTTATCCTATATTCACACCAAAGAACGCAGATATTTAGATACGGCAATAAAAGTTGCTAATTACTTTATAAAGCAAACTGAAAAAACCGATTGGTTACCAAGGCTAGATTTTTGCCAACCCAATGAGCCGTTGTATTACGACTCTACGGCTGGGGCAATCGCATCTTGTGGGTTAATTGAATTGTCTAAAATATTAGGCGACGACTACTACTTAAATTCAGCCTTAAACATTTTAAAGGCAATGGAAAAAAATTGGTGTAATTGGGAATTAAACGAAGATTCCATTTTACAAATGGGTAGCAACCAATACGGCGCAGGGATACACATTCCTATAATTTACGGTGATTATTTCTTTACCGAAGCAATATTAAAATTAAAAGGCGAAGAATTTATTCCTTGGTAGAAAGCATATATAAAAAGCGTTTAGTATGAATTAAATTCGAATATTTTATAAAACTTAAAAAGCAAGTCAACGGACTTGCTTTTTAAGTTATAACGTAAAATACATATAAACAAACTATTG
>JAZNSS010000034.1:0-39301 GCA_045591355.1 Christensenellaceae bacterium | reverse complement strand
AGATGTAACGTTGGTTCAAAATACGTTTGTAAAGACGGCCCTGTTTTCCGTTTTGACGAACTTAACGAATTGCCATCGGAATATTAAAGGAGATAATTATGGAAAAAACAGTTAATATTTTCCTATTTGGTAAAAAATATGAAGTACCTGCAAGCCTTACAATTATGACTGCTATGGAATACGGAGGATATCATCTTGTAAGGGGTTGTGGTTGCCGTAACGGTTTCTGTGGTGCGTGTGCTACCATTTACCGTATTAAAGGGGAAACGGAACTTAAAACTTGCCTTGCTTGTCAAACCAAGGTAGAAGACAATATGTATATTGCAACTCTTCCTTTCTTCCCACTTGAAAAAAAGGTTTACGATATTAAAAAGGTTAAACCTTCTGAACAAATTATGATGCAACTTTATCCTGAAATTTATAGTTGTATCGGTTGTAACGCTTGTACTAAAGCATGCCCACAAAGTTTAAAGACAATGCAATATATCGCATACGCTCAACGTGGCGAATACGATAAATGCGCTGAAGAATCTTTCGACTGCGTAATGTGTGGGGTTTGTTCTTCACGTTGTCCTGCTGGCATTTCTCACCCACAGGTTGCAGAACTTGCTAGAAGATTATACGGCAAGTATATGGCTCCTGAATCAAAGCATTTGCTAGAAAGAGTTAAAGAAATTGATGACGGAAAATATAAAGAACTTATCGAAACGCTTATGAATAAGCCTTTGGAAGAATTAAAAGAACTCTATAATAATAGAGAAATTGAAAAATAGGAGAGTAATTATGTATAAGTATACCGAAGAACAATTAGTCTCAATGAAAAAGGTTGAAGCAACCAGAGAAGAAAGGCTTAACAAATTATTTGGCAGAATGACTGCTGATGAAAAACAACAAGTTTTACAAGAAAACCATCCTGACTATATAGAAAGCGCTTATGAAAACCTAAAAGTAGGTCCTAATAAAGGTGGTAAGGTATTGCATGAACTTGCCGATTTATTACAAGGTAAATCTAGAGTTTTAGATATGCAAATCGACCTTTCTAAGCCTGATTTTGACGTTGACGTTTTAATAATCGGTGCTGGTGGCGCAGGTTCTTCTGCCGCTATCGAAGCAGATAATAAAGGCGCTAAAGTAATGATGGTAACCAAACTTCGTATTGGCGACGCTAACACGATGATGGCAGAAGGTGGTATTCAAGCAGCAGATAAACCAAACGATTCACCTGCAATTCACTACCTAGATGCTTTTGGTGGTGGCCACTTTGCCGCTAAGCACGAACTATTATATAAATTAGTAAACGACGCGCCAGACGCTATTAAATGGCTTAACGAACTTGGCGTAATGTTCGATAAAGATGCAGACGGAACAATGGTTACAACTCACGGTGGTGGAACTAGTAGAAAACGTATGCACGCTTGTAAAGACTATTCAGGCGCTGAAATTATGAGAACTTTGCGTGACGAAGTTCTTAACAGGGGAATTCCTGTTGTAGATTTTACTTCTGCAATCGAACTTATTAAAGATACAGAAGGTAAGTGCGCAGGCGCAGTTCTAATGAATATGGAAACCAAAGATATTATGGTTGCCAAAGCAAAAACCGTTATTATTGCAACGGGTGGTGCAGGTAGACTTCATTACCAAGGTTTCCCAACTTCTAACCACTATGGCGCTACGGCAGACGGCTTGGTTTTAGGCTATAGAGCAGGCGCAAAACTTCTTTATCCTGATACGCTACAATATCACCCAACGGGTGTTGCCGAACCAACTCAAATTTATGGTGCTTTAGTTACCGAAAAGGTTCGTTCACTTGGCGCTCAACTTGTCAATAAAGATGGCGAAGCATTCGTTTATTCTTTAGAAACTCGTGACGTTACTGCTTCTTCTATTATTAGAGAATGTAATAAACGTGACAACGGAATAAAGACTACCGACGGTCAAGGCGTATGGCTTGATACCCCAATGATAGAAATGATTGGTGGGGAAGGCACTATTGAAAAACGTATTCCTGCAATGATGCGTATGTTTGGTAAATACGGCATCGATATTAGGAAAGAACCAATACTTGTTTATCCAACTTTACACTATCAAAACGGTGGTTTAGATATTAGCGCTGACGGTATGAGCACAACCTTGCCAAACTTATTCGTCGCAGGCGAAGCCGTTGGGGGAATCCACGGTAGAAACCGTCTAATGGGTAACTCGCTTTTAGATATTATCGTATTTGGTAGAAACGCTGGTAAGAGCGCAGGTGAAAAGTGTAAGAGTGTTGAAGTTAAGGAATTAACTCTTGACCACGTAAACGCTTTCAAAAAGGAATTAGAAGACGCAGGTCTAAATCCAACCAAACTTTCACCACAATTATTACCAAACTATACAAAACAACCTAATATTTAATTGATAAATAACGTATTTAATTATTGTTTTTTTTGATAAGAAGGAAAGTGAAATAAAAGTTTTGGAGAGAAAAGATGGAAAATCAACCAATTGAAAAAGAAACTCTTGAACAAAATCAACCAACTCAAAAAAAGAAAGGTCTTAAGTGGCTCTGGATTACTTTAGCCATCGTTGCCGTATTAGGTATTGGCGCTTGGTTTATATATAACGTTTTAAAACCAGACGTTGCTGTTAAAGAAGTATATTCACTTGCAACCCTATTAGTTGGAATTTTCATTATAACTGCATTAGGCTATTTACTTGGTAGCATTACTATTAAAGGTGTAAACCTTGGCACGGCAGGTGTATTTCTAGTTGCTATTTTATTCGGTGTTCTATGCACGTTAATACCTGAAAACGTTCCAATTCTAAAAGAATTTATATTAAAACCAAAAGCAGGTAATACTCTATATTATAAAAACGTTATTCAAAATATCGGCTTAGTAATGTTTGTCGGCGCAGTTGGTTTTACGGCTGGTCCAAAGTTCTTTAGAGACTTAAAAAAGAACTTTAAAACTTATATCTTTATGGGTGTAACCATTATTCTAATCGGAACAATTGTTACGTTGATGTTTATTTTTATAAGCCCAAGTAAGTATGGTTCTGATTTCTGGGCTGGAATTTTATCTGGTGCATTAACTACAACACCAGGTTATTCAGCAGCGCAAGAAGCTTGTAAATTGAAAGAGATTTCTGACACATACGTTACAATCGGTCACGCAATAGCATATCCATTTGGCGTTATTGGGGTAGTTCTTTTCGTTCAACTTATTCCTAAATTTACAAAAGCAAATATGGACCACGAAAGAAGTTTGCTAAAAGTTGATTTTACTGAAAACGTTGAAACAAAACCAGCAAAGAAACTTTTTGAAGCTGATAATCTAGGTTTTACGGCTCTTGCAATTGCTATAATTTCTGGTCTATTAGTTGGTGCAATTAAGATTCCACTATTTAACGGTGTAGTGTTCACTCTTGGAACAACGGGTGGTGTTTTAATTCTTTGCTTGATATTCGGGCATTTTGGAAGAATTGGCAAACTATCAATGCACGTTCCAGAAGCTACTCTTAAAGTATTAAAAGAACTTGGTTTAATGCTTTTCTTAATCGGCGCAGGCGTTGAAGGTGGCGTAAGCCTTATTGGTGCTGTTTCAGGAAATGCAGGAATCGTAGTTTGGGGATTCTTAGGTGGAGTTTGCATTACGCTTATTCCAATGATAGTTGGTTTCTTTATATGTAAATATTTGTTGAAGTTACCACTTCTTAACAATCTTGGTTCGATAACTGGTGGTATGACTTCAACTCCAGCACTAGGAACTTTGATTAGCACGGCAAAAACCGAAGACGTTGCAGGCGCATACGCATCAACTTATCCAATTGCTCTTGTGTTAATCGTATTCTCTTGTAACTTAATGATAATGTTGATATAATTAATTTCATTATTTTAATATTAAAAAGATGGCGTTAAGCCATCTTTTTTATTTGTTGAAGTAGAGAGAAGGTTACTACGCTATCGCTCCGTAATATTCGCTTCGTTCATATGTGAACTCAATTAGGCTGTTCACAAATTAATTTATAATGTTGGCGAGACGGTTACTACGCTTCACTCCGTAATATTCGCTTTGCTCATATGTGAACTTGTGAGTCAGTCAATCCACTATTCCAAAGCAATAAAAAAAGATGGCGTTTAGCCATCATTTTTTATTGGTCGGAGTAGCGAGACTTGAACTCACGGCCTCTTGCCCCCCAGACAAGCGCGCTACCAACTGCGCCATACCCCGAACTTTATTTATACGTTCATTATTAAGTTAAAATTATCTACAATATTTATACAGGTAGCGCCCAAGGCGCTTCCACTCTCGTGCCATAAGGGCACTCGCGGGCTTTGGCTACAAACTGTCCACAGGACAATTTGCTACACGCGTCGCCCTAACTGCGCCATACCCCGTAACAATCAATATATCTAAATTGCTTGATAATTATATCACTATTATATTTAATTTGCAACAAAATTACAGTATTTATTGGACAGTTTTTTAAATAAGTGTTAAAATAAAACTGTTAAATTTGTGTGAGATTTTCTATGAGGATAAGAAGAAAAAAACATTTAGAAGAAAGAATTAAAAACGTTTCGGATATTTTATATGTTGCCGATTTTGATATACCAAATTCTAACGAAGCAAATAAAAATAAACGTTATATAGACTTTGCTACTGATTTTGGTAATGACAACCCCTTAAATCTAGAAATAGGCTGTGGTAAGGGTCTATTCTCTTGTGAAATGGCAAAAAGATTTCCTAATGAAAATTTTATAGCAGTTGAACTTCTTAATAATATTATCGTTATGGCTTGTGAACGTTGTAAGCAATATAACGTAACTAACCTTAGGTTCTTTAATTCTGGGGCAGAGTATTTGCCAAGATATATAAAAGATAACTCAATTAGTAAAATATTTCTTAATTTTTCTCCACCATTCCCTGGCGATAGATATGAGAACCGAAGGTTGACTTGTGATAGATTAATGAGTTTTTATGATAAGATGCTAAAAAATAATGGCGAAATTCGACTTAAAACCGACGATAAAGAATTTTTCGAATATTCACAAGGGCAGATGGTTAAATTCGGTTTAACGGTAAAAAATTGCACCGAATTGCTAGATACTAATGCCATTGATAACGTTCAAACGGAATATGAAATAAAATTCCGTTCCCAAAACGTGCCAATATATTATTTCATTGCTAGAAAGAGTAATTAAATACTATTTTACGAATTAAGGGTAATTAGTTAAAACTAATTATCCTTTTTTGTTAAAATTAATTAAATAAAATTTTCAGTCAAGTTTTATTTTTCTCTTTTCAAGAAGGCATTTTTATAGTATACTAAATATACATAGAATTTAAGGTTTAGTATGAAGTTTATACATTGCGCCGATTTACACATCGACTCTAAAATTGAAAAACTTTCTCCCGAAAAATCTCAACAAAGACGTGAAGAAGTTTTGCGTGCTTTTGAACGTTTGGTTGTTTTTGCCGTGGAAAATAACGTGTCTGCAGTTTTAATTGCTGGGGATATGTTTGACGTGCAAAAAATAACGAAACGGAGTGCGTCTAGGATAATTTCTGCAATTAGTGGTGCTTCAAGCGTTGACTTTTTGTATCTTTGTGGTAACCACGACCAGTTAAATCAAGTATTTAATTATCAAACTCCATCAAATTTTAAAATGTTTTCTACTGAATTTGCAAGTTTTAGGTATGGTAACGTTGTAGTTGGTGGCGTAGACGTTTCTAATAATCTTACAAATTCTCTTTACGACAAAATAAAGTTCGATAAGGACGATTTTAATATACTTTGTATGCACGGTCAGATAGCAGACTATAAAAGTAAAGATAATTCAGAGATAATTAGTCTGCCACTTTTAAAGGATAAAAATATCGATTATCTTGCATTAGGGCATTATCATTCACATTCTATCGGTCAGATTGACCAGCGTGGCTTATACGCCTACAGTGGTTGTTTAGAGGGGCGTGGCTTTGATGAGTTGGGTGATAAAGGTTTTATTCTTGTTGATACCGAAAAGGAAAATTTCATTGATTTTATTAAGTTTTCGACAAGGTCGTTTAATATTGAAACTTTTGATTTAACGGAGTTTTCTGATTATTCCGAAGCCCGCTCTAAAATACTAGAGTATGTAAAAAATAAGTATTCTAGCAGTGATATTGTTAGAGTTTTACTTAAAGGTGAGATTGGAACGGATTTTTATATTGACCAAAAGGAACTAGAAAATCGTTTGGCCGAACTTTTCTTTTACGCTGAAGTAGAAGATAAAACCGAACTTTCAATAAAGCAAGAAGATTATCTTTTAGATAAGACTGCAAAGGGAGAGTTTTTGCGCCTTGTTTGGGAAAGTGATTTGACTCAAGAGCAAAAGAAAAAGATTATAAACTGTGGGCTTAACGCCCTAAAAGGGGAGGAATTGCTATGAAACTTTTAAGTTGCTACGTTTCTTCCTTTGGAAAATTAAAAAATTATAGTCAAGATTTCAACCACGATTTAACCGTCATAAATCAAGAAAACGGTTTTGGTAAAACTACTCTTACTGTTTTTATTAAGTCTATGTTTTACGGGCTTAACGATTCTAAAAGAAGCATAGAAGAAAACGAAAGAAAAAAGTATAAGCCTTGGAATTCAACCGAAAGATTTGGTGGATATTTAATTTTTGAAAAACAAGGGGTAAGTTATAAAATTGAAAGATTTTTTGGAAACAAAGAGTCAGACGATACTGCGCTACTTACCGACCTTTCAACCGGCAAAGTATACGAGAATGCTTTTAATTTAGGTAAAAAACTTTTTGAAATTGATGAAGAAGGGTATTCTTCAACAACCTTCTTTTCACAAAAAGATTTTAAAGTGAAATCTAATTATAGTCTTACGGCAAAGTATAATACTAACCGTGATATATCTTCTAATGAAGAATTTGACAAGGCAATAGCAGCCGTTCAAAAAAAAGTATCAACGTATAAATATACTGGCGACCGTGGAGAAATACCACAAACAAAAAGAGATATTTTTGAAGTTGACAAAAGCATACAAGAATGTAATCTTGCTATTAAGTCTATCGATTCATTAAAAAGTGAACTATCTATTTTGCAAAATAATGCAGAAGTATGTAAAAAGGAAGTAGCAAAACTAACGGAAGATATATCTATTTCTGCCAAAGCGCAAGCGTATAAAGAGAACAAGTCTTTTTATGAAAATCTATCAAGCGAAAGAAATAGGGTAGTAGAAGATATCTCAAAAGCAGATAAAATTCTAAATTCATCTACTCCATCTGACAGCGAAATTTTGGCTTGCTCAAACTCTATAAGTGAATTAAATAAACTTAAAACAAGCATTGAATTATTAAACGAAGATATTCAAGAATTATCAAGTGAAAATAATACCAATAATGTCAGACATAATAGTAAAATTGCTTTGTTTTCTCTATTGATTTCGGCAATTCTTATGGTTGTAGGAATAGTTATGTTTTTTATAAGCGTGATAATTGCCTTGCCATTTGTTGGAGTTGCTTTAATAATTGGTTTAATCGGTTTTATTCTTTCTCGCAAAAAGGGTATTGATCCTTCCGTGCAACAATTATTATTAAAAAAACAAAATGAACTAAGCGAACTTTATCTAATTGAAAAAACTTATATTAACAATCTTGATTTGTTTTTTTCTAGGTTTAACCTTGATGAAGGGTCTGCTTTATTTAAGTTAGAACTTTTAAAACAAACCATTAATTCCAAAAAGGAAAGCGAGCGTTTGCTTAAATCTCTAGATGAGAGTTTATCTAAATTATCCTTTGATGATTCTTTAAGTTTTTCAGTTGTAAAGGTTTCCGATTTGGAATTATTAAAATCAACCCTTCATCATAAGAATAGTGAATATACTAGTCTTCAAAATGATATTGCAAAACTTTCGCAGTTGATTAAAGAACGTGAGCAGGAAGTTCAAAACTTATTTTATCTAGAATCAAAACGTTCAAGTTTAGTTGATAAATTAGATAAGTTAAATAATGAATATCAAACGTTAAATTATACCCTAAAGTTCTTAAAGCAGGCTGAGGAAAATCAAAAAGTTAAATATCGTGCTCCTTTGCAACAAGCCTTTGAAAAGTATTTATCTTATATTTTTGATAGTTCATTTAACGCTGATATTGATATCGACTTTAACGTTAGCGTTTTAGAAAACGGTATGTCTTTATCAACCGATTACTATAGTAAGGGAATTAACAATCTATTTGATATTTGCAAACGCTTTGCCTTGATTGACGTTTTATTTGATAAGGAAAGTCCGTTTATTATACTTGACGACCCGTTTACTAATCTTGACGATAAAAAACTAGAACTTGCTAAAGATCTTATTCTTAAACTTTGCAATAAATATCAAATAATATATTTTATTTGCCACGACTCAAGAAAGGTTTAATATGGAAAAAAAATTAAAAATAGAACTAGTTCCTGATAGTTGTTGGTGTTCTAATCTAAGGTCTATATTGTCAAAAAAACAGTGGGATTTTATTAAAAAAGACGCTAAAGAAAGAGCAAATGGCAAGTGTTCGATTTGTGGTAAACCATCTACTTCGTTAGATGCCCACGAAGATTGGGAATATAATGAAGAAACTAACACGCAAATCTTAAAAGACGTTAAAGCAATTTGCAAAGATTGCCACAGCGTTATTCATATAGGTTTTACAAGTCTAAAAGGCAATTTAGAAAGAGCAGAAAAACACTATCAAAAAGTTAATGGTTGCACCTATGCTGAATTTATTAAAGACTTGGGCGATGCCAATATAGACCATCAACGTAGAAATAAGGTTAACGAATGGAAACTTGACCTAAGTTGGCTTGAGCGTTTTATTAACGATTAAACTGCATTTATAACGACGTTTTTTGTATCATATCCTATTAATTTTTGCATATATTAAAGCAGAAGACATTATAGGAGGATAAAAATGTCGTTTTTTTGTAATTTTCAATCTGACAAATGTCCTGGCTCTATTAACGGAAATCCAATAAATGGTTTATGTGAAAAAGTTTGTGTTCAAGTAAAAAAAGTTTTTGATGCGTGCATTCAACAAAGTCAATTAAACGATATTATTTTAGACGTTACAAATCTTACACCAGCCAATCCTACATATCCATTAACGTTTATAAGCGCAAAAAGTATGCAAAGCAAGGGTGTTATAAGTAATCTACTTATCGAACCATTGCCTGAAAGACCTAACAGCGCTAGAGTAAGGGCAGACGTTTCTATACCCGTTTCAGTTGCATATACCGATGCAAACGGGGTTGAAGGCGCAGGAACTTCAACGGTTACCGTTACTAAAGACGTAATTCTTAATATTCCGTCTGCTTCAATCATGCCTTACGAAATAGAGGCCGTTGTATCTTTAGTTTCTACGCTTGGAACTTATACTTCGCTTAACCAATTTACCATTGATGCTTGCGTATCAATAATGCTTAAAGTAACTATGGACGTTGAGCTCCTTATCCCGTCCTACGGTTATACTGCTATTCCACCTTGTCAAGAATATACCCAAGAAGTATGTGCAGGCTTTTTTGAATTACCTATGTATCCTGAATAAACGCCATAATAGTAGAAGGCGCAGAAATATCTGCGTCTTTTATTTTTTTATATTTTATATAAAAAATATTTGCTATGAAAATTTTTTGTGATATAATATTACTATGAAAATATTTGCGATTAGCGATCTTCATATTTCCACGAATACCGATAAACCTATGGACGTTTTTGGTGGGAATTGGGTTGGATATCTAGAAAAGATATTTGAAGATTGGAAAAATAAAGTAACAAACGAAGACCTTGTTCTTATCGGTGGGGATATTAGCTGGGCAATGAAAATTGAAGATGCTAAACTAGACCTTGATCTTTTACAAGACCTACCGGGGAAAAAAGTTTTGATAAAAGGTAACCACGATTATTGGTGGAGTGGTATTGGAAAGGTTAGGGATATTTTACCGGAAAACGTTTTCGCCTTACAAAACGATAGTATAAAAATAGGTAACGTTGTCATTTGTGGCTCTAGGTGTTGGTCAGTTCCAGGCTCGCCAGACTTTAAGGAGCAAGATCGTAAACTTTATCTAAGAGAAACCGAAAGGTTGAGATTATCCTTAAAAGATGCTCTAAAATTAAAGGAAGAAGGGGACAAACTAATCGCACTAGTTCACTTTCCACCTTTCAACGTAAAAAGGGAAAATTCATTTTTTACCGATATTTTTGAAGAATTTGGTGTTGATAGCGTCGTTTATGGTCATTTGCATGGCAAGAACGTTCGCTCGGACAAGTTAGTTATTAGAAATGGTATAAAATACTATTTGACGTCTTGTGATCAAGTAGATAATAAATTAACGGAGATAGACTAATGAAATTCAAAAAGTATTTGAAAGAACTTCCAAAACGTTATTTCATTACTGCCTTTTCAGGCATGGCACAAGGTTTATTCGTAACCTTAATCGCAGGAACTATTTTAGCAACTCTTGCCAAAGACATTATAGGGTTAGGAAATTTCTTTTCTGGTTCACTATATTATATTGCAAGTATAGCTAAATCTCTTATGGGTGCAGGTATCGGTATTGGTATTGCTTACTCACTCAAGAAGAATAAACTTTTAATATTTTCTTCTGCCGTCGCTGGTATGGTTGGAGCTTTTGCAGATAAATTATTATTCGGTTCTTTTGCAAGTGCATTATTTCCAATGGTTACTGATCCTTTTACTACTTTATCTTTCGGTGTGCCTGGAAATCCGATAGGAGCATATGTAGTAACTATGTTAGTTATTGAAATAGTGGAGCTTTATGCTGGAAAAACTAAATTGGATATAATTTTGATTCCTCTTGGCACTTTATTTATTTCTTTATTAGGAATTTTTATTGCAAGTCCGTTTATTTGGGCTGTTGATAAATTAGGTGTTTTAATTGCTATGGCAACTGGAATAGTGCCATTCTTTATGGGGATAATAGTTTCCGTAGTGATGGGTGTATTGTTAACCATGCCAACTTCGTCAGCTGCAATTTGGATTGCCGTTTCAAAATCGGTAATTGAAGCAGGTGGACCTAACGCTGAGTATATGATGATAGCTGGGGGTGCTGCAGTTGTTGGTTGTGCTTGTCACATGATCGGATTTGCTGTTTCTAGCTATCGTGAAAACGGATTTGGTGGGCTAATTTCACAAGGTCTTGGAACGAGTATGTTACAAATTCCGAATATTATGAAAAAGCCTATTATCATGCTTCCAATGATAATTTCTAGTGCTATATGTGGTCCACTTTCAACTTGCGTGTTTAATTTAAGATGTGGATACAACGGTGGTGGAATGGGAACGAGTGGTTTTGTTGGGGTAATTGATTTATTTACTAATAATGCAGGTGCTTTAGCAATTATTGGTATAATACTTTTAATGTTTGTTCTTCCTATTGTATTAAATTTACTAGTTAGTGAATTTATGCGTAAGAAAAATTTGATTAAGTTTGGCGATATGAAATTGCCAGAATAATATTTCTATAAAAGAAAAGGCGTTCAACTTTTGTTGAACGCCTTTTAATATGCAATTTTTATAATTATTTAATCCTTTCAATTAGATAAGGTAGGGCATTTTCAAACTCAACGCCATAATTAACGTGGTTTGGATTGTCAAGTGTAACAGAAATAGATTCAACGGTATAATCAACTGCAATTTCCAATGCTTTTTGCATATCGTTATATTTTACCATTGCGCCACATAATGCACTTGCAAAGATATCGCCCGTGCCGTGGAAACTAACAGGTAAGTGTTTGTTAAAATACTTATAATATTTATTATTTACTGAATCATAAGCATAAACACCTAGTTTTCCATCTTCAAAACTAACGCCTGTTAAAACGGCTATTTTTGCTCCTAAGTCACATAAACTATGCAACTTATCCTTGATATATTTTTCATCATAACCCTTTTCAATATAAGGAGTGTGTAACATGAAAGATGCTTCTGTTAAGTTTGGAACAACTATGTCAGCCTTTCCACAAAGTTTTGCCATATTGTCTGCAAATTCTTGTGTGAAACCGGGGTAGAGTTTGCCGTTGTCTGCCATAACAGGGTCAACGATAATTAAATTATTTTCTTTTTTATAATCGTCAAAAATTTTAGAACAGATTTCTAATTGTTCAAAACTTCCTAGATATCCGGTGTATACGGCGTCGAAATCTATATTTTCCTTTTTCCAATGTTCAGAAATTTTTTCAAGTTCATCAGTTAAGTCTTTGAAAGTAAAGTTCTTGAACATTGTATGAGTGGAAAGAACGGCAGTTGGTAATATAGCAGTTTCAATTCCAAAAGCCGAAATTATAGGTAGGGCAACGGTTAAAGAACACTTACCCACGCAAGAAATATCTTGAATTGTTAATACTCTTTTCATCTTGTTTTCTCCTTAAAGTCAAAAATATTTGCAAACATTTCTAGTCTAGTAATTTTTAGAACCCATCTTATAAGTGAAGGACCTTTTTTAGGGAACATTCTATATAATAAGTGCATAGACTTTCCATCAAGACCTGTAACGATGCGTTTTCTACGTTTAGCAATGCCTTTAACTATTTTTTTGCTTGCCTTTTCAACGGGCATCATAAGTTTATCGATAATTCCGTTGTTTTTTTCGGAAATATCCATACGTTTTAATAAGTCCGTTCTAATAAATCCAGGAAAAACGCCACCTATATAAATTTGCTTTTTATAGTCTAATTGTAATGTTTCTGTAAAACCACGAAGACCATATTTGGTTAAACAATACATACTTTCGCCAACGACGGGGCAAAGACCTGCAGCGCTACAAATATTAACTATTGCAGGTTTTGGTGCTTGCTTAACTAGCGGTAGTAAAATTTTAGTTGAATAAACGTATGACGTAAGGTTGGTTTTAATGATTTCTTCAATATCTTCGTCAGAAGTCTTTTCAATGGTTTGGAAAGGTAGCATAAAGCCAGCGTTGTTAATTAATAGATTAGGAATAATTCCGTTCTCTTGTAGCCAATTAGAAAAATCTATCCAATTTTGCTTCACCGTAACGTCAAATAGACGATAGGTGAAATTATCCTTTTTATCGCCGAGCAATTCTCTATTTTTTAAGAGTTTTTCTTCATTCCTGGCTATTCCAATTATCTTGCAATTATATTTATCAATTAAACGCTTTGTTATTGCAAATCCAAGGCCACCACTTGCTCCGGATATTATAACCGTTGCATTATTCAACCATTTTTTACTCATATTTCACCTTAATAAAAATAATAACACTATACCGTTAAAAAATCAAGAATATGAACATAAAAAATGCTTATATATTAAATAAATTAAAGTTGTAATACTTGAAAATAACTTAGTTGTGTGTTATACTTTTTAGGTATGGAAACTCAAAGCAATATTAATCAACTAATACAAAAACTTAATCCTGAACAAGTGAAGCCCGTGCTTGACACTGAGGGCGCTGTTTTAGTAATTGCAGGCGCTGGAAGTGGAAAAACAAGAGTGTTAACAACTAGAATTGCTTATTTGATAAAAGAAAAGGGAATTTTCCCCGGTCAAATTTTGGCTATTACTTTTACTAATAAAGCAGCAGGAGAAATGAAGGAAAGGCTTCAAAAAATGGTTGGTGACGTATCAGAAATGTGGGTTTCAACCATTCATAGCATGTGTGTTAGGATACTTAGACGAGACATTGATAAGTTAGGCTATGATAAAAACTTTACCATATATGACGAAACTGATAAAGATAAGGTTTTAAAGCGTATATTAGAAGAATTATCTTTGGATAACGATAAATACTTAAAACCTGCAAAGAATTATATTTCTCTTGCTAAAAACGAATGTTTATATCCCGAAGAATTTAAAAAAGAATATTCAGATTTAAGAATAATTGAAGAAATTTATTCCATATACAAGGCTTATCAAATTAAACTTGATAGGTCAAATTCCCTTGATTTTGACGATTTGTTATTTAAAACTTACGAACTTTTTTGCAAATTCCCAGAAGTTGCCGATTATTATTCAAATAGATTTAAGTATATACATATCGACGAATTTCAAGATACGAATAAAGTTCAATTTGCAATTTGCCAAAGGCTATCAATTACTCACGGTAATATTTTTGTCGTTGGCGACGACGACCAAAGTATATACGGTTGGCGTGGAGCAAAGATAGAGAATATATTAAATTTTGACGAAATTTATCGTGGAGCAAAAATTTATAAACTTGAAAGAAATTATCGTTCAACAAAGAAGATTTTGCAACTTGCAAATACCATAATTGCAAACAACAAGAGTAGACGTGAAAAAGAACTTTGGACGGACAATCAAGATGGTGCGCGCGTAGAAACATACGTTGCAAATGACGAGAATACCGAAGCATCTTTCGTTGCAATGCAAATTAAAGGCTTGATGAGTAGGAATCCTGACCTTAATTACAGTGATTTTGCCGTATTTATGCGTCTTAACGCTATTTCACGTGCATTTGAACAAGAGTTTACTAAATACGGCATACCTTATACCGTTTTTGGTGGATTTAGGTTCTTTGAAAGAAAGGAAATTAAAGACGTTTTATCTTATCTTAAAATTATCAACAACCATTTTGACGACGAATCTTTTATTCGTGCAGTAGGTTGTCCTCGCCGTGGAATAGGCGATAAAACGTTAACGGAAATTTTAGAATTTGCTACAAGTAAAGGATTAAGCGTATTTGATGCAATAGATTATATTGACTTAACAACTTTAACCGGTGGCGCTAAAACTAAACTTATAAATTTTAGAAATTTATTAACGGAATTTAAGGAATATTCTATAAAAAATAGTGTTCCTGACTTAATAAAATTCGTGCTTGATAAAACCAGTTTTCTATCACAATTTGAAGAAAATAACGACGAAAACTTGTCAAAGAAATATAACATAAGTGAACTTATAAATTCTGCCGAAGAATTTGCAAAACTAAACGTTGGAAGTAATCTTGCCGACTATTTGAATTCCGTAACGTTAAGTTCGGATACCGACGCGATTAACGATGGAAACGTCGTTACAATCGCAACTATTCACTCTGCAAAAGGCTTGGAATATCCTTGTGTTTTTGTAGCTGGTTGTGATGAGAAAATTTTGCCAAGTTCAAGGGCTATTGGCGATGATGACGAACTGGAAGAAGAACGTAGGCTTATGTATGTTGCAATAACTCGTGCAAAAGAAAGACTTTGGCTTACTAGAGCAGATACTAGATTTTTATACGGTGGCAGGGAATATATGGTTCAATCTAGATTCCTAAAAGAAGCCAAAGAGATACTTTTCCCTAACCAAGTAGAAAAGCAAAAAACTTACGCAAAACCTGATTCTTATTATTCTAGTGGTAGATATCCAACGCGCGACGCTTATCAAGATGAAGATTTTGGATCATCGTCAACTAGTGGGTATTCATCAAATTATGCAAAAAGGTTTTTATCAAACTCAACAGCGCCAAAAGCAAATGCCAACGCTCAATTTTCAAAATACAAGTCGGGCGTAAAGGTTAAACACGTAAAATTTGGCGAAGGTATTGTAATATCTGTAAAAGGCGATGGGGATAATTTAGTTGTAGACGTTGCTTTTAAAGGTGTGGGTATCAAGTCGCTTTCTGCAAAATTTGCGCCAATGGAGATTGTTTAATGGGTAAAATGAAAGAAATCGTTGAAAAACTTAATAAATATGCTTATGAATATTACGTTCTTGACAATCCTACCGTTTCAGACAAAGAATACGACGCATTATACGATCAATTAGTTAAAATGGAAAAGGAAAGTGGGATAGTTTTATTTAATTCTCCTACAAAGCGTGTCGGGGGAGAACCTATTTCTGCTTTTAAAAAACATAAACACATTGAAAGATTATATAGTTTAGATAAATCTACTACGTTCGACGAATTACTTGCATTTGACAAGAGAATTAACAAAAGTGGTGAAGATTTAGTTTATACAGTAGAATATAAATTTGACGGTTTAACGATATGCCTTACCTATGAAGACGGAAAATTTACACGCGCAACGACTAGGGGAAACGGTGTTGAGGGGGAAGACGTAACTGCGCAAGTTTTAACCGTTAAAAGTTTTCCTATGGAGATTTCTTATAAAGGAGTTTTAGAAGTTCAAGGCGAAGCAATAATGAGACTATCCGTTTTAGACGAATATAACAAGACTGCTGACGAACCACTAAAAAATGCGCGTAACGCAGTTGCCGGCGCTATAAGGAATTTAGATCCAAAAGTTACTGCAAAAAGGAAGGTGGAGATACTTTTTTATAACGTTAACTATATGTCTGAAGGGGCGTTAAAAACTCAAACCGAATGTGTTGAGTTTTTAAGAGATAATGGTTTTAAGGTTCATCCATTCTTAAGAATTTGCAATGGTATAAACGACGTTATGTCAGTTATAAATTATATCGAAAACAGTAGAAAAACACTAGATATTTTAACCGACGGTGCAGTTATAAAAATTAATGACTTTGAATTAAGAGAACGACTTGGCAACACGGATAAATTTCCACGTTGGGCAATGGCTTTTAAGTTTGAAGCAGAAGAAGTTACGACTATCCTAAACGACGTTATTTGGCAAGTTGGCAGGACTGGAAAACTTACGCCACTAGGAATACTTTCACCCGTTGAGTTAGCAGGGGCAACCGTTAGAAAAGCAACGCTTAATAATTATGGCGACGTGTTAAGAAAGAAGATTAAAATCGGCGCAAGAGTATTGGTTAGAAGAAGTAACGAAGTTATACCAGAAATTCTTGGAACAACCGAATATTTTGATAATTGTCAAGATGTATTAAAACCCACTACTTGTCCTTATTGTGGTTCACAGGTAGTAGAAGTCGGAGCAAATATTTTCTGCCCTAATAACGATTGCAGACCTAGAGTTATTGCAAAAATCACTAATTTTGCGTCAAAGGGTGCAATGAATATTGACGGGTTTTCCGAAATGACGGCAGGGATTTTATACGATAATTTTAACGTTAAAAATTTTGCTGATTTGTATACTCTAGAAAGAGAAAAGCTTCTTGATTTAGAAGGTTTTAAGGATGCAAAAACGGATAACTTGCTAAACGCAATAGAGCAGAGTAAAAACGTTTCACTATCTAATTTTATTTATGCGCTTGGTATTGATAACGTAGGTAAAAAAACGGCTAAAGATTTAGCAATGAATTTTGAAACTTTATTCGATTTAGTAAATGCAACTAAAGAAACTTTGGTTTCTATACCAGACGTTGGCGAAGTGGTTGCTGATTGCATCGTTGAGTATTTCAGTAATCAAGCGAATTTATATCAAATTAATAAGTTGGAAGAACTTGGTGTTACAATTTTTAATGACACTAATCAAAAAACAGGTGTTTTTTCTGGTGAAAAGGTTGTTTTAACAGGTTCTTTGACTAGTTTTAAACGTGATGAAGCTTCTAAAATAATTGAAGAACTAGGTGGTCAAATAATGAGTAGCGTTTCTAAAAATACTACATTGGTTTTAGCAGGGGAAGAAGCAGGAAGCAAACTTGATAAGGCCAGAAAACTTGGCATTAAAATTATTGACGAAGAAACTTTTAAATCTTTAATAAACACTTGATTATAACTTGTTATTATGATATAATATATCAAGTTATTGGAGAAAATTTATGTTTAGCATGACAGGCTACGGCAAAGCTGAATATCTTGACAATGGAATTAGCCTTACCGTAGAGATTAAAACGGTTAATAATAGGAATTTTGATTTTAATTCAAAAATGCCACGTGTATTTATCGCATTTGAAGATATGGTTCGCAAAACCGTTTCCGAATACGTTAAACGTGGTCGTGTTGATTTCTTTGTTAATTTTACGGATAGTAGAGAAAAACCTGTTAATTTAGAAGTTAACCTAGAAAAGGCGCTGGGTTATTATAACGCTTCAAAATTAATTAGTGAAAAATTAGGGCTTGAAAACGATTTTTCCGTTTCACAAATTATGAAGTCGCCAGACGTTATTACCGACAACACTTTAACCGATTACACGGAGTTTGAATCAATATTAAAGCAAACGGTTATTAACGCTTGTGAAAAACTTAACGAAATGCGTTTGGTTGAAGGCGAAAAACTAATTGCCGATATGCTTTCTAGAGTGTATGAAATTCGTTCCTTAAGAGATCAAATTGCAGTTAGAGCGCCGTTAGTAGTCCAAGAACATAGAATTAGATTAAAAGAACGCATAGAAGAAGCCTTAAATGACGTAAAGTATGATGAAAGCAAACTCTTAACTGAAGTTGCATTTTATACCGATAAGGTAAATATTGACGAAGAATTAACAAGGCTCAACTCTCACATTAATCAATTTATTGAGATTGTTAAAACACCGTCACCCGGTAAAAAGTTGGATTTCTTAATGCAAGAATTTAATAGAGAAACTAATACAATCTGTTCAAAATCAAACGATATTAAAGTAACAAGTCTTGCCCTTAATCTAAAAAATGAAATTGAAAAGGTTAGAGAACAAGTTCAAAACTTAGAATAAATCTTACCAAATAAGGAGAATTATTATGATACATAAACCACCAATTGACGAATTAGCCCAACAAGTTGGCTCAAAATACACTCTTTGCGTTGTTGCAAGTAAGCGTGCTAGACAACTTATGGAACAAGCTCAAAATCAAGGCTACACAGAATTACCAAGCAAAGAAAAGCCTTTATCAGTTGCCGCTCAAGAAATTTACGACGGTAAATTGATTGTTACAAACGACTAATTAAAAACTGTCCGCCGTTCTTTGTGGTGGACAATTTTTCTATAAGGATTATTGATGATTGCATCGGTTATAGTTGACATAGTTCATTCTGAAGTTGACAAGGTATTTGAATATTCCTTTTCTCAAGCTGACAACGTTAAGGTTGGAAGCCGTGTTTTAGTGCCTTTCGGCAGTAAAACCATTGAAGGAATTGTTATTGCAATCAATCAAAATAGCCTTTATTCTTCTGACAAGATTAAACCTATTTTTAAGGTTTTAGAAGAAACTCCTGCACTTACTAGCGAAACGCTTTCTCTAATGGATTTTATCACTAAAGAATGTTTCGTTACTAAAGCAAGCGCACTTAGATTGTTTTTACCGTCTGAAATGCGCAAGGGAAGAATAAAGGAAAGGTTAGTTACTTTTTACAATCTTACTAATAGTGAAGTTTTGTATGAAGTTGTATCTTCGTTAAAAAAGTCGGCTGTAAAACAGTTTCAAGTAATTGACTATTTAAAACAAAACGGAAAAACGGAATCTTCCATTTTGTGTGAGACGTTTGGCAGATCGGCCGTTAACTCTCTTTTTGAAAAGGGCGCAATCGTTAAAATTGAAGAAAAGTTTAATCGTTTGCCTTATAAAGGATTAACTTCTGAAAAAAAATCGGTAGTTTTAACGCCAAAGCAACAAGAAGCCGTTTTAAGCGTTGAACAAACTTCTAAACAAGTTTCTTTAATTTTTGGGGTTACGGGTAGTGGTAAAACTGAAGTATACCTTGAACTAATTGATAGAACTATAAGCCAAGGCAAATCTGCAATAATGCTAGTTCCTGAAATTTCCTTAACACCACAAATGTTTAAGCAATTAAGGGCAAGGTTCGGCGATAATGCAGCAATACTACATAGTGGTCTTTCTGCTGGGGAGCGTTTTGACGAATGGTGGCGTTTACGCAACGGCGAAGCAAAAATTGCAATCGGTGCAAGAAGCGCTATTTTTGCTCCATTAGAAAATCTTGGGCTTATTATTATCGATGAAGAGCACGACGGAAGCTATCAAAGCGAATCTTCGCCTAGATACGTAACTATTGACGTTGCTAAAAAAAGGTCGGAAATCTCTTCGGCAAAATTAGTAATAGGTAGCGCAACCCCGTCTATTGAAAGTTATAATAACGCCGTTTTGGGAAATTATAATTTAATAGAATTACCAGATAGAATCAATAAAAAACCCTTGCCACAAGTGGAAATTGCCGATATGCGTAGCGAAGTAAGGCGTGGCAACAATTCATATTTTTCTTCCATATTAAAAAGTGAATTAGAAAACTGTTTAAACAACGGAAACCAAGCAATGATTTTTCTAAATCAAAGGGGGTATTCCAAAACGGTTGTGTGTTCTGAATGTGGGCACGTTCAAAAATGTGACAGTTGTGACGTTTCGCTTACCTATCACAAAGAAGACGATTCGCTATTATGCCATTATTGTGGCGCAAAATACAAAATGATAAAATCTTGCACTAATTGTGGTAGCAAGTTTCTTAAATACGGTGGAATGGGAACGGAAAGGGTAGTTGACGAACTTCAAAAATTATACCCGAATGCCGTTATACTTCGTATGGACCGTGATACCACGCAAAACAAGGAAGGGCATTTTAAAATACTTAGTCAGTTTGCTAGGCATGAAGCCGATATACTTGTAGGAACACAAATGATTGCAAAAGGACATGATTTTCCGTCTGTAACGTTGGTAGGTATACTTGACGCCGATGCAAGTTTATACTTTTCAGATTTTCGTAGTTCTGAACGCACCTTTCAATTAATTACCCAAGTCGCAGGAAGAAGTGGTAGAGCAGAAGACGCTGGTAAAGTCGTTTTACAAACATACCAACCAAACAACCCCGTTTTGCGTCAAGCAATAAATTACGATTATAAAGGCTTTTTTAAGCACGAACTTTCTATTAGAAAAGCAACGGCTTTTCCACCCTTTACCAATATAGTTAGAGTTCTAATTAGTGGTGAAAGTGAAGAAAAAACATTAGACGTAACAAAGCAAATTTATAACTACTTAAATGCTTATTACTTGCAAAATAAAGAGTTTTTTAGGTTTTTTGGTTGTATGAAAGCACCTATTAAACGCTTGCAAAATAAGTTTAGATTTCAAATTTTAATGAGAATTGACGCTAATAAAAAAGATTTTTTAGCAGAAATTTTTAAAATATCCGATTGTAAAAAAACACGCAACGTTTCAGTATTTGTTGAGATTAACCCCAACAACTTAACTTAAAGGAGTATTTTATGGCTATTAGAAATATTATTCAAGAAGGCGACCCAACTTTAAGAAAAAAGAGTTTTGAAGTTACTGACTTTGGTCCAAAGACTCAAGTTCTTATCGATGATATGAAACAAACTTTAATAAAGGCAGAAGGCGCAGGTCTTGCAGCCCCACAAGTTGGTGTGTTAAGAAGAATTTTTATTATTGATATTGACGAAGGTTATTTTGAATTTATTAACCCCGTTATTTTATCTACTTCTGGTTCTCAAGTTGATAATGAAGGTTGTTTATCCGTTCAAGGTAAACACGGAGAAGTGGAAAGACCAATGACCGTTAAAATTCAAGCACAAGATAGGTATGGCAAAAAGTTTACACTAAAAGCAAAAGGTTTTTTTGCAAGAGCAATTTGCCACGAATACGACCATCTTGACGGTATTTTGTATATTGACAAAGCAAATAAAATGTTTGTGGAGAGTAAATAGTGAAAATCGTTTATTTAGGAACTCCAAACTTTTCGGTAGAGCCTTTAAAAAGAATAGTTGACGACGGTAAGCATCAAGTAATAGCAGTCGTTTGCAATAAGGATAAGCCTTTTGGTAGAAAAAAGGTTTTAACTCCACCACCCGTTAAGGTATACGCTATTTCAAAGGGTATACCCGTTTATCAATACGATAAGATTAGGGTAGAAGGGGTTAACGACTTACAAAATCTTAGGCCGGACTTAATGATTACATGCGCGTTTGGTCAGATTTTATCAAAGGAAATTCTTGATATTCCTAAATTAGGAGTTATAAACATACACGCATCGCTATTGCCTAAATATAGGGGCGCTTCTCCAATTCATTACGCTTTATTAAACGGCGAAACAAAAACGGGAATATCCATTATGAAAACAGACGTTGGTATAGACACCGGCGACGTTTTACTTCAAAAAGAAATAGATATTTTCCCAAAAGAAACGTGTGGGGAACTTTTTGATAGACTATCCATGCTTGGCGCAGATTGTATAATAAACGCTTTAGACCTTATTGATAGTGGAAAGGCATATTTTATTAAACAAGACGATTTACTTGCAACGCATACCAAGATTATTAAAAAGGAAGACGCGCTAATTGATTGGTCTAAGCCTGCTGAATTTATCTTTAACCAAGTAAGGGCGTTTAATCCTTCACCTGTTGCATACACCTTTTATAACGGTGAGCCTTTTAAGATTTTTGATTGCGACGTTGTAGACGGAACGGGGAATATAGGTCAGGTTATAATTAAAGATAACAACTTGGTTATTGCTTGTGGAGATAAGGCGATAAATCTTAATTGCGTTCAAAAAGCCGGTGGTAAACCTATGCAAATATCAGACTTTTTGCGTGGCAATAAAATTGATAAAGGATTTATTTTTGGTAAATGATAAACTATTTTTACGATACGTATTCTATCCTTAATAAAGTTTATAGCGACAAAGCCTTTGTTAAACAAGCGATTAATTCTACTATAATAGAAGAAAAAAATCGTGCTCTAACTATAAAAACCGTATACGGTGTTTTGGATAAGGATATAGAACTATCTTATTATTTATCAAAATTATGTGATAAATCGCCCAAACTTGCTATTAGGACTATAATAAAAATTTCTATGTATGCCATAAAATTTCTTGGCAAAAAGGAATATGCAGTAGTTCAAAACGCTGTTGAATTAACAAAAAAGTTAGGTAAAAGTGGGGCAAGTGGTTTTGTTAACGCTTTGCTTAGAAAGTTTATTAAAACAAAGATAGAATTACCTAGTGAAACGCTAGAAAATCTTTCTATTAAATATTCGTATCCATTATTTGCAGTAAATGAATTGCTTAACGTTTACGGAAAAGAAAGAACGGAAAGTATACTTGGCGCAATAAACGTTGAAAATACATTATTTTTCCCTGAAATTGACGGCGAAAAATACTTAAAAGAGCGTTCCGTTAAATATAATAAGACACCTTTTGATAAGGCGTTCTTGGTAGAAAATTTTGTTAGAAATAAAGACTATGACGACGGTCTTTATACATTTCAAGCGCTAGGCTCTGTTGCTATTTGCGATATTGTGGAAAAGTGCGATAAACTTCTTGATTGTTGCGCCGCTCCAGGTGGAAAAAGTATAAATCTTTCATATAAATGCAACTCTATTACTTCTTGGGATATTCATTCGCATAGAGTAGAACTTATTAACGATTATTCAAAAAGAATGCATAGGGAAAACGTTAACGCAAGCGTGGCAGACGCAAAAGTTTACAACAAAGAGTTGAAAGAGTATTTTGACGCAGTTCTTTGCGATGCGCCTTGTAGTGGGTTAGGTGTTACGCTTGATAACCCAGATATAAAACTTAATAGAACGAAAGATGACGTTGACGGATTAAGAAAGGAGCAATTTGCTATACTTAATAACGTTTGTAAATATGTTAAAATAGGTGGATATTTGTATTATTCTACTTGCTCAATCTTAAACAGCGAAAACGTTGATATTATAAAGGAATTTTTAAGCAAAAATCAAAATTTCCAAATTGAAAAAATAACTAGTAAGTTACCACACGAAGATTACGTAGGCACTAACGCATTTTTGCCAGATATATCGTTTGGACAAGGTTTCTTTGTGGCTAAACTTAAAAGGATAAACTAGTGAGTGAACTTTTACTTAACTATAATTTAGACGAATTAAAGCAGGTTTTTGTAAACTTAAATGAAAAGTCTTTCAGAGCAAGTCAAGTATTTAGGTCTTTACATTTAGGGCTAGAGTTTGACCAAATGACGGATATTTCAAAACCTTTACGCCAAAAACTTTCAAGTCAGTATATAGCGCAACCAGTGAAAATTTTAAAGTCTATAAAGTCGGTTGACGGCACGGAAAAGTTTTTGTTTAAATTGTTTGACGACAATCTTATCGAAGGCGTTTTAATGCGTTATAAATACGGCTCAACACTTTGTGTTTCAACTCAAGTAGGCTGTAGAATGAATTGCGCTTTCTGTGCTTCTGGGCTAGAAGGTTTAATTAGAAACTTGCAACCAGCCGAAATTTTGGGTGAAATTATCGCCGTGAACAACTATTTGGGTGGTGGTTTAAGCGATAAAAGAATGGTTACTAACGTAGTAATGATGGGTAGTGGTGAGCCACTTGATAATTACGATAACGTCGTTAAATTTTTAAGGCTTGTTTCTTCTAAGGACGGTGTAAATATTAGCCCACGAAATATAAGTTTATCGACTTGTGGGCTAGTTCCACAAATATATAAACTTGCAGAAGAAAATTTACCCGTAAATTTAACGATTTCACTTCATTCTCCAATAGATGAAGAACGCCAAAAGATAATGCCAATTGCAAAAGCGTATAAAATCAGTCAGATTTTAGATGCTTGTCAAAACTATTTTGATAAAACGGGTAGAAGATATATATTCGAATACGTTTTAATAAAAGGTGAAAACGACGGGGAATTACACGCAAATACACTTATTAGACTTTTGAAGGGTAGACCTTGTCATATAAACATTATTAGGCTTAACGAAGTAAAAGAGAAAGCCCTTAAATCGACAACCGATAAAGAAGCGTATAGGTTTATGGGCGCTTTAGAAAAAGCAGGGCTTTCTGCAACCGTTCGACGTAGAATGGGCGACGATATTGAAGGCGCTTGTGGTCAACTTAGAAGAAGATTTATTGAAGACAATTTATAAAGGAGAGTTTATATGAAAAAAATTAAAATTGCTCCGTCAATTTTATCGGCGGACTTTGCAAAAATGGGTCAGGAAATAGCAGATATAACAACCAACGGTGCAGATTTAATACACCTTGACGTTATGGATGGGAATTTTGTTCCAAACTTTTCGTTTGGACAAAAGTTAATAAAGGAAGTTCGTCCATACTCTAAAGCAGTTTTTGATACTCACCTTATGATACTTAACCCTTGGAAATATATAGAAGAATTTGCAAAGGCTGGTTCTGATATAATCACCGTTCATCACGAGGCTTGCAAGGAAAGATTAAAAGATACTCTAAAAGCGATAAAAGATTTGGGCGTAAAGTGTGGCGCAGTTATTAATCCCGATACTCCCGTAGACGTTTTGAAAGACGTTGTTGAAGAATGTGATATGATTTTATTAATGAGCGTATTCCCTGGTTTTGGTGGGCAAAAGTTTATTGAATACGTTCTTCCAAAAATAAAGCAAACTGCAGAGTTAATCGCAAGCACAGGTAAAGAAATTGACCTAGAAGTAGATGGTGGAATTACTCTAGAAAATGCTAAAGCAGTTAAAGATGCCGGCGCAAACGTTTTAGTTGCTGGTAGCACGATATTTAATCAACCGGATAGAGCAAAAATTATTGAACAACTACGCAATATTTAATTTATTGTCAACTTATTTGGGCAGACGCATATACTAGATACAAGAGGTGTATTTTATGAAGATATGTTGTTTTAAACCGCCCAAACTCATTCGCAAATTATTAAGGTTGTTTTTACGTAGAGATAAAAGAGTTAATCAAAATTAAAAAATCAGGCGAAACGCCTGATTTTTTACGTTTAAAATAAAAAACCGTCTAAAAGACGGTTTAATTAAATCATTTCAATAATGTATTCGGTTGTAGTTTGGGTTTTGTTTAGTTGTTCGTTTAGTTTTTCAAAAACTTGTGGAACGTTCTCATATTTTTCTTTTTCTATATTTAAGCACGATAGGTTAATGGCTTTGTTTGCCAAAAGGTTAATACTTGAAGCAGTATTACCAAAACCCGTATTAATACATAAAATATTTAGTTGCTTTTTAATGGCTTGAACAAAGGAAATAGTATTATTATAGGTAGCACCCGTGAAGACTACTGTTGCGTTATAGGATGCAAGAGCAAAAGCCTTAACTGAAGAAACGTTACTATCAGAAATATAAACGATTTTTTCAGCCATTCTACCACCTGTGATGGTAGAAACTTCTTTTTGCCAGTTATCGTTTTTATTTAGAACGTAGTAAATACCACTACTTTTTGCCGTATTATAACTTTCGTCGTCTATCGTCATCACGATAGGAACTGCTTGATAGTATATTAATAGTTGTGAAAATATAATGCTAAAACTATCTGCGCCTATTACTGCAACGTAATCGCCCTTTTGAATTTTTAGCATATCAATAATTTCTAACGCTTTAGAAATATGACCAAGATAAAGAGCGTCTACGTCAGAAACAGAGTCGGGTAGTAAATAGATTTTATCTATTGGAGCGCTAGAAAAATCACATAAAAAACCGTCAAAATCTTCGCCTGCAATTTGTAGGTCGGAGCAGTCGGTATATTTGCCACTTTTACAACTAAAGCAATTACCACATTCTCTATTAGGTTCAACGTATACACGCTTACCTTTTTCAAGACCGAATAGGTTAGCGCCAGCCTCAACGATAACACCAATACCAGAACTGCCTAAAAATACGTTTTTAGTTTCAATTTCACCTTTGTAACGTAAAACGTCAGACTGAGTTATAAGTGATTTTGTAATCTTTACTTTGCATAAAGATTCGTTTTCGTTTAACTCTTTGCCGTCTTGAATTTCAACGGAAAAAGGTTTAACGAGTTTCCAACCTTTCATAAACTTCTCCATGTAAATGAAAATTAATTTCTATGCCATTATATTATATTTTTTAAAAAAATGCAACTGAATTAGACGTATAGTAGATATTAAAAAGTTTTTTAATAAATTGTAAAAAAACCTTAACGAATAGTTGACTAAATTGTCAAAATATAATATAATACCCAAGTAAATCAGTTTTAGAGGTGTATTATGAAACAGGAAATCCATCCCGATTATCATGAAGTAACTGTTGTATGCGCTTGTGGGGAAACCTTCAAGACAGGTTCTACAAAGAAAACTGACGTAATAAAGGTTGATATCTGTAGCAAATGTCATCCTTTCTTTACAGGTAAGCAAAAATTGGTAGATACCGGTGGCCGTGTAGACAAGTTCAACAAGAGATATAGCAAAGCAAAATAAGTTGGCTGTATAATTCGGCTTTAAGTGTATTTTTACTCTTAAAGCCGTTTTTTTTGGTATTTTATGTTGGTTAATTCTAGTTCAAGCGACAAAAAACGTTGTGTTTCCATAGGTGGTCAAGCCGTTATGGAAGGCGTTATGATGCGTGGGGAAACTTCCATGGCAACAGCCGTTCGTGATGCGGACGGTATTATTCGCATGGAAACTAAAAGAATTAAACCACAAAAACAACGCAATATATTTTTGCGTTTGCCAATTATTCGTGGTGTTTATTCGTTTATAACGTCTTTATTTGGTGGCGTAAGCGTTCTAATGCGCTCGGCAGAAGTATACGGCGAAGAAGAACCATCTAGGTTTGAAAAATGGCTTTCCGACAAATTAAAGATTAACGTTTTTAGCGTTATGGGGTTTTTAGCCCTAGTTTTAGGCTTAGGTTTAGCAATTTTTTTGTTTATGTGGTTGCCACAAACCGTAACTCATTGGACGCAGGTATGGTTTAACGTTACCTTTAACGTTTGGGCGAAGAACTTTATCGAAGGTGGAATAAAACTATTGATTTTTATTCTTTACTTATTTCTTTGTTCGCTTATTAAAGACGTTAAAAGAACTTTTATGTATCACGGGGCAGAACATAAAACTATTTCTTGTTATGAAAAAGGTTTAGATTTAACCGTGGAAAACGTAAGAAAATCAAAAAGAGTTCACGATAGATGTGGAACGACCTTTATGATTTTCGTAATGCTTATTAGTATTATAGTTTTTGCGATTTTTGAAAGCCTTGTCGGTGGCTCGCTAAAAGGTATCGTTCGTGTTTTATGCAAGGTTGCATTACTTCCACTTGTTGCAGGTCTATCTTACGAATTGTTAAAAGGTTTATCAAAAACTAACGTTTGGATAGTTTATCCTTTAAAAGTTCCAGGGGTATTGCTGCAAAAAATAACAACACGTGAGCCTGACGATAAAATGATTGAAGTTGCAATCGCTTCTTTTAACAAGGTTCTTGAAATGGATGCAGACCAAACTATCAAAGAAGAGCAATTCGTTGTCGCTCAAAAAAGAAAGGACCTTTTAAGAAAAGTTACTAAAGAACTTTTTGATAACGGTATAACTGAAGAAAGCGAAGCCGAATGGATAGTTTCTATCACGTTAGGGGTAAAACGTAGCGAACTTAGATGCGATAAATTGGTTACTCCAAAATACGTTGAACAAATAAATAAAATTGTTAAACAACGCATTTCGGGTAGACCACTTTGGTATTGTATAGGCGATACTGATTTTTACGGGTATAAAATTAAGGTTGACGAACGTGTTCTAATACCAAGACCGGAAACGGAATTATTGGTGGAAACTGCGTTAAAATCTATTGAAAAAGACTCAAAAGTATTAGATTTATGCACGGGGTCGGGCGCTATTGCAATTAGCGTGAAAAAAGAGTCCGACGCAACTGTTTATGCTAGTGATATTTCTAAAGACGCTCTTGCTTTAGCAAAAGAAAATGCAAGTATTAACGATGCTCAAATCGATTTCATCGAAAGTGATTTACTAAATGATGTAGACGAACAATTTGACGTTATAATATCAAATCCACCGTATATTAAAAGTCAAGATATATTATCCTTGCAAAAGGAAGTTAAGGATTTTGAACCTATCATTGCTTTAGACGGTGGCGCAGATGGGTTAGATTTTTATAAAAGAATAGCAAAAGATTGCGTAAAAAATCTAAAACCAAATGGAATTTTGCTTTTAGAAATAGGTTTTGATCAAGCCGAACAAGTAAAAAACTTGTTGACTAATTTTAATTCAGTAGAAATTATTAAAGATTATGAAAACAATGATAGAATTATAAAGGCGGTGCTTTAATGTTTAAAAAATTAGACAAAATGCTTGAAAGATATGACAAACTTAACGAACTTGTTTCGGATAGTGAAGTTATATCTAGAATGGACGAATGGAAAGCATATACGAAAGAACTTGCCGATATGACGGAAACGGTAGAAAAGTATACCGAATACAAAAAAATCGTTGAAGAACAAGCGCAGTTAAAAGAAATGCTTTCAATAGAGAGTGATTCTGAAATGAAAGCAATGATGGAAGAAGAAATTTATGCTAATAAGCAAAAAATAGAAGAAGTTTCTTCCGAATTAAAGATTTTATTATTACCAAAAGACCCTGATGACGATAAAAACGTTATTATGGAAATTCGTGGTGGCGCCGGTGGTGAAGAAGCAAGTTTGTTTGCATACGAACTTTATAGAATGTATGTTAAATTCGCCGAAAAAAATCGTTGGAAAACTGAAGAAATTGAAAATAACTCAACTGAACTTGGCGGTATAAAAGAAGTTGTTTTCTCAATTTCGGGTAAGAATTGTTATAGTAAACTAAAATACGAAAGTGGCGTTCATAGAGTTCAACGTGTTCCAGAAACGGAATCTCAAGGTAGAGTTCATACGTCTACGGTAACCGTTGCCGTTTTGCCTGAAGCAACCGACGTGGAAATTCATATTGATGAAAAAGACTTGAAAATTGACACACTTCGTAGTAGTGGCGCAGGTGGACAGCACGTTAATAAAACGGAGTCTTGCATAAGACTTACCCACTTGCCAACGGGTATTGTAGTTCTTTGTCAAGACGAACGTTCGCAAACGAAGAATAGAGAAAAGGCTATGAAGGTTTTAAAAAGCCGTCTTTATGATTTTTACCAATCACAAGCAGATAAAGAGTATGCAGATAATCGTAAAAGTCAGGTCGGAACGGGTGATAGGTCGGAAAGAATTAGAACTTATAACTTTCCACAAGGTAGGGTAACCGACCACAGAATAGGACTTACACTTCATTCAATAGATAATTTTTTGATGGGCGATATTGAGGAAATGACTGAAGCGCTTGCAATGGCTGATAGAGAAGCCAAACTTGCCCAAGGCGCTGATGAAGAATAATAATATTTAATAAACAGATAGGAGAATTTTATGGTTTCAAAAAAGGTTAGTGACATTTGTCCTTCTTTAACGTTAGAAATAACGGCGAAGGCAAAAAAGATGAAGGCAGAAGGTATTTCGGTTATTGGTTTTGGAGCAGGTGAACCAGATTTTAACACTCCAGATTATATAAACGATGCAGCAAAAAAGGCAATTGACATTGGTTTTACAAAATACACCCCAGCATCGGGAACGGTTGAACTCAAAAAGGCCATTTGCCAAAAGTTTTTAAATGATAACGGTCTTGTTTACGAACCAAGCCAAATAGTCGTATCATCAGGTGCTAAAAGTTCACTTTATCACGCTATAGCATCTATCGTAAACGACGGTGATCAAGTAATTTTACCTTCACCTTATTGGCTTACTTATCCTGAATTAATTAAACTTTGTGGTGGTGAAGTAGTTTACGTAAAGGCAGACGAAACTAGTGGCTATAAAATGACTGCAGAGCAATTTGAAAAAGCAATCACACCAAAAACAAAATGCCTAATTCTTAATTCACCTAACAATCCAACGGGCGCAGTTTATACCGAAGAAGAAATTAGGGCTATTGCAAGCGTTTGTGAAAAGTATGGTTTATACGTTATTTCTGACGAAATCTATGAAAAACTTATTTATTCAAACGAAAAACATTTTTCTATTGCTCAAGTAAACGACTACATGAAAGAGCACACCGTAATTATAAACGGTATGAGTAAAACGTATGCAATGACAGGTTGGAGAATAGGTTATCTTGCAGCCCCACTAGATATTGCTAAAGCATGTTCAAGTATGCAAAGCCATACCACTTCAAACCCTTGTTCAATTTCTCAATACGCATCAACCGAAGCGCTTGTTTCTCCTCAAGGCGAAAAATTCGTTAAAGAAATGCAAACGATTTTTGATGAAAGAAGAAAGTTTATGGTAGAATTCCTTAAAGGAATAAATGATATTGTATGTATTGAACCAAAGGGCGCTTTCTACGTGTTTGTTGACGTTTCACGTTTCTATGGTAAAAAGTATAACGGCACGGTTATTAACGGTTCGCTACAATTTGCAGACCTTGCGCTTACAAAGGGTGTTGCGCTTATTCCAGGTGTTGCTTTTGGTGACGATAATTGCATTAGATTGTCCTATGCAATTTCTATTGAAGATATAAAAGAAGGCTTAAATAGATTAAAAAGTTTTCTTGAAGAACTTAAATAATTAAAAAATAAAAATATTTCCTCCTTTTGTGGCAAAAATTTTAAAATACCTATTGTAATTTGCTAAAAAGTATTATAAAATATAGATACAAGATATTTTAACCACTAAGGGGGACTTTTTTATGAAAATTTTCTATGGTCCGAAAGGAACAGGCAAAACCAAAGCAATTATTGATTGTGCAAATAAGGCTTTAGATATAGCGAAAGGGCACATCATATTTATTACGGATACTAAAAGATATACTCGTGATATAGACATTAAAATTAGATTTTTAGACGTAAACGATTTTGCTGTTAAAACGGAAGACGGTCTACGTGGTTTTCTTAAGGGTTTAGTTGCCGCAAACGGTGATAACGAATATATTTATTTAGACGGTATTGCTAGAATAACTGGTAAAACTTTAGCAGAACTTGATAATATTTTTGAAGCAATGGAAAAACTTGAAAAAGACTATGGTGTTAAATTTGTTTTAACGTGTAGCGCCGCTAAAGAAGAATTACCTGAATTCGTATTAAAGCACGTTGATTAGTTGATTTTCTTTTATTAATAATGTATAATTAAAGTCGGAATATTATTATTCCGACTTTTTTGTAGGAGAATAAATTATGAAGTTTATTAGCACCCGTGGTAAGTCTTATGCCGAAAATTCAGCGACTGCAATAACTAAAGGTTTAGCTGAAGACGGTGGTCTTTTCGTTCCAGAAAGTTTTCCTAATTTAACTGATAGATTACATGATATGCTTTCAATGGATTATCCTGAAAGAGCAGCAACGGTATTGCATAGTTATTTAGAAGAATATGACTTTAACGAACTACTAAACGTGTGCAAAAAAACTTATGCAAAGTTTGAAAACGGCGACCCTGCGCCATTAGTAAAACTTGACGATAAAATGTTCGTTATGGAACTTTTTCACGGTCCAACTTTGGCGTTTAAGGACGTTGCTCTTACTTTGTTACCATATTTATTACGCAAAGGCGCTGATATAATTGGTCTTAAAGAAAAGATTTTAATTTTAGCGGCAACTAGTGGTGATACGGGTAAGGCAGCGCTTGAAGGATTTAAAGACCAAGACGGTATAAGTATCTTGGTTTATTATCCAAATCAAGGCGTAAGTGATATGCAAAAACTTCAAATGCAAACGCAAGAAGGCGCTAACGTTAACGTTATTGGAGTGGAAGGTAATTTTGACGATTGCCAAACTGCCGTAAAAACAATTTTCTCTAGTAAGGAAATAGCCAAACAACTTCTCGAAAAGAATATAGTTTTATCAAGCGCTAATTCAATGAACTTTGGTAGACTTGTTCCACAAGTTTGTTATTATTTTTCTGCATATTGCGACCTTGTTAATAGTGGTGATATAAAGATAGGCGACTTGGTTGATTTTGCTGTTCCTACAGGTAATTTTGGCAATATTTTAGCAGGATATTATGCAAAAAGAATGGGGCTTCCAGTTGGAAAATTAGTTTGCGCTTCCAATATGAATAACGTATTGACAGAGTTCTTTACGAATGGAACTTATGACGCTAATAGAGAGTTCTTTAAGACTATGTCTCCATCGATGGATATTTTGATTTCAAGCAATTTGGAAAGACTTATATACGAACTTTCTAATCGTGATGCTAATTTAACGGCTGAGCGTATGTCTGAACTTAAAAAAGTTGGTAAATATTCACTATCAAATGAAGAATTGACTAGCGTGCAAAAGGAATTTTATGGTGTTTACGCAGAAGAAGACGAATGCGAAGATAATATTAGAGAAGTTTTTGAAGAATACGGCTACTTAATGGATACGCATACTTCAATCGCTGTGAAAGGCGCGATAGATTATCAAAATGTAAATGGATATAAAAATCCTATAGTTGCGCTCTCAACGGCTAGTCCATACAAATTTACTCAAAGCGTTCTTAAGGCTATTGAAGGAAAGGCTTATTCAGATGCTTTCAAATGCACAGAAAAGTTAATGCAAGTAACTGCAATGCCTATTCCCGAACAAATTCTATTATTGAAACAAAAAGAGAAAAGGTTTACAAAGGTTGTTAATAAAAACGACGTTATAAACGAGGCAATTGAATTTGCTAGCAAGTAATTTCAAGGAAATTTTAAGGTAATTATTATATTATGGAAGACAAGAAGATTTTATTTAGTGCAATACAACCAAGTGGCATATTAACAATTGGTAACTATTTAGGCGCAATTAAGAATTTTAAGAAATTGCAAGATGATTATAATAGTATATTTTCCCTTGCAGATTTGCATACTTTAACTGTTCGTCAAGAACCAGCAGTTTTAAGAAAGAATACGTATGAACTTACTGCGCTTTACCTTGCGTGTGGAATAGACGTTAATAAATCAATTTTATTTGCGCAATCACACGTTTCTGCGCATACTGAACTTGCTTGGATTTTAAATACTATTTGTTACCCAGGCGAATTGTCTAGAATGACCCAATTTAAAGATAAGAGCAGAAAACATGAAGATAATATTAATATGGGGCTTATGGATTATCCCGTATTGATGGCTGCTGATATCTTACTCTATCAAACGGAACTTGTTCCAATTGGCGCTGACCAAAAACAACACCTAGAACTTTCTAGGGATTTGGCTATAAGATTTAATAATCTTTACGGAGAAACGTTTAAAGTTCCCGAAGGATATATAGGAAAATCTGCAGCAAGAGTTATGAGCCTTGCCGACCCAATGAAAAAGATGAGCAAGTCCGACGCTAACCTTAATGCGTTTATTTCTATGGACGACGATAAAGATACAATTATTCGTAAATTTAAGCGTGCAGTAACCGATAGTGATAATAAAATTATATTCTCACCAGAAAAACCGGGCATTTCTAACTTGCTTACTATTTATTGCGCTTTCACGGAAAAAAGCATTGAAGAAGCGCAGAAAGAATTTGACGGCAAAGGATATGGGGACTTTAAAATTGCCGTTGGTGAAGTAGTTGCCGACGTGGTTGACCCTATTAGACTAGAAAAGAATAAACTTCTTGCTAATAAGGAGTATTTAGATTCAGTTCTTAAAACGGGTGCTGAAATGGCAGAAAGGCTTGCTTATAGAACATTGTCTAAAGTATATAAAAAGGTTGGGTTAGTTCCCAGAAAAAGGTCTTAATAAATGTTTGGATATGTAAAAACTGATTTGCCTAATATGTATATGAAGGATAACCTTTTATACAAATCTTTATATTGTGGGCTTTGTAAGGGCATAGGCAAATGTTGTGGGCAAAGAGCAAGAATGCTACTTAGCTACGATTTAACTTTTCTCTCTGCTTTTTTGCATAACGTAAATAACGTTGACGTTGTGGTTAAAAAACAAAGATGCGTTTTGCACCACATAATTCCAAGACCAATCGCTGTTCCAGACGATTTAACTAAACGAATTGGCGCGTTAAATGTTTTGCTTGGATATCATAAGTTAAACGATGACGTTCTAGATTCGGGTAAAGGTAAAATAAAAAGGTCTTTTTTTAAAAAATCATACAAAAAAGCAAAAAAGCACGAACCTATTTTAGATAGTATCGTTGATAAATGGTATAAGCAATTACTTGAATATGAAAAGCAAAAAATTGATAGTATAGATATTTGCGCCGACCCGTTTGGGCAAATGATTGCAGAAGTCGTTAAAGAACTTTGCGATGAAAATTTTGACCAAAATATATATGATTTATCATATAAACTTGGCAAATGGATATACTTAATTGACGCTATAGACGATTACGATAAAGATATTGCTAAAGGTAATTTTAACGTTTTCGTTAATTCATATAAGGCTAAGGATAAAAACTTGCTAATAACTAATAATGCTAGTGATATAGTATATATTTTTAGCGAATTATTGATGGGAATTGAAAAAGATTTTTATAATATAAAATTCCATTTTAACAACGATTTAATAAAGAACATTTTAATACTAGGATTAAAAGAACAAACGAAACTAATTTTGGAGAACAAAAAATGCAAGAATACTACAAAATATTAGGTTTAACAGAAAACGCAACTGACGAAGAAATAGAAATTGCGTATAACAACCTTAAAAGTAAATATTCAAAAGATAGATTTTTAGAAGGTGAGGCAGGTAACGAAGCTGCTAAAAACCTTACTAAACTTGAAACTGCATACGCAGAGATTGTTGATTCTAGAAAACAAACTGAAAGTAATGAAACTAAAGAAATTCCTTCTTTTGTAGAAGTTGAAGAACTTATTAGACAAGGTGATTTTAATGGCGCGCAAGTTAAACTTGACGCTTTTACAACAAGAGATGCTGAGTGGCATTACTTACAATCAGTAATCTTTTATAAAAAGAATTGGGCAAATGAAAGTAAAAAACAATTAGAAATTGCCATTAGTCTTGACCCAAGCAACCAAAAATACAAAACTTCTTATGAAAAGCTTAAAGCAAAAATGCAAAGTAATGAAAGAGCTTTTTATTCGGGTAATGCCAACTACGGCGCTGACGGTAATCCTGAAACCCCAAGGCAAATGGGTGCAACCAACGACTGTTTTACCTTCTGCGCAACTTGGTGTTGTATTGATATGCTTTGTAGCATTTGTTGTAGGTAATGAAGTCTAGAATAATTTCTATATCGGCAATATCTGCAAGTTTAGTTGCATTATGTTTAATTTTGGGTTCTTACGTATCCTTTGTAGACGTTTTTTGCACTATAATTGCTTCAGTTTTTGTAATATTGCCATTATATTATAAATCTTTTAAGGGTTGTTTTTTAACCTATCTTGCTGGTGGGTTAGTGGCTACGCTTGCAAGTTTACCAAGTTTAGCATATTCTTTTGTCTTGCCAGCGTATTTTATATTTTTTGGTTTATTTCCTATAATTAGAAATTTACTTTCACATAAAAACGTTAATAAAGTTCTTTCTTTTTTTATAGGGTTAGTTTGGTGTGTTGTATCGTTATACGCCGTTTATTTTTACTACGTGTTGGTTTTAGGACTTAACTTGTCAGACTTGCCTTTCGTGGTGGAGAAATATATATTAATTTTTATCGGTGTATTTTCTGTTGTTTTTTACTTAATATACGATAGATTTATCTTCGTAGTTAAGTTGCTGATGGATAGATATCTTAAAAAGATTATTAAATAGGATTTTATGCTTAAGAAAAACGATATAAAAATTGGCAAAGTGATTGACATTGGTATAAATGGCGAAGGAGTTGTAAAGGACGAAAATACTGTTATTTTTGTCCCTTTTGCTATTTTAGGCGAAGAAATTAAGTATAAAGTTTTAAAAGTAACTTCCAAATGCGCATATGGTAAATTATTAGAAGTAATATCACCATCTGTAGATAGAGCAGAACCAAAATGTAAATACTATACAAAATGTGGGGGTTGCCAACTTCAACATATAAAGTATCAAAAACAACTTGAAATTAAACGTGAATCTATTAAAAGTGCCTTTAGTAAAGTTGCGTTTTTAGACGTAGAACCAGAAAAGGTAGTTGTTGGCAACGATTGTTATAGATATAGGAATAAGATTTCCCTTCCAATATCGCAAAACGGTGAAAATTTACTCGTTGGATTTTATGCCGAAAACTCACATAGAGTTGTAGATATTGAAGATTGTATTATTAACCCAGAATGGACAAGTTCTTTAATTAAAAGTGTTAAAGAGTATATGTCGAAGTTTTTTCTTAAAGGTTATGATGAATTATCATCTAGTGGAGACGTTAGAGAAATAACGGCAAGGGAAGTGTCTAATAAATTAATAATTACAATAGTTAGTTTATCAAAAAAATTAAAAGGCTTAAACGAATTTGTTGAAATACTAAAAAAATACATTACCAAAGAGTTTACTTTATATCTAAACTATAACCCTAAAAACACGAATAAAATATACGGTGATGAATTTTATTTGATTTATGGTGAACCAAAACACTATGGAGAAATGCTAGAAATTAAATTTCCTATGGGTGCGCAAAGTTTTATGCAAGTAAATTCCGACGTTTGTGAAAAACTTTATTCAAAAGTTAACGATCTTGTTGGGAACTCTGAAAATAACGTAGTTATAGATGGTTATAGCGGGGCAGGTTTGATGACTGCGTTGCTTGCAAAAACTGCAAAAAAGGTTTATGGTATAGAAATTATACCCGAAGCAGTTGAACATGCGAACTTTCTTGCGATTGAAAACTCTCTTAACGAAAAAATCACTAATTACGTTGGAAAATGTGAAGAGATTATGCCTGACATAATTGCCAAAGAAAAGCAGAAAAACGCTAATATAACTTTAGTTTTAGACCCCCCAAGAAAAGGTTGTGATTTAGCGCTTTTAGATTGTATAATTAAAAACGATATTGATAAAATAGTTTACGTTTCTTGTAAGCCAACTAGCCTTGCTAGAGACGTTGGCTTACTTGTTGGCACGCTTGAAAGAATAGATGGTCAAGTTAAAAAGAGAGAAACATCTGCCAATAGATACGTTGTGGATTCGGTTATACCTTTTGAAATGTTTCCTCAAACCAAGCACGTTGAGACTTTAGTCTGTTTAACCCGTGTAAATCACAATATATAGTATAAATTAAGTCAATTTAATACAAAATATTGATTTTTATTATTTCTAAATATGTTTCGTGTCCACCTTTTGTCCACGCTTTTGAAACGGTGTGGACATTATTTTTTATAATTTATCCCTCGCTTGTCTAAATATTCTTTTAAGAAATTCATTTCAAAAACCAGTGGGTCTATATGCACCCAATATTTTCTAAAATTGTCATCACTGTCTTCTATCATTAAAGCCAAATATTCAGATACACCATTATTCTTTGGGTAAGTTGTAGAGCTACTGAAAGCCCAGCCTACTGCTTTCTTTCTTAGCTCTTCTGGTTCACATAAAATATAATTATCTTGCTCGTGCAATTCAAAAAGGAACTCAGAACCGCTTAATCGTGGAATTGTTATTTCTGCGTCTTTATAAGTAGGAACAAAAAGTTTATTTCTCTTATTATCACCCATTTAGTATTCTCCCAGCAAAATCTTAAGGCGCACTTCTTCCTTGGTGAGATTTCTATGTGCAAGGCTAATCAATGCATTGCCACAGGTGATTCTATCACTATCTTCTTCTTCACTTGGAACAAACACAATTACTTGCCAACCTTCCTCAAGCAGAGGCTTTTCAAAATCCCTATACACATCATAATCTGTATACTCTGTGGTAACACCGAACCCGTTTTTTATGGCTGAATTTGTCTTATGGATTGGGGTGATTTTAACTATAAATTTTTCTTTGTCGAAAAGTCTTGACAACTCTTTGGCATCAAGTATAGTTTCCTTGGTTACCGCAAAATTAAGAGTGTATTTTCTTCCCTTCGGATAAGGTAGTTGATGTGCAATTTTTGAAATTTCTTCAAGGGATAAACTCATTCCATTAAATTGTTTTTGCCTTTGTTCTTCGTTTGTTGTGTTTATACTGAACTGTAATCCCGCTTCGCCGTTGTATTCATTATTTTTAATTTCACACCATTCAATAATAAATGGGATTAAATTTTTATTTGACTTCGGTAGCATTGTAGAAACAACAGGATGAATTGTTTTTGCATTTATGTTGGCTTTAACCAAGTCTTTTAGTTCTTTTCTCGTAAATTCAAGAACATTTGGGTTAAACGTAGGTTCGCCCATTCTTGCGTAATGCACATTAAACCTGTTAGTTTCCTTAGTTTCTTCATTTTTTAATATAGTTTCTATTTGATAATACAAGTCTTCCTTTGTTGCATTGCCGTAAAAACCGAATTTAGGACAATCGCAAAATTGACATTTCATAGGGCAACCTTTTTGAGTGCTAATAGTTGCAACCCACTTATCTTTTAAGTCAACATCGTGGTGTTTAACACCATTGATTTCTTTATTTAATCCTAAAAATTCTGCTTTTATATTATTCTCTTTGCCATAATCTCCAACCGTCAAAAACTCAAGTTTCTTTCCGGTGTCTACGTAAATCTTTCCTGTATGAGTTTTAATAATTTTCATATTTAATTCCTTATATCTTGCCAAATAGTGCAAATTTTAGTAACTTAAGGGCAAGTTTTAGCGATTGTTTTTTGGTTAAATGCATTCTGGTGTTGATAAAAACTTCTTTTGGAACTTCATAATCCTGCCACCCGTTGTTCGCTTTGCGTTCCACGCCGACTTTTGAGGCATCAGAACATAGCACTATAGGCTTTGCTTTGTC
>JAZNSS010000033.1:0-24324 GCA_045591355.1 Christensenellaceae bacterium | reverse complement strand
AGAAGCCAATATAATTTTAATAATTTGTTTAACATTGCTATTTATATCAATGATATTTTTAATTTATGGTTTATTAAAACATCTAAGAAAAAATTATAAAACATAAAAAACGCTTTATCGTGAAAGATAAAGCGTTTCTTTTTACTTATGTTTAACTAATTTTTTTTCTAAAAATGCAACGCCCATATACATTAGAGTTGCTAAAACGCATAAAACAACTGTTGACGCCATTACTAGGTCCAGTTTAAAAACCTGACCACCGTAAACGATTAAATATCCAAGACCTGCTCTTGATACTAAATATTCACCCATAATAGAACCAATCCACGCCATACCTACGCTTATTTTTAACATGCTTATGAAGGTTGGTATACTACCTGGAATAACTAATTTAGTTAGTATTTGCAGCTTGTTTGCGCCCATAGACGTTAATAGCATTATTTTATTTTTATCAGTCGCTAAAAAACCGTTAAGCATAGTAATAATAGCAACGATAATGCCTATTAATACTGTCATAAAAATAATTGCCTTACTTCCGCTTCCAAACCATACGATTATTATAGGGCCTAACGCTATTTTGGGTAAAGAATTTAAAACGACTATATACGGTTCGATAACTCTGCGTAATCTTTCCGACCACCATAGGCATAAAGCGATTATAAATCCTAATCCAATTGCAATTATAAAGCCTAGTATCGTTTCATATAAGGTTATGCCTATATGAAAAAGTAAATCGTTTTCTAAAAATAAATCTTTAATAGTATTTATTATTCTTGATGGAGAACTAGAAATAAACGGGTCAATAAGTCCAATGCTTGCGCAAATTTCCCATAAGGCTAATAAACATATTAGAAGGGCAAACCTTGTTATCCATACTATTATATTTTCTTTTCTTATTTTTCTTACGTAGTATAAATGATGAATAGAGAAGTCGTTATTCCTTTTCATTTGTTAGTTCCTTCCAAATTTTTTCAAACCAAAAACTAAATTGTGGGTTCTCTCTTCGGCGTAGTGGAGAGTTACCTGAAATGTTTGGTCTATAAATCGATTTGATTTGTGCAGGTCTATTAGTTAAAACTATGATTATGTCAGACATAGAGATTGCTTCAGATATGTCATGAGTAACCAAAATCGCTGTTTGTTCCTCACCTTTTATTATTGAGTAAACGTCATCGCAAACGTGCAGTCTAGTTTGTGAGTCCAACGCTGAAAACGGTTCGTCTAAAAGTAGTAAACTAGGTTTAGATACCAACGTTCTAATTAGTGCTACGCGTTGTCTCATTCCACCTGATAATTGATGAGGATACTTTTTCTTAAAGTTAATTAAGCCATACTTTTCTAACAATGAATTTGCATACTTGATAGAATCTTTACTCTTAATTTTTTTTATTTCTAAGGGGAGTTGAATATTTTTTTCAATTGTTCTCCATGGAAATAAATGATCCTTTTGGAGCATATATCCAATGTTTGGTTTGCTTTTTTCTAAAGTGTTACCTTTAAAAAGGATTCTTCCTGAAGTTGGGTTTATTAGACCTGCTATTAGTGATAAAACAGTAGTCTTTCCACATCCTGATGGACCTATTAATGAGATAAATTCTCCTTCATTACAAGAAAATGAAAGATTGCTTAAAGCATTAATTTCATCATCTTTAGTTTGATATGTTAGAGAAACGTTTTTTAATTCTAGTAATTTATTCATTTGTTTATCCACCGTATAAAATTTATTTAGCCAAACACTTCCTTTGCTAAAGTGTTGTTAACTAACTTATTAAAACTTGTTTTTTGTGATAATTCACCTGCGTTTATCATAACGTTTTGTAATCTATCAAAACTTGCTTCTGTTGCCTGCATGTTTGTAGTCCAAGCATTGATAGATTTGTAACTCTTAATTGAAGTTTCAATGCTATTTATTGACGTAGATGGGAACATTTTTACAATTTTTTCAGCAACGACTTTTTCACTATTAACTTCCATAAAATCATAAGCTTTTTTCAACGCTTTTAAGAATGATTTAACCGTGTCTTTATTTTTGTTAATATAACTATTTAACGCAATAAAGGATGTGTAAGGAATTTCACCAGATTGTTCACCAACACTTGCTACTATATGCCACGTTCCGTTGGCTTGGTATTCTGATGCCGTTGGTTCAAAAACCGTGCAATAATCTGCTGTTCCACCAATAAATGCGCTAGTCATTAGGTTGAATTGAACGTCGTAGTTTAATTTGTATTCGTCTTCTTTTAGGCCAATTTCTTTAAGAACGTATTCAAATGTCATTGCTGGAACGCCACCACGTCTACCTGCTAATATTTCTTTACCTTTTAGGTCGGTCCATTTGAAATCCGGTTCGGGGTTTCTAGACACTAAAAACGATCCATCACGTTGTGTCAATTGTCCAAATACGACTGGAGCATCCTTTTTGCCTTGATTTTGAACATAAATAACAGTTTCAGGGCCCATAAGACCAATGTCGGCTGTTCCTGATAGAAGTGCAGTCATTGATGCGTCTGCGCCACCACCGTTTGTAAGTTCAATTTGTATACCTTCTTCTTCAAAGTATCCGTTTTCAATCGCTAGATATAAAGGAGTGTAAAAAACTGAGTGAGTAACTTCGTTAAGTCTAATTTTTTTTACGCCGTTATCGTCGTTACAAGCGCTTAGTGGAATTATTGATACCATAAAGAGTGAAATTAGGGTAATTATCCATGATAGGGATTTTTTTAAAACCATATTTTAAATTCTCCAAAATTTTTTATATTTTATTTTATGATTAAACATTTATTTTTGACAATGTTAATGCGTTTCCGATTGACAATATACTTTTTATAAAGTATAATGTTAACTTGTTACGAGGAGAAAAAGTTATGGATATGGAAAAAAGTTATAATCCTGCCTTGTTTGAAAACGAAATTTACAAGGAATGGGAAGATAAGGGCTATTTTAGAGCAGAAGTAGATTCTGAAAAATTGCCTTTTACAATCGTTATACCACCACCAAACATTACTGGCCAGCTTCATATGGGGCACGCCTTAGACGAAACTTTGCAAGATACTTTGATTAGATTCAAAAGAATGCAAGGGTATAGCGCTTTATGGCTTCCTGGAACGGACCACGCTTCAATTGCTACCGAAGTTAAAATCGTTGAGCAAATGGCAAAAGAAGGTCTTACTAAGAATGATTTAGGCCGTGAAGGATTTTTGGAACGTGCATGGGCTTGGAAAGAACAGTATGGTGGAAGAATTATTGAACAACTCAAGTTACTTGGTTCTTCTTGCGACTGGTCAAGGCTTGCCTTTACAATGGACGAAAGATGTTCTAAAGCCGTTAAAGAAGTTTTTGTTAATTTGTATAACAAAGGCTTAATTTATAGGGGGGATAGAATTATCAACTGGTGTCCGGAATGTAAAACTGCGCTTTCTGACGCTGAAGTTGATTACGTTGAAGAAGACAGCAATTTATGGTATATTAAGTATCCTGTTAAGGGAACTGACCAATTCGTTACGGTTGCTACTTCAAGACCTGAAACTATGTTTGGCGATACTGCAGTTGCAGTAAATCCAAAGGATAAAAGATATTCTAATCTAGAAGGTAAAACTCTTATTTTACCTATTGTTAACAAGGAAATTCCTATTGTTTTTGACGAATACGTTGAACTTGAGTTCGGCACGGGCGCAGTTAAAATTACTCCAGCGCACGACCCTAACGATTTTGAAGTAGGACTTCGTCATAATCTCCCTGTCGTTAAAGTTCTTAACGACGACGGAACTATGAATGAATTTGCCGGCGAATTCAAATGCTTGGATTCTTTAGTTTGCAGAGAAAAAACCGTTGAAAAACTTAAAGAATTAGGATACCTAGAAAAAATAGAACCACTACACCATAACGTAGGGCATTGCTATAGATGTAAAAAAACCGTTGAACCTATCGTTTCTAAACAATGGTTTGTTAAAATGGAACCATTGGCAAAGCCTGCTATTGAAGTTGTTAAGTCTAAAAAGGTTAAATTTACACCTGAAAGATTTTCTAAAATTTACTTTAATTGGATGGAAAACGTTCGCGATTGGTGTATTTCTCGTCAACTTTGGTGGGGGCATAGAATTCCTGCTTATTATTGCCAAGACTGTGGCGAAATGATGATTAGTAAGGAAGACGTTAAGGTTTGCTCAAAGTGTGGAAGTCATAATATAAAACAAGACGAAGACGTTTTGGATACGTGGTTTTCATCAGCGCTTTGGCCTTTCTCTACGTTAGGATTTCCAGAGATGACCGAAGATTTAAAATATTTCTATCCAACTGACGTTTTAGTTACTGGCTACGACATTATTTTCTTCTGGGTTGCTAGAATGATTTTCTCTGGAATAGAACATATGAAGCGTATTCCATTTAAAAACGTTCTTATTCACGGGCTTGTTCGTGACTCTCAAGGTAGAAAAATGAGCAAGTCTTTAGGGAATGGTATTGACCCTACCGAAGTTATTGCAAAGTTTGGCGCTGATACACTTCGTTTCTCATTAATTAACGGTATTGCTCCTGGTAGTGATATGAGATTTTCTGATGAGAAGATTGAAGGCGCTAGAAACTTTATGAACAAAATTTGGAATGCTTCACGTTTCGTTTTACTAAACGTAGAAGGTAAAAATATTTCAGATATTGCCGATATAAAACTAAATTCTGCAGATAAATGGATAATCACTAAACTTAATAAAATCGTTAAAGACGTTACCGTTAATATGGAAAAATTTGAAATGGGCGTTGCGCTTGCAAACCTTTACGATTTTGTTTGGAGTGATTTCTGCGATTGGTATATTGAACTAACCAAACCTATTTTATACGGTGAAGATGAACAAAAACGTGATAATACTTTAAGCGTTCTAGTTTACGTTTTGGATAAAATTCTTAAGTTGCTTCATCCTTTCGTGCCATTTATTACGGAAAAGATTTATAAGAGTATGCCAAAAGGTGGGAATGCCTTAATGATTCAAGAATTCCCAAGATATAATTCTAAACTTAACTTTGCATCTAGCGTAAAAGATATTGAACCTGTTAAGGAAATTATTAAAAACGTTAGAAACGTTAAACTTAAAGTTGGCGCAGCACCTTCTAAAAAGGTTAAATTATACGTAAAAGCCGAAAATAAAAAACCTGTTAAAAACGGCGCAGTTTATATTGAAAAACTTGCTGGTGTTTCTAGTATAGAATTTATTGAAAATAGCGACGTTTTAACGGAAAAGTTTGTATCGCAAGTAATTCCTAATATGGAATTGTTTATTCCGCTAGGAGACTTAGTTGATATCCAAAGTGAGGTTGCAAGACTTAAGGCTGAACTCAAGACGGTTGAAAATGAAATTGCTAGAGCAAACGGCAAACTTTCAAATAACGGTTTCTTGGAAAAAGCGCCAAAATCTTTGGTTGATGCAGAAAGAGATAAAAGAGATAAATATTTAGACATGCGTGATAAATTAATAAAACAAATTAACGATTTAAACGTTTAATCTAAAAACCCCACAAAAATGTGGGGTTTTCCTTTTATTTTCAGTTTTTTATTATCTAAATACTTCTCCTTGCTATTGACTTTTTTGTAAATATATATTATTATATAATATATTTATACAAGGAGACTACTTCAATGAACAAGCAATGGGAAAAAAGTATGCAATTAAAAATCGATTATAACAATATGATGACCGATTACGTCGGCGAAGAACAAGGCTTTACAAAAAAAGACTTTGATGATAATAAAAAATTGATTATAAATGCTTTTAACACGGTTAAAAATAATCGTGGTTTAGGTATGATGGGCTGGACTGAACTTCCATATAATCAAAAGGAAATAGTTAACGATATAATCGCTACAGCAAAGGATATAAAGAAAAAGTTTGATAATTTTGTCGTTTTAGGTATCGGTGGCTCTGCTCTTGGTCCTATAGCAGTATTTCAATCACTTTGCCATCTAAGACATAACGAACTTCCAAAGTCTAAAAGGAAAGCGCCAAAACTATACGTTGAAGATAACGTTGACCCTGAAAGAATGACTGCTTTATTAGACGTTTTGGATTTAAATAAAACTATGTTTAACGTAGTAACTAAAAGTGGTGCTACTAGCGAAACAATGGCGCAATACCTTATTATTATGGATTTATTGAAGAAGAAGTTCGGTGATAAGGCTAAAGACCATATGATTGCAACAACTTCTGCAAACAAAGGCAATTTAATAAAAATTGCTAAAGAAGAAGGTTTAAAAACTTTCTATATTCCAGACGGCGTTGGTGGAAGATTCTCTGAACTTTGTCCAGTTGGTTTATTGCCAGCCGCAGTTGTTGGCGTAGATATTAAAGCGTTACTTAAAGGCGCTGCTTATATGGATAAGCTTTGTAAGAGCAAAGATATTAAGTCAAATCCTGCGTTACTTTGCGCGTTGCTTGAAGTTTTGGCAATGCAAAGGGGTAAAAACATTTCCGTAATGATGCCTTATGCAGACGGTCTTAAATATATTGCAGACTGGTATTGTCAATTATGGGGCGAAAGTCTTGGCAAGGCTGTTGATAACGACGGTAACTACGTTTACGCTGGTCAAACTCCTGTTAAAGCGCTTGGCGTTACAGACCAACACTCTCAAGTTCAATTATATAGGGAAGGACCGTTTGATAAGGTTATCACTATTATCGGTGTAGAAAACTTTAGATCAACGGTGGAAATTAGCAAGGGCTGTGATAATATTCCTGACGTTAACTTCCTATGTGGACATACTATGAACGAACTTATTAACGCAGAACGTTTAGCAACCGAATACGCTTTAACTACTGCAAAAAGATTAAATTATACTATTATTTTACCTGAAATTAATGCTTTCACCATTGGTCAATTATTATATTTATTTGAGATGGAAACGGCATACGCAGGAGCAATGCTTAATATTGATACCTTTAATCAACCAGGTGTAGAAGGTGGCAAAAACGCAACCTATGCATTATTTGGAAAAAAAGGTTATGAAAATACTAAACAAGAAATGGATAACGCTCCTAAAAAGAACGTAGATTTTATTATTTAGTTTATTATGGGAAGAAAGAAAAAAATACCACCGTTAAATCAGGCTGATTTGCCGTTATATTTATTCCATCAAGGCACTAATTATAACGCTTATAAGTATTTTGGTGCGCATTTAGAATGCGTTGATGGTAAAAACGGCGTTATTTTTCGTGTTTGGGCTCCTAAAGCCGAAAAGGTATCAGTAGTTGGTGATTTTAACGGTTGGGATAAGACTTTATCAGAAATGAAGAAAGTTAACGCTCAAGGTGTTTACGAACTTTTTATTGAAGGACTTACCACTTTTGATGCGTATAAATTTTCTATTACTAGAAAGGGAAAGACTATTTTTAAAGCCGACCCTTACGCATTTCATTCTGAAACGCCTTCTAAAACTGCTTCAAAAGTATATGATTTAGACGGCTACGTTTGGAATGATTCGCAATATTTTAAGAAAAAGACAACGGTATATAAAAAGCCTGTAAATATTTACGAAGTTAACTTGGCGTCTTGGAAAAGGCATGAAGACGGTAGTTATTATACCTACCGTGAATATGCCGAAGAACTTGTAGATTACGTTTATAATATGGGTTATACGCACGTGGAGTTTATGCCACTTGCAGAACATCCTTTCGATGGCTCTTGGGGTTATCAAATTACAGGATATTATTCCATTACTTCTAGATATGGAACTCCTAAAGATTTCATGTATTTAGTTGATTGTTTTCATAATAAAGGTATAGGGGTAATTCTAGATTGGGTTCCTGCACATTTTCCTAAGGACCAACACGGTTTATATGAATTCGACGGTGGCTCTTGTTACGAATATTCTAATTCTTTGAAGAAAGAGCACAAAAGATGGGGAACAAGAGTATTTGATTGGGGTAAAAACGAAGTTAAAAGTTTTCTTATTTCAAACGCCGTATTTTTCTTTGACAAATTTCATATAGACGGGTTAAGAGTTGATGCAGTGGCTTCAATGCTTTATCTTGATTATGATAGGAAAGAAGGCGAGTGGATTCCTAATAAAAACGGTGAAAATTATAATTTAGAAGCCATTGACTTTTTCAAGAAATTAAACACCGTAATTTTTGCAAAATATCCATACGCTTTAATGATTGCCGAAGAATCAACTGCATATCCAATGGTTACTAAACCCGTTGACGTTGGTGGGCTAGGTTTTAATTTCAAGTGGAATATGGGTTGGATGAATGACGTTTTATCCTATATGCAATCAGACCCATATTTTAGGTCAGGCATTCACGATAAAATCACCTTTTCTATGTGCTACGCTTTTAGTGAGAATTACATTTTACCTATTTCTCACGATGAAGTCGTTCATTTAAAAAAATCTATTTTAGAAAAAATGCCTGGAACTATTTCAGATAAATTTTCTAATCTTAGAGTGTTTAATTCGTATATGTATGCTCATCCGGGTAAAAAACTTTCTTTTATGGGTAATGAAATAGGGCAACGAAATGAATGGAACAATGATGAAGGTATTAATTTTAATATAACTAAGTCAGTTTTACATAGAAAACTTTTAGAATTTAACCGTTATCTGAATCAAATATATATAAACACACCTCCTCTTTTTGAAATAGAAGATTCTTGGGATGGTTTTAATTGGCTTTCCGTTGATGAAAGGGATAATAACGTTATCGCTTTTGAAAGAAAAGACTTAAATGGTAATTCCGTTTGTATGATTTTTAACTTTTCTGGTAACGACTATAAAAAATATAGACTTGGCGTTCCAAAAGGCGACTATAGAATTTTATTAAACACCGATAGTTCACGTTACGGTGGGCGTGGTGTGTTAAAGAAAGGTGAGTTTAGAGCGGCTAAAAAAACTGCGCATGGCAAAGATTATTCAATAGTTTTTGACTTGCCTAAATTTACGGGGATATATTTTATAAAAGTAAATTAATTTAAGGAGTATATATATGATAAGGAAAAAGAAATGTGTTGCAATGCTTTTAGCAGGTGGACAAGGTAGTAGGCTTTACGCTCTTACTAATAACATTGCAAAACCTGCAGTTTCGTTTGGGGGGAAGTATAGAATTATTGACTTTCCACTTTCAAACTGCGTAAATTCTGGCATTGATACCGTTGGCGTTTTAACTCAATATCAACCGTTAGTTCTTAACGATTATATTGGTAATGGTCAACCATGGGACTTGGATAGGTCGTTTGGTGGCGTTCATATTTTATCGCCATATCAAGGCAAGCACTCGTCCGACTGGTATAAAGGAACGGCTAATGCAATCTACCAAAACCTTCATTTTATAAAGCAGTTTAATCCCGATTACGTTTTAATTTTATCTGGTGACCATATTTATAAAATGAATTATTCAAAAATGTTAAACTACCATATTTTGAATAACGCAGATTGCACGATTGCATCATTAAAAGTTCCACTAGAAGAAGCATCTAGATTTGGAATACTTAACACCAAAGAAAATGGCGAAATATATGAATTTGAAGAAAAACCTAAAAAGCCAAAGTCTACGCTTGCTTCAATGGGAATATATATTTTCTCTACGGCTAAATTGTTTAAGTATTTAGAAGAAGATAGCCAAAATCCTAATTCTTCAAACGATTTTGGTAAAGATATTCTTCCAAAAATGCTCTCTTGTGGCGAAAAAATGATGGCTTATCAATTTGAAGGTTATTGGAAAGACGTTGGAACGATTAATTCTTTATATGAAGCAAATATGGATTTGCTCGGCGACGTTCCAAACTTTGACGTTTCCGATAATAATTGGAAAATACAATCAAGAAGTCCACTCGCTCCACCACAATACATAGGAGAAGGTGCAAAAACTGATAACAGTATTATAATGTCAGGTTGTGAAATATACGGAACTGTTGAAAACTCCGTTTTAGCAAGTGACGTTAAAATTCAAAAGAATGCCATTGTAAAAAACAGTATAATTATGTCTGACGTTTTAATTGAAGAAGGCGCTGTTATTGAATATTCTATAATCGACGAAAGAACTATCGTTAAAAAGGGCGCATCTATTGGTTCACCAAAGGAAAGTGATAAGGGAATTGCCCTTATAGGCAGAGATATTGTAATTGGTGAAAACGCAGTTATTAATGGTGGCGAAATTATAGAAAAGGATATTATGGGGGTAAAATAAATGAGAGCAGTTGGAATTGTTTTTTCAAATATTCACGATAATAATATACCTGAACTTGTTAGAGTTAGAAGTTTTGGCTCTATTCCTTTTGGTGGAAGATATCGCTTAATTGATTTTCCACTTTCAAATATGGTTAACTCTGGAATTGATACAGTTGGTATTATTACAAAGAGTAACTATCAATCTTTAATGGACCACGTTGGTAGTGGTAAAGATTGGGACTTAGCAAGAAAAGACGGTGGGTTAATTATACTACCTCCTTTTGGAGATACGGAAAGTGATAGTTTATATAATACTCGTCTAGAAGCACTAAAGGGCATTACAAGTTTTCTATTTAGGGCAGACGAAGAATACGTTGTTATGACTGATTGTGATTCAGTTTGTAGGATAAACTATAATGATGTTTTAGAATACCATATAAGAAACCAAGCCGATATTACACTTATTTATAATAAAAAAGTTCCCGTGGCTGGTTCAATTGACTATGGAACTACTTTTGAAGTAAATAAAGAAGGTCGTATCATTGGTCTTAATTACAAAACCCCACTTGACGAAAAAGAAGCGAACGTATTTATTAACGTTTTCATTATGAAAAAGAGTTTGCTTCAAAATATCGTTATGGATAGTATATCTCATAATAAAAAGAGTTTTACTAACGATATTATTGCTAGCAACCTTAAAAGCATGAAGATTATGGGCTACGAACATAAAGGTTTTTATGCAGGCATATCTTCTTTGCAAACCTATTACGATAGTAATATGGCTATGCTTGATTCTAAGGTTAGAAACGAAATCTTTGGCGATAGAAGTGTATTTACAAAAATTCGCGACTCTGCGCCAACTAAATACGGCAATAGCGCTTTAGTTAAGAATTCAATGATTGCCGATGGTTGCACTATTGAAGGCGAAGTAGAAAATAGTATCATCTTTAGAAACGTTAAAGTTGCTAGAGGTTGTAAGGTTAAAAACAGTATTATAATGCAAAATACCGTTCTTGGAGAACACTGCACGCTTAATTGTATAATTACCGACAAAAACGTTACCATTAAAGATAAGGTTGTTTTATCGGGTAGTGAAAATCACCCATTCTATATTGGAAAGGGTATAATGGTTTAAGGAGAATTTATGGCAAAAACTAATTCTGAAAAATCTTCTACAAAGGCAACGACTAAAAAGAGAACTGTTCAAAAGAAAACTGCTAAACTTCCTGAAATTAAGGTAACAACAAAAAAGAAAATAATCTTTTTAGGTTCTGAAGCGGCTCCTTTTATTGCAACAGGTGGACTAGCAGACGTGTTGGGTTCTTTACCAAAGGCGCTTGCAAATGATAAAAATTTAGATATTAGCGTTATTATTCCACTTTATAGTAGCATTAAGCCGGAATTTCGTTCCAAATTCAAGTTTTTAACAAACTTTAACGTTTCAGTTTCTTGGAGATATCAATATTGTGGCGTTTTCTACTATGAACACGAAGGCGTTAAGTTCTACTTTATAGATAACGAATATTATTTCAAACGTGAAGGGAATATCTATGGATTTTACGACGATGCTGAAAGATTTGCATTCTTTTCAAGGGCAGCGCTAGATACTATTGCCAGATTAGATATTTACCCAGACGTATTGCATTGTAACGATTGGCAAACCGCTTCTTCAATTATTTATCTAAAAGGTATGTATTATGCTGACGAGTCTTTTAGAAAAATTAAAACTGTTTTCACAATTCATAACATAGAATATCAAGGCAATTTTGGTATGGAATGCTTTGATGATTTATTTGGTTTTCCAGAATCTATTAAATCATTCGTGGAATTTAACGGTTGCGTAAATCTTATGAAAGGCGCTATTGAAATGACTGATATAGTTTCAACCGTTAGCCCAACGTATGCCGAAGAAATTAAAAATCCTTTCTTTGCGCATGATTTAGAAGGCATAATTAATAGAAACTCCCATAAATTATACGGTATTCTTAACGGTATAGACGTGGATTATTATAATCCATCTAACGATAAGTTTATTTTTAGTAATTATTCTTCAGATGATTTGTCTGGTAAGGCTATATGCAAGTCCGAATTACAAAAAATGCTCAATTTACCTGTTAGAGAAGACGTTCCCGTTATTGCATTGATATCAAGACTTGTTTCTCATAAAGGGCTTGACCTACTTAAAGAAGTTATTAAAGACCTTTTAATAAACGACGTTCAAATTGTAATTTTAGGTAAGGGTGAAACTTCTTACGAAAATTTCTTTAGTGACGTCGCAAGTCAATATCAAGGTAAGTGCGTTACTATTATTGCTTACAATCAAGATTTATCTAGAAAAATCTATTCTGGGGCAGACCTTTTCTTAATGCCGTCTAAAATGGAACCTTGTGGTCTTTCTCAAATGATAGCAAGTAGATACGGCACTGTTCCTATCGTTCGTGAAACGGGTGGATTAAACGATAGTATTAAGGCTTGGACGGGTGAAAAAGGTAACGGTTTTACCTTCCATGATTATAATGCTCACGATATGCTTTACGTTATTAACGAAGCGATTAGAGTGTATAAGGACAAAACTGTTTGGAAAAAACTTCAAAATATAGTAATTAATACAGATTTTTCTTGGGACGGTTTGGCTATTAAATATAAAGAACTGTATAACAAATAATTTAATCAGGAGTTTATAAATGAAAATTTTTACCGAAAAAGATGCGGCTACTTTAATAAAAAGTAAACTTTCAAAATATTTTGGGGTTACTCCACAAGAAGCTGAAAAAGAACAAATTTACAAAGCCGTTGTAATGTGCGTTCGTGATATGTTGCTAGAAAAAAGAAATGCGTTTAATAAAGAATATCGTTCAAAAAACGGTAAGCGTGTTTATTATTTATGTATGGAATTCCTTCTAGGACAATCATTAAAGAATAATACCTATAATTTAAGCGTTCAAGAGGCTTTTAACGGTGCGTTAAAAAAAGAATTTAATTGTTCTTTAGAAGATATGTATTCGTTAGAGCCTGATGCAGGTTTAGGTAACGGTGGTCTAGGTAGACTTGCCGCTTGCTTTATGGATGCCTTAGCAAGCCAAAATTATCCTGCAATGGGATATTCTATTAGATATGAATATGGTTTATTTAAACAAAAAATCGTTGACGGTTGGCAAATGGAATTGCCTGATATTTGGCTTCCAGGTGGGGAAGTTTGGCTTACCCAAAGAATGGATAGAACTTATAAAATTAAGTTCGACGGTTTTATTAAAGAAAATTGGACGGACCACGGCTTAGAAATTGAACATTGTGACGCTAAAGAAGTTGAAGCAGTTGCGTATGATATGATGATTTCAGGTAAGGACAGTAAGGCTGTTTCAGTTTTAAGACTTTGGAAAGCGCAAAACATTCATAAATTTGATATGAAAACCTTCTCTCAAGGCGACTATATGAGAAGTATGCAAGAAGATAACGAAGCCGAATTAATTTCTAAAGTTTTATATCCATCGGACAACCATTTTGAAGGTAAATCCTTAAGATTAAAACAACAATATTTACTTGTTTCTGCTGCATTACAAGATATTATTACCGACCATAAAAAGAGATACGGTTCTCTTAATACCTTGCCTGATAAAGCGGCAATTCACATCAACGATACTCACCCTGCACTTTGTATTCCAGAACTTATGCGTATTCTAATTGATGAAAACAATTATTCATGGGAAGATGCTTGGGATATCGTTACTAGAACCGTTGCTTATACTAACCATACTGTTATGAGCGAAGCATTAGAAAAATGGAGCGAAGATTTAATTCAAAGACGTTTACCTAGAATTTATATGATTCTAAAGGAAATAAACCAACGCTTCTGCGCTCAAATGTGGGATAAATTCCCAGGTGATTGGGATAAAATTGATAGAATGAGCATTTTCTCTCATAGTCAGATTAAAATGGCAAACCTTAGTGTTGTTGCATCACATACTGTTAACGGTGTTTCAGCATTGCATAGTGAAATTATTAAAAATAGTATTTTTAAGGATTTTAACGACGTATATCCAGAAAAGTTTACAAACGTTACAAATGGTATTGCTCATAGACGTTGGCTTTGTCAATCAAACCCTGAACTTTGTGAGTTGCTTAATGAGTGTATAGGCGATAAATACGTTTACGACGCTAGTGAACTTATTAATTTCAAGAAATTTGAAAACGATAAATCTGTTTTGCAAAAACTTAACACAATAAAGAAAATAAAGAAAAATCAATTCTGCGATTTCATTAATAAAAAACAAGGAATTTTGTTGAATCCAGACTCAATTTTTGACGTTCAAGCAAAGCGTATGCATGAATATAAACGTCAACTTATGAATGCTCTTTATATTATTTCTTTATATAATGAACTAAAAGAAAATCCTAATATGCCAATGCAACCAAAAACCTTTATTTTTGGCGCAAAAGCTGCACCGGGGTATTATTTTGCAAAGCAAATAATTAAACTTATCTGTTGTTTAAGCGAAGAAATCAAAAAAGACCCACAAATTAGCAAAAAATTAAACGTTGTATACCTAGAAGATTATTGCGTATCCATGGCTGAAAAACTAATGCCTGCTACTGAAATTAGTGAACAAATTTCGCAAGCTGGTAAGGAAGCAAGTGGAACGGGTAATATGAAGTTTATGATTAACGGTGCTCTTACTATCGGAACTCTGGACGGTGCAAATGTTGAAATGAGTGAAGTTGTTGGTAAAGATAACATATTTATTTTTGGTTTAACATCAAAAGACGTAGATAATTTATGGAAAACGGGTTATAGTTCTTCTGTATACTATTCTAACAATAAAAAACTTGAAAAAGTTATAGATACCTTAAACAAAGGGTTAAATGGTCAAACGTTTAGCGATATTGCAAACTACTTATTAACAGGTTCTCCCGTTGCAGATCCTTATATGTGTCTTGCAGACTTTGGCGCTTTCTATGACATTCACGCAAAAGCAGATAAAGTTTACAAAGACAAAATGGCTTGGGCTAAAAAGAGCCTTAATAACATTGCGCAAGCTGGTATTTTTGCTAGTGACCGTTCTATAAAAGAATATGCTGAAAGGATTTGGAAACTTAAAAGAATAGACTAATATGATTTATAATCCACTTGATACGTTTTATAAAAGCAAAATAGGGGCTGTTAGTTCAGCCGATAGTATAAGATTCAGAGTCAAAGGTAATTTTGACTCTGTCCTTTTGCTTTTAAGAAAAGACGGTGATAGTAATTATTCTGCTATTAATATGCAAGGTTGTAACAATATTTTTGAAACAACCGTTAATTTAGACACCGGATTATATTTCTATACTTTTAAAACTAATCTTGGTAATTATATCTTTCCTAATGATTTTTTAATAGGCGAAGTTAGTTCGTATATAAAAGAATACCAATTAACTGTATATGATAGTGATTTCGTAACCCCTGATTGGATAAAGGGTGGAGTAATATATCAAATTTTTCCAGATAGGTTTTATAGATATAATAAAAATAAATCAGTGCCAACTTATAAAATCTTACGTGATGATTGGGGTGGAATTCCATACTATAAGCCAGACGAAAAAGGGGAAATATTAAATAACGACTTCTTTGGTGGTGATTTAAAGGGCATTGAAAGTAAACTTGAATATTTGTCCTCACTAGGGGTTACTTGTATTTATTTAAATCCTATTTTTGAAGCGTATTCAAATCATAGATATGATACGGCAAATTATATGTCTATCGACCCTTTGCTTGGCGATATGAACGACCTAAAAAGCCTTATTGATAATGCTAAAAATTATGATATAAAAATTATTCTAGACGGTGTTTTTAACCATACAGGTTCAGATAGCATCTATTTTAACAAGGAAGGTAGATATGATTCTTTGGGCGCTTTTCAAAGCCCGAATTCGCCATATTTTAATTGGTTTAAGTTTATAAAATATCCTAAAGAATACGAGTCTTGGTGGGGTATAAAGACGCTACCTGCAACAGATAAAACTAACGTTGACTATATAAATTACGTTACAGGTGAAAATGGTGTTGTAAATAAATACGTTGATTTAGGTGTTTATGGTTTTAGATTGGATGTTGTTGACGAATTGCCAACTGATTTTGTTAGACATATTAGGTCTTCTTGTAAACGTTCTAATAAGAATTCTATCATTATTGGTGAAGTTTGGGAAGACGCATCTAATAAAATATCATACGGGGCAAGAAGACAGTATTTTCAAGGCAAGGAACTAGACTCTGTTATGAATTATCCATTGAAAAATGCCATACTAGATTTTGTAGTGAACTTTAATGAAAAACAGTTGATACAGGTTATTAATGAACAAATTGACCATTATCCAAGTCAAGTTCTTCATTCTTTAATGAATATATTATCAACACACGATACGGCAAGACTTTTATCGGTTGTTAGTGGTGTAAAATTTAATAATTTAGAAAAAGATAAAATGGCTTACTTCAAGTTAGATGGTGAATTGCTTAATACGGCCATATTTAGAACTAAATGCGCCACGCTATTACAATTTTTTCTTTGTGGTGTTCCAAGTGTTTATTATGGCGACGAAGTTGGCATGCAAGGATTTATTGACCCGTTTAATAGAGGGTGTTTCCCTTGGGGTAATGAAAACAAAGAAATGCTTTCTTGGTATAAAACCTTATCAAAAATTCGCAAGTCTTATTCCTGTTTTAAAAATGGTGAATATTCTACTGTATTTGCCGACAAAGGCTTTATAGTTTTTAAAAGAAATGATAAAAATAGTGAGGTTTTAATCGCTATTAATTTATCTGACAAAGAATACGATTTAACTTTTGACGGAATACTCACAGATTTAATTACTAAAAAGAAGTATGAATCTAACGTAAATATTTGCAAACAATCTTACGGTGTATTTATAAATTCGATAAAAAATAAATAAAATTCTTGACAAATATTATATAAAGTGATAGTATTTAATAAACTGATGAGGTAAAGTAGTAGATAAAATTGTTCGTATTTAGAGAGTTTACGGTTGGTGAAAGTAAATTACGAATGTTTATTGAATGGATTACTGAGGGCGACGATGAATATAAGTAGTCGTTGACGCATAGCCAAGCGTTACAGTGGTAGGGGATGATAGTCCCTGATTGAGGCAAATTTCATTTGCAAAAATGGGTGGCAACACGGTAAAAATCGTCCCAACGGTTTATCGTGTTTTTTATTTTAAAATTTTAGGAGGCGAAAGTATGGCTGATAAAAAAATTCCAACAAAAATATATCTTGATGAAAGTGAATTGCCACGTTATTGGTATAATTTAGGTTCAATTATAAAACATGATCCTGCGCTTAATCCAGATACTTTAACACCTTGCACACTAGAAGATTTTGAAAAGGTTTTTTGCACCGAACTTGCTAAACAAGAATTAAATACGAAGGACGAATATATTAAAATTCCTGATGAAGTAATGGATTTTTATAAAATGGTTCGTCCTGCGCCATTAACTAGGGCATATTATTTAGAAAGAAAACTTGGCACTCCTTGTGAAATCTATTATAAGTTTGAGGGGAATAACACTTCTGGTTCCCACAAACTCAACTCTGCAATTCCACAAGCGTATTATGCAAAGGAGCAAGGATTAACTTCTGTTACAACTGAAACGGGCGCTGGTCAATGGGGAACGGCTCTATCAATGGCTTGTTCATATTTTGGCTTAGATTTAACAGTTTATATGGTAAAATCTAGCGCAGAATTAAAACCATTCAGAAAAGCAGTTATAGAAACATACGGTGGTAACGTTATTCCAAGTCCATCTGAAACGACGAAAATTGGCAGGAAAATTCTTGAACAATTTCCAGGGACGGGTGGTTCACTAGGTTGTGCTGTTTCAGAAGCCACGGAAAAAGCAATTGAAACACCAAATTGTAAATACGTTTTAGGTAGCGTTATGGACCACGTTATTCATCATCAAAGTATTATTGGTCTAGAAACTAAAATCGCTTTAGAAAAATATAATATAGAACCAGACTATTTGATTAGTTGCGTTGGAGGTGGCTCAAATTTTGGTGGGTTTGTAGGCCCATTTGTTAAAGATAAAATTAGTGGTAAAAAGAACTATAAAATTATCGCAGTCGAACCTAAATCTTGTCCAACTCTTACAAAAGGTAAATACGTTTATGATTACGGTGATACAGGTAGAATTACACCACTTATGAAGATGTATACCTTAGGCAACGGCTTTATGCCTGCTTCAAGTCATTCTGGTGGTTTAAGATACCATGGAATGAATCCATTGGTTTCAAAACTTTATGACGACAGGATTATTGAGGCTGTTTCAGTTGAGCAAACGAGCGTTTTTGACGCTGCAGTTACTTTTGCTAGAACTGAAGGAATTTTACCTGCGCCGGAATCTTCACATTCTATAAAAGTTGCTATAGATAAGGCGTTAGAATGCAAGAAAACGGGCGAAAAGAAGACCATCGTATTTTGTCTTACCGGAACGGGTTATTTTGATATGTATGCTTATGATGCGTTCAATAAAGGAAAAATGTCCGATTATATTCCAACTGAAGAAGATTTGAATAAAGGTTTTGCATCTATTCCATCAATTAGTGTAAACAAATAATTTTATTAATATTACTTGATTTTTACGCATAATAGTAGTATAATACATTTATAAATTCGTTGGAGGGTGTTGACTAATGACAATCGCTGAGAAAGTTAAAGAAACAATTTCTAATCAACTTAATAAGCCTATTGAAGAAATTACTGAAGATAAAGAAATTGTTAAAGACTTAGGCGCAGATTCCTTGGACGTTGTAGAAATGCTTATGAATCTAGAAGAAGAATGTGGCATTTCAGTTCCGGAAGAAGATGCTGTTAATATTAAAACAGTTGGCGACATAATTAAAGTTATTGAGTCTAAAAAGTAAAATTAAATAATAAAACCGTCGGCAAATGCCGACGGTTTTAGTTTTAAATAAAATTTATTTTTTAATGGTTATTTTGTTAAAAAGTAATCTTAATAAAATAAGAATTGGAATTTGAACTGCTACAATTCCAAGAACCATTAACAAGTATGCCCAATATTTACTAATTGGTAGCATTGTATAAAAGGTTGATTCAAATATTGGTATTAACCCAAACATTGTTAATATTATCGTTAGCAAGACGAAGAATAAAGCAGTAAAGAGTAAAACTAAACGATATTTATTAAACGGTCTGCAAGTAAAGAATAAATTAATACAGCCCGTCAACGTCAAAGCATAAATACTTAAAGTGTTATAAAATAAATCATCATACACGCCCGTCGTCTTTTTAATTATTTCTATTATAACGACGCTTATAACCATTGTTATAGCTGCTGGGAGCGATTTTTTTACAACGTAACTTATAAACTTACCTTTAACCAAATCGTCGTTTGGTTGCATGGATAAAAAGAATGCTGGAAGTCCAATTACAAAAACTTCTATCATAATCATTTGTGAAGTTCTAAATGGATATGTATTCATGTAAGGTAAGCAAAGCATTATAATAGAAATTAACATCGTAAAGAAGGTTTTCATAATAAATAACGATGCAGAACTTTGAACGTTGTTTATAACACGTCTACCTTCAAATACCACTTGTGGCATTGAGTTAAAGTTATTGTTTAATAGAACTAGGTGGGAAACGTTTCTAGCAGCGTCGCTTCCACTTGCAACAGTTATAGCGCAGTCTGCTTCTTTTAAGGCAAGAATATCGTTTACTCCGTCTCCGGTCATTGCAGTTACGTGCCCGTTGTCTTTTAACGCTTTTATTAATATTGCCTTTTGTTCAGGGGAGACTCTACCAAATACTGTATAGTTATTTGCAGAATTGTAAACCTCTTCATCTGATAAGCCTTCTAAACTTATATATTTATCGGCATTTTCTATTCCAACTCTTGCAGATACTTCGGCAACTGTTATAGGGTTATCACCAGAAATAACCTTAACGGAAACGTTATTCTCCTTAAACCATTTAATTGTGGCAATGGCATCTTCACGAACGTTGTCAACGATAAGTATAATTCCTATAGCATCAAAATCTTCAGGGAAGATATCGTCAGATAAGATTGTTTCAGAGTGGGCTAAAATCAAAACTCTATAACCCTTTGATGCAAATTCGTTAACTTTATCTTTGATATTATTGTATTTCTCGTTTGATAAAATAAACTCTGGTGCGCCGATAAGGTAAGTTCCTAGTTTTTCAAAACTCACCCCAGAATATTTATTTGCAGACTTAAAAGGTATTTTTTTAATAGAATTAAAATATATTTCGTCAGTAAAATAGTTTTTAAGAGCGATAGAAGTGTTGTTATCGTCTTTAAGAATGCCAAGGATAGAAGAAATTACTTTATTGTAATCGTGATTACTATTACCGTCAATTAAAATCAATTCTTTTACAGACATGTTGCCGTCCGTTATGGTTCCCGTTTTATCAAAGCAAATAGTGTCAACTCTTGCAAGCATTTCAAGAGAATACAAGTCTTGGACTAACGTTTTGTGTTTTGCTAGTTTAATTATTCCAAGTGCTAGTGCAACTGAAGTTAAAAGTATCATGCCAGCAGGAATCATTCCAATAACAACAGTTCCAGCACCTTGAATAGCATCGCTAACGTTTGTATCAAAAAGCACAAAAGACTTTATTAAAAATGCCGTCGCTATAGGAACTATTGCAAAACTAACTAATTTTATAATCAATTTTATTGAATTCATTATTTCAGAGTTAGGTTTTTTATATTGTTTTGCTTTTGCAGATAAAGTTTCAACGTAATTGTCCTTTCCAACTTTTTCTGCCTTTGCATAGCAAACCCCTGAAGTAATAAAACTACCTGCAAGTATTAAATCTCCAACTGTTTTTTTTATGGGAACGGATTCACCTGTTAAAAGTGATTCGTTAACTTCTATATCACCTTGCATTATAATGCAGTCAGTTGGTATTTGATTGCCTAGCCCTAAATAAATTACGTCGTCAAGAACTATATCACTTGTCAATACTTCGAGTGTTTTACCGTCTCTAATTACTTTAACGGTGTTGTTGGAAAGTAAGGATAGTTTATCAATACACCTTTTAGCACGAACTTCTTGTATGATTCCTATAGACGTGTTAGCTAAGTAAAAGACAGTAAAAAAGAATTCGCCAATGCTTGCGCCAATTGCCAAGTAGGCTATAAAAACAGTTAAACCTAATAGATTAAAGAAAGTAAAAACGTTATTAACAATAATGTTTAAATAAGATTTTGAATACTTTTTTTGGACTTTGTTTACGTAGCCTAAAGATATTCTTTCTTCAATCTGATTAGAAGAAAGCCCTTCGTTTATTGAAGGGCTATATCTCGAAATAGTTTTTGTTTCGTTTGTTGTGTTTTTCATTATAAACCTTTATAAAATTACGTTAATTAAACGTTTAGGAACAATAATTAATTTTTTAATTTGTTTATCTTTAATTTCAGGACCAATTTTTGCGTCAGAAAGTAAAATTTCTTTAATTTGCTCTTCGGTAAGACCATTTGCAAGCATGATTTTCGTTTTAATTTTACTATTGATTTGAACGGCAACTTCTACTTCGTCTTTAACAAGAGCATTTTCGTCGCAAACAGGGTATTTAGCATTAAAGATGCTTGATTTATTGCCCATTTTTTGCCAAATTTCTTCAGCGAAGTGTGGCGCGAACGGTGCCAATAACAATATAAGTGTTTTGTATGCGTCTAAGAAAACTTTAGCATTCTTTTCTTCAATAGTATCGTATTTTGTTAAGGTGTTAAGTAGTTCCATAAGTCTTGCAACTGCTGTGTTGAAAGAGAATGCGTCCATGTCTTTATCAACGGCTTTTATAGCGTAGTTGGTTGCATATAATAGTTCTTTTTCATCCTTTCCAAAGTTTTTATTTTTTATCGGCACTTGTTTAACTTTATCGTAAAGTCTTTCAATTTTTTCAAGGAATTTAACTATTGCCTTAAAACCGTCTTCGTTCCATGGACCACCTTCAGTATATGAGAATCCAAACATTAGGTATAGTCTTAGAACGTCTGAACCGTATTGTTCAACGTATGGGTCAGGAGACACGACGTTGCCTTTTGATTTACTCATTTTGAAACCGTCTGGACCTAAAATAAGACCTTGGTGAACAAGAGACTTGAAAGGTTCGTCAAATTTTAAGTATCCCATATCTCTCAACGCTTTCGTTATGAAACGTGAATATAATAAGTGCATGCAAGCGTGTTCAGCGCCACCAACGTATTTATCTACAGGAAGGATGGTATTGATTACGTCTGGATTAAATGGCTCTTTGCTATTTTTAGCGTCAGGGTATCTTAAGTAATACCAACTAGAACATACGAAGGTATCAAGCGTGTCAGGGTCTCTATGAGCAGGACCACCACAAACGGGGCAGGTAACGTTCATAAAACCACTGTGTTTTGCAAGTGGAGATTCTCCATCTGGTGCAAATTCAACGTCAATTGGTAATTTTACAGGTAAATCTTCGTATGGAACGGGAACAATTCCACATTTATCGCAATGGATAACGGGAATTGGCGCGCCCCAGTAACGTTGACGTGAAACAAGCCAGTCACGTAAACGATAGTTGGTTTTGTGTTCGCCACAATTCTTTTTAACTAAAGTAGAAATGATTTCACGTCTTGCTTGTTCGCTAGTAAGACCGTCAAATCCAGGGCTGTTAACTAATATTCCGTCGTCAGTAAAGGGTAGACTATCGTCAACGCTACTATTACTACCTTTAATTACTCTAACTATTGGTAAGTCGTATTTCTTTGCGAAATCATAGTCTCTATCATCGTGAGAAGGAACGCCCATTACGGCGCCTGTTCCATAAGAATACAATACGTAATCAGCCACGTAAATAGGAACTTTTTTACCATTTATAGGGTTAATGGCGTCATGGCCAATATAAACACCCGTTTTTTCTTTTGCTGTTGAAAGCCTATCAATTTCCGTAACTTTAGATGTTTCAAAAACGTATTTTTCAACGGCATCTTTTTGTTTGTCGGAAGTGAGTTTCTTTACTAATGGATGTTCAGGTGCTAAAACAACGTATGAAACACCAAATAAAGTATCTGCTCTTGTGGTAAATACTTTAAATTTATCACCACTTTCAGCAGTAAATTCAACTTCGCCACCCGTTGATTTGCCAATCCAGTTTTTTTGCATAAGTTTAGTTTTTTCCGGCCAATCTAAATCTTCTAGACCAGTTAACAATTCTTCGGCATAATCGGTAATCTTAAAAAACCATTGCGTTAAATCTTTCTTTACGACTGTGGAATTACATCTTTCGCATTCGCCGTTTACAACTTGCTCGTTTGCTAAAACGGTTTTACAACTTGGGCACCAGTTAACGGGGGCTTCTTTTCTAGAAGCAAGTCCTTTTTCATATAATTTCAAAAACAACCATTGCGTCCACTTGTAATAATCTTCGTTGCAAGTGATTACTTCTGCGCTCCAATCAAACATTGCGCCCATTTCTTTAAGGGTTTTTTCCATATTTTCAATGTTTTTGTCGGTTGAAGTTTTAGGGTGGACACCCGTTTTAATAGCATAGTTTTCTGCTGGCAAACCAAAAGCGTCAAAACCCATTGGTTGGAATACTTCATATCCTTTCATTTTTTTGTATCTAGCAAAACTATCGGTTGGGCCGTAGTTATACCAGTGTCCCATGTGTAATTTTGCCCCTGAAGGGTATGAAAACATTTCTAAACAATAAAACTTTTTGTTAGAATTTTTTGGATTAAAAACCCCTAGTTTTTCTTTTTCCCAAATTTTTTGCCACTTTTTCTCAACTTGTTTGAAATCCATTTGTGATAGTGCCTCCGTAAAAGGTTGTTTAATAATTTATTATTAAAAACTTTTTTTATTATATAACAAACTTTAAACTTAGTCAAGAAAATCACTCTGCAATATGATTATTTTACTATAACAATTGTTTTATTAATTGTTTACAAAAAAAATCGTATATGGTATAATTATACAAAATGGAGAATTAAATATGGCATTGTTAAAAATACCACAGTAATCAAATACGCAATCCCCGTATACACACTTGCTTTCAAAGCATTTTTATTACCTTCTGCCCGTTCAGCCAAATAGTTTGATGCAGCCATTGATAAAGTAGCCGCAATACCTGTAATAACACCACTCATAGCAATAAGCTTTGTATTC
>JAZNSS010000032.1:0-6002 GCA_045591355.1 Christensenellaceae bacterium | reverse complement strand
CACCAAGGCTTAAACCTGTGATAACACCGTTTTCGTCTACTCTTACGTTACCGTTGCTTGTTTGATAGTTATAACTTGCATTTGTAAACTTTTTACCATTGAATAAGATGTAGTTATCTATTTGATAATCTACTCCTTGTGGAACGATTACTCTATCGTTAGACAAGTTGTTGATAACTAATGATGGTAAATAGTTGCCGTGTGTTACGTTTACGTTACATTTAGCCGAAAATTCGCCGAATGATGCAGTAACTTCTGCTTGTCCTTTTGCCACAGCAGTAACTTTACCTTTATTAGAAACGCTAACAACATTTTCGTCAGATGAAGAGTATTTAATAGAAATGTTTGAACTTATATTATTTACTTTGATAACTAAGTATTCTTCATCGCCAACTATTAGGTCAACGCTTGATTTTTCAAACGTTAACACTTCTAGTTTTGGTGGTTCAACAGGCCCGTTTGAACCTTGATTAGTGCTACCACCACAGTCACATGCAAAAAACATGCTAAAAGAGAACATTGCAATTATTGACAATATTACGATTGATATCTTCTTAAATAATTTCATATTTCACGTCCTCCTTTATTATAGATTTTCTTCTAACCATGCTTTAACGGTTTGTTTACCAAAATCAGCATATTGATATTCTGGATATTTTAAGCTGTTTTCGTATATACGATTCTTAAACGAACTATCTTGTTCTTTAGAAAGTTCTATACCTTGATGATATAAAATAAATATTGGTGATATTACTTCAAGTTCAATGTTATATTTAATTCTGTCGTATTCTTCAGGATCAGATTCTTTTAAGTAAGAGATTGACTCTAAAGCTTCATCAGCCTTATCAATCCAACTTAAAATAACTTCTGGTCTCCAATCGAACTTAAAGTAAACTTGGTTGTAAATACTAAAACGCTTATACATATCGTTACGCAAGGTTTCGTTATGGTTAAATAATCTTATCATTCTAAACATTTCCATCATAAGTCCAGATGCGTTGCCGTAAACTGCATCAAACCAATTTTGGATAAGTTCACCGGAATCTAGCGTAGAATCGTAGCAAAGTTTTGCGTTAACGTAGCTAATTAATGCACCAAATTCAGTTGGAACGTTTCCGTGAATATTTTCAGAATAGTAATAAGATCTTCCACCAGCTAGGTGATGGTTCATTGCTTTAGTGTTGTAATAGTCGAAACCATCATAGAAATAGTTATGATAGTTAACGTTGTAATTATAGAAGAAGTAACCAATGTTACCGTTAGCAACAGACACCCAAGCGTCAAAGTTATCTAAAACCCACTTGTTATCTTCACAGAACAAGCTTTGTTGATAGTCTGCGTTAATGTTTGCATATTTAATACAAGTAAACCTATGCATTCTTACGGTGTCGTCTATTGGTTCCCATTCACCCGTAGTTTCGTTAAGTTTTGCAGGTGCTGCTTCAGTAGCCAAATATGCATAGTGACGAATTTCTAAGTCTTCACGCTTGTATGGTTCGTTCTGTGGTAAATTCATCCACTCTTCAACCCTTTCAGCAACGTCGTTCATAAACTTAACAACTAAGCCTGAATGTTTATATTTGTTAGATTCTCTAATACAAGTTTCGCAGTCACACATTTTTTCCGTATCACAAATCGTAACGTCAACGGATCTATTATGTGGATACTCTGCACGTGGTCTTTCAATTAACGCCTTCTTAATCATTTCAGAAAGGTAACTAACCATTAACTCATAAGATTCTGGATTGCCGTGCGCAGTATAGCAAAGTTGAATACCACCAGGAGCAAACCAATCAGGATAAATATCCTTATATTTTGGATAATCCATAACCTCAACTGAGTTATGTCCACCTGGTCTAGATAGTTTCATATAGTCTTCGTAAGAAAGATCTTCTGCCTTTCCTTCAAAAATAGAAGTTACTTGTAAGGATGACGCCATGTACGCGCGCATACGCGTTCCATAGTAATAACCGCCTTCGGTTGGGTGATCAAACCCATATCCATAGTCGGATGAATACTGCCAATATCTCTTTTCGTAACCACTGGTTGGTTGATATTCAACGTCTGGAACGTCTACAACTGCGAAATTACGCATTTTTAGATTTTTAACGTTTTCATCGTGAACTACGGTGTTTGCAGAATAACATTCCCAATTAAACATAATTTTTAAGAAGGTATAAACGTTATTAAGCGTTCCACGGTCGGTATATCCGATAAAATAAATGTTGTTATCAACCGTAACGATTTTACCACCTTGCAAGGTGAGTTCGTCGTAAGTATAAGTTATTTCTTTATCCGTGCCTTTTAAGGAATTAAAAAGTGTAGTTTCGTCAAAAGAAATGTAGTGTTGATCTGGTTGGTGTTCTTGTATTGGAAGCGTAGTATCAACCTTAACTTCTAAGGTTATACCCGTTGCTCTTTGAAAGAATTTAAGGAATTCTTCACGAGCCATAATTAAGGTTTGTTTATCTGCTTCCGAAGTGTCTTCTGGAATAACTAATTGATATTCAGTAGTTCCGTTTTGAACGAGCCACTTGTCTTCAATTTCTTGTGCATCATAATCGTGTGTGCCGAAGTAGATAAGGTCGTCTCTTGCGTCAGTAACGCCATTATTACCACCGTTATCGCCGTTGTTTTCACCACAGCCTACTACTGCTACGCTCATTATTACTGCTAGTAAAAGGCATAAGCCTTTACTTAAATGCTTAAATAATTTCTTCATTACCTTTTACCTCCTTTTATTCTACGTATATCTTGTAACTTGCCGTTGCTACGTTACCCGATGAGTCTTCTGCATAGTAATATACTACGTATGTTCCTTTGTATTCTGCCGTGAACTTCATGTCGTCTATTTCCATGCCGTTGTCTATTAAGTCATACATCGCAAACATTGGGTCGAATACTACTACGTTTACTATTAAATCTTCTTCGTCGTCAAAGTTGTCCGTTATCGTATAACCCTTCGCTTTGATTACGTCCCCTAACCTTGCTCCGATTACTGAGTATTCGTTATACCCTCCATCTATCTCTATCGTCGGTTTTACTTCGTCGATTATATTGATGTTGTATAACCCCGTTATACTCTTTCCGTTTTGAACGTAATATTGATAGTTTACTGCGTATGAGCCTATCTCGTCAAATCTTACTTGGTATGACCTTGTTGCATCTACTCCGTTTAACGTTACACCGTCTACACTTCTCAATGGCTCAAATCCACCATCGTCTAAGACTTTTCTTACCCATACCTTTATCTTGATTGCACTCCTTCCTACATATTCGTCTCCGTAATATGATGGACACGCTACGTCTACGCCTTCTGCTGCGCTTATCGTTGCTAACGTTCCTACTGCTTGATTTCCTTTGTATTCTATTCCGTAAATTACGCTTGGGTTAAACGTTGCATATGCGTCCGTGCTGATATTCGTCGTCGATATCCTTTCTATCATTACGCCTGCTTTACCCGTTATACCTTTTATCTTTATGCTGAGTAATATCCTGTCTGACGTGAATGTGTTTGCCCAGTTTACTGATACACCTGCTTCTAAATCTGCAAATTGCCCTCTATCTTTGTAATAGGTTAGTTTGAATGCCGTTTCTGCATACGCTTTGTTTGCAGTTACTTCGTTCCCTCCAACTACTGCAAAGTTGATGCCTGAGCCTGAGTTCGTGTAACTTACTACTGCCTTGTTGTTCCTATCTAAATAGTCCGTTAGTTCAAACTCTATCGTCTTGTAGTTTGACATCAACGTTGGTATGTTAAAGTATACCGTGAATGAACTGAGTGATAATACGTTCACAAAGTCTATCGTCGTTTCTCCACTGCTTGCATTTGATACTAGCGCAAAGTTAGTTCCTTCTTCCTCTACCGTTATATCTCCTTGGAAATACTTGGTTAAGTCTGACATCTGCATTGCCCCGTCAAACGCGTCGTTTATTAGTGGTATTTCTTTACTTTCTAACGTCTTTTCTTTGTAGATATATTTGAATTGTATCTTTTCGCCTTCGGTTACTTGGTAATCATGGTAGTCTATTGCTTGCCATTCGCTCCAAACCCCGTCTTTTAGTATTCTTGCTTGATAGCTTACTTCTACTTTCTCTGGCGTTGTCTTTTCATACGTGGTTGCGTATACTGCGTCTAGTGAATAGTATGCGTTTGATAACATATATTTTGGCAATGGCAATTCGTCTGCCGTTGGTAATTCGTAGTTGTCTGCACTTGCCGTCGTAGTTATATCGTAACTAAACTTGCCTGCTTCTAATACGTCTTTGTATTCGTATACTATCGTGTATTTACCTACGTTTGATAACTTTATTTCTCTTAAGTCTTTGTCTATCTTTATCCTATTTGCATAGTCTCCGTTATACATTGCGTATATCTCTAATTCTAAATAGGTGTTTGGACTGTTGAACTTCGTTATCTCTGGCAATACTGCTAAAGTGCCGGCGCTTGTTGCTCCAGCATATTTTGCTACTTCAAACTCTATTAGTTTGTTGTTGTTTGCGCTTCTATCTATACTGTTGTATACTATCTTTTCTATAGTCTTGTTCCCTGCATAGTCTTCTGCTGTATACGTTATCGTATATTTCCCTAAACCTTCTGCTACAAATCTGTTGTTCCTTACTGTTACGATAGAATTATCGTTGTATTCTACCTTTACACTGTAATCCTTTAGATTTACGTCCCATACCTTTGCGTTTAAAATGGATACTTCTTGTCCCCTTGCGATAAATATCTCTTTATCCATTTGGTCCAAGCTTACGTCTATATCTATTACTGGTTTTACGGTATCTACTGATTCGTTTGTTTGTAATTCTACTCCCTTTTGCTTTCCAATAGATACTATTTCCATTTCTACCATTGCTGTTTGGTAGGTTTCTGCATATATCGAAATATATACTTCACCAGTCGTGAAACCACCAAATATACTGCTTCCATATATTTCTGGTGCGTCTACGTCGTTTATCATCTTTACTGCGTAGTCTTCACCTTTTTGTTGTTGCCCTACGTATACTTGGTTGGTCTTTACGTCGTAGTATAATGATATCAAACAACTATCTTCTACTATTCCACCTAAATATGGATATCCACCACGTTCTGCATACGTTACGAAATATTGCTTGTCGCCTACGAACATTATCTTTCCGTCTCTACTGTCTCTTCCTAAGTTCGTGCTACATGCTCTCATTGCGTTTCCGTTTGCGCTAGCTGCGTATGCTGGTAATTGGTTTGCCGTTGATCCGTCTAGGAAATATTCTAACCTTACGTCTACGTAATTGTTCTTATCGTATGCGTCCGTCATCCTAACGTATATGTTGCTTGCTTGGTTTGGCGTTGTATATACGTCTTTACCACTTCCGTCTTGTCCACTCAATACTGCTTTTTCCATTGAGTATTGGTATGGCAAGAAGCTTATCAATGGCGTTTCTAATCCCGTTTCTCTTAGGTCTACTGCCGTTTGCCAACGGAATGTATCGGTAAATGGCATTTCTACCTTTATACCCTTACTTTGTTGCGCGTGACCCTCAGTTAATACTGATAAACTGTCTATGTTAGTTACCTTTGTCAATTTACTTGCCGTGTAACTATGGTCGTTTACCATTATCTCTACTTCTGCAGATTGGCTTTCACCTTCTACGCTTGCTACGTATACCAATACGTGTTTGCCTATCTCGTCAAACACATACGTCCCACCAACTGTGTATAACTTGTTGCTGGGTGTATACATATACACTGCTTCTGCATCGTAACTCTGCCCATCGACTACTACCTTTGCGCTGGGAACTGTGAGTGTGCTGCCTATTTCATAACTGCTTTGTATCGTAGCCTTACTATCTGCGTCTATTGTGTTCTTTTCTGCTTTTGCTACGTTGCATCCACAAAACAACACTGCTGACGTGATGAATAGTAACGTTGCCAATACCGTTAACACAGTTATGACTTTGCTTCTTAATTTCAACATCGTTCTTCTCTCCTTTTTGCTAGATTTTGGTGTGAAATTTAA
>JAZNSS010000031.1:0-6301 GCA_045591355.1 Christensenellaceae bacterium | reverse complement strand
ATTCCACCTTCTTCTGAAATTGAAGACTTAACAATATTTAATGCATTAAAAATTTTTTCTTGGTTAATTAAATTTTTTCTTATTTCTAATAGTTTATCCTCTTCATCATCTGTTAAATTTGCGTTTTCTATTTCATTTATTTGGAAATTTAAGATATTTAAACGAATAAGTCTAGTAGAATTGTCGCCACCAAGTTCATCGATTTTTTTTATGACTTGTTTATATTCTGAATATACGTTTTTTATATTTAGTTTTAATGAATCTACTTCATCTGCGCCAATTTTGTCAACAAGTTTTAGTTGATTAGAAGAACTAAGTAATTGATAATGCTCACTTTGACCGTGAACGTCAACTAAATTATTGGTGATTTTTTTTAGCATTGAAACGGTAACGTTATTACCATTTATTTTTATTGAACTTTTACAGTCTATAGAGAATTTTCTAGAAATTATAATAGAATCTTCTTCTTCAAAATCAAGATCTAATAATATGTTTTTAATGTTTTGATTAATTTCAACGTTAAAAATAGCGGAAACAAAACATTCATTTTGCCCACTTCTAATCAAGGATTTATCTGCTTTAGCGCCTAATACAAAATTAAGTGATTCTAAAATAACTGACTTTCCTGCGCCGGTTTCGCCAGATAAAACGTTTAGCCCCTTGGTAAAATTTATTTCTGCGTAATCAATTAACGCAACGTTTTTAATAATAAGTTTTTCTAACAATTAAAGTATCCTTAAACTTTTTACAATAATATGCGCATCTGACTCAGATTTAGCAATAACTAAAAGTGTATCGTCGCCGGCTATAGTTCCCATTACTTGTGGAAAGTGCATTCCATCAATCGCCATACCAGCAGTTCCAGCATTACCTGATAAGGTCTTTATTACTATAAGATTATTGACACTGGAAATAGAAACGGTAACGTGTTTAAACAAATCTATTATCTTTGGAGATACACTGTCTCCAGCAGAAAATTTGATATATTTAGACTTAGTAGTTTTACCTTCGCCTTTAATTAGGTTTAACTCTTTAATATCACGTGAAATCGTTGCTTGGGAAACGTTATATCCCTTTTTATTAAGACATTCGGTTAATTCTTCTTGAGTGCCAATTTCAAACTCTTGTATAACTTCAAGTATTAAATTTAATCTTTCCTTTTTAGTCATATTATTTTACCTGTCTATCCTTTAATTTATCTGATAATCTCTTATAGAAATTGAAATCCTTTTTTCTCAAAAAGGTAATTGGATATAATGAATTTTCAATAGTAATAACGTCGTTTAAGAATAATTCTTTAGCAAAAATACCATCTATAAATAGACCTACTGCGCAGTTACCTGTAACGGTAATTTTACATACTGAATCTGACGAGTAAACTATTGCGCGTTGATTTAATGAATGCGCTGCAATAGGGGTTATAGAAAAAGACTTTATCCCTGGTGATAGTATTGCCCCACCAGCAGAAAGCGAATAAGCCGTTGAACCCGTTGGTGTTGATAAACAAATTCCATCACCCACTATTTTTTCAACTGAAATATCATCAATTTCAATGTCAACGGAAGCCACGTTGTTACCCCTTTGCTCTACCTTAATTCTTTGCAATACTGCATCGTTTAAGGTATAGTAAACGTCATTACCAACTTTACAAACCATCGTTTGTCTTAAATCTTTAACTAATTCACCATTTTTTAGTAATGAAATAGCGTCATCCATTTCGCATAGTTCAAACTCTGTCAAAAAACCAAGTTTTCCAGCATTAATACCAATAATTGGAATAGAATTTTTGCAAGCAAATTCCGTAAGATTTAATATTGTGCCGTCGCCACCTAAAACAAACATTGCGTCGGCAGTTTCCTTTTTAGATAAATCGTCGTCAGTAATTAACTTATGCGAAATCGTTTCCTTATCTAAAGATTTTATACATTCGGTAAGCCATAATCCGTTAGGGTCTTTTGCTTTATTAACATAAATTAAAACGTTCATAAAATCACCTTATTAAAAAGAATAACACAAAAAGCGAATATTATCAACAAATATTCGCTTTTTTATTAAAATTTATCGCATTTATTTAATAAATAATCAAATGACATACTATTTTCATCTGATTTTTCAAGTAAAATTAAAAACTCAACGTTCTTTTTCTTAACTAATGGAGCAACTGTCAAACCTTTTACACAAAAACCACAATCAATAGAATAATCATAAACCTTTCTACAAGCACTAATTAGATGTGACCTTTCTTTTAAAATTCCATTTTTTGCTTTAACCTTTTTATCTTGCTCAAATTGTGGTTTTATTAATATTATCGCTTTTTTACCTACTTCTAACAAATTATAAAAAATAGGTAAAACTACCGTTTCTGAAATAAAACTCAAGTCTGCCGTTAATAAATCAATAGTATCAATGAAGTCGTTTTGTGTCAAAAATTTGGCATTTTTAACTATTGAAACAACCTTTTTGTCTAATTTTAATTTGCTGTGTAATAAATCATTGTTTAGGTCTACTGTATAAACCTTACTAGCGCCATTTTGAAGCAAGCAATCGGTAAAACCACCCGTGCTTGCGCCAACGTCTAAACAAATTAAGTCGTGAACGTTTACACTAAAATCGCTGAGCGCTTTATGCATTTTATAACCACCAAGCGAAACGAAAGAAACTTCCCTTTTTATTTCAATTTTATTTTGATTATCTAAAATTAAAAAAGAAGGCTTATCCGTAAGTTTACCATTTACGTATACTTCACCCCTTTTGATTGCTTGATTAGCCTTTGTTCTAGAATCAAAATAATTATTCGTATATAAAAACTCGTCTAATCTCATTATTTATTTCTATCGTATAACATTTTTGCAAAATCAACAAAAAATTCATTGTTTGGAAGATTAGCAACACTTTCTAACGTTTTATTAAAATATTGTTCGGCTTTATTTTTTGCGCCCTGCAACCCGTAAACTTTAATAGACGTTAACTTATCTTCTTCTAAATCCTTATTTGGAGTTTTACCAATTTGAGTTAAATCCCCCTCGACGTCTATTACATCGTCTTTAATTTGAAAGGTAAATCCTAGGTTTTTACCATAATTTTCTAGTTCAGAATAAAATTTATTGTTAGCCAAAATCGAAGCGCAAAGCAATGGCGCAACAATCATTTTTACACTTTTATTATAGTAAACGTCTAGCAAAATATTTTCGTTAGGATTAGCATTATTTTCATTTTGCAAGTCTAAAACTTGACCAGCAACCATTCCCTTGTAGCCTGCATAATCAAAGATTAAACGCATAGCATTAACGTCATTTTTAGTTATATTATCTTTTTTTAAGCAAGTTTCAAATGCAAGATTAAGTAGAGCATCACCACAAAGAACACCTATCGCCTCACCAAACTTTTTATGTGTAGATAATTTTCCCCTACGATAGTCATCGTTATCCATTGATGGTAAATCGTCGTGGACAAGCGAATATGATTGAATAAGTTCTAATGCTAAAGCATAGTATTTTACTTCTTCTAAGTCTAAACCTAAATAATCAGCCGTGGCTAAAAGCAAAACTGCTCTTACACGTTTACCACCGTTTAGCATGGAATAATTAATGGCTTCTTGAATAGTAGTAGAAATAGATTTATCTAAACTATTTAAAAAGTCATTTAAATAACTCTCAAACAGATTATAATATTCATTATATTTTTGTTTGATATTAAAGTTCATTTTGTCTCCTAAGGGCACATTCATAAGTGTTTTGCATAAGCATTGCTATAGTCATAGGACCAACGCCACCGGGAACGGGTGTTATATATGAAGCAATTTTTTCAACGTTTTCAAAGTCAACGTCGCCAACTAAACCATTTTCCGTTCTGTTGATACCAACGTCAATAACTACAGCGCCATCTTTAACCATATCTGAAGTAACGTATTTGGGTTTTCCAATTGCAGCAACTAAAATATCGGCATTTTTACATACACTTTTAATGTCTTTTGTTTTACTATGACAAACGGTAACGGTGCAATTTTCATTAAGTAATAATAAAGCCATAGGTTTGCCAACGATATTACTTCTACCAATAACAACTGCATTTTTACCAGAAAGTTCTATTCCTTTCTTTTTTAACATGTGAATAACGCCAAAAGGAGTGCAAGCAACGGTAGAAGGCTTATTCATTGCAAGATTACCCAAATTTTCTGCCAAAAAGCCGTCAACGTCCTTTTCTGCAGGAATTAGATTAAGTATAACTTCTTGGTCAATGTGTTTAGGAAGTGGTAGTTGAACTAAAATACCATCAACAGTAACGTCTTTAGCAAGGGAAATAACTAACTCTTTAACTTCGTCTTGTGAAGAAGATTCAGGTAAATAATAAGATAGAGATTCTATGCCGACGTATTCAGCCGATTTAATTTTATTCTTAACGTATACCTGTGAAGCAGGGTTTTCTCCAACCAAAATAACGGCAAGTCTAATTTTTCTATTATATTTTTGAGAAAATTGAAAAACTTTATCTTTTAATTCATTTTTAATTTCTAATGAAATTTGTTTTCCATCAATAATGTTTGCCATAACTACTCCTTTGTGTATGAAGCCAAAATTCCATTAACAAAATCAGGGCTATTATCTGTCGAATATTTAGAAGCAAGTTTAACTGCTTCGTCTATGATTACGATTTTAGGTGTTTGCTTAAAACCATCAAATTCTGCCATACCAATTAAAATTGCAATTTTATCTGAAGCATGAATTCTATCCAACTTATATCCTATAGATAGTTCAGCAAGAGTGTCTAATAAACGTGCTTCATTATCAATTACTGAATTTTTTAACTGCGTCGCAAAGATTTTATCTTCATTAGATAATTCTTTTATTAACACATCAAAAAGCCCTTCATCATCAGGATTGAAGAGCCTTGAAAATAAATATTTATAAACTGATTCTCTAGCAAGACTTCTCATATGTTAGTTTTCTACCGTTTCCTTATTTTCAACATTTTTAACGTCGTTTTCTTCAGAGAATTGCGTTGTTTTCTGCTCATCGAACAAAACGCCCAAAACAATAACGTTAACGCTTAAAATTTTATAATCTGTCATACTTTCAACTGTGTGACGAACGGCTTCTTGAATGGCAAAAACAACTTCTGAAGCCCTTTGAGAATAGTGAATTTTAACCGTAACGTCTACGTCAACGCCTTTTTTATCAAAATATAAAACAACTGATGAGTTTTTACCTTTTGAATTAGTTTTATGGTATAGTTCAACGTAAGGAAGTTCAGAAACGGCTAACGTAACGATATTATCAACAATATTTTCGCCGTATGTTATTTTACCTTCCGATTTTTCGTGATGAAGTTTTTTAAGACGTGCCATAAATAAATACCTTTGATATTTTTTTAATATTGTATCATAAAATATTCATTTTGCATAGTCTTTTTTAAGAAATTGGAATAATTTTTACATTTTCAGGTGATGCAACGTTTTCTTCAGCGATAATAGAATAAATTTTTATTGCATCGTCTGTTGTTAAGGAAGCAGATTTAGCAATAACGTTAACGTTACCAGAATCTAATCCAATTACAACTACAGCATCTTCGAAACCGTATGCTTTTATAAGACTTTCAAGCAAAAGTTCCTTTTCAGTTATAGAAGTTAATTGCGTTTTCATATTTAACGCTTGAGTTCTTTCGCTGCTACCCTCTGCAGAAGCGTTTATTATAGCGTCAAGTTGCAATAGTTCTTCACTACGAGTTGTCATACGTTCATTTCTATATTGCGAAAAATAATTCGCTGAACTTACAGCCGTAGCTTCTTCAGCCGAATAAGTCGTTGTGGTAAACATAAAATTAAAAACGGCAGTTACGGCAAGCAATGCTATCATACAAGATAACACTATAATTTTTTTCTTTTTAGTCATTAAAAACCTCCTACATAGCTAAAATTTCTATTTGATTAATATTTATATCCAAAAGCGATATTGTCGCTTGTTGAATCCTAGACATTACGGCTATATTTTCTGCGCCTTCACATACTATTAATACCCCTATAATTTTAGGATAACTTTCTTTAATAACAACAGTTTTTCCGTTAACAATTATTGGACTTTCTTCTGTTTCCGTTCCTTGAGGTGTTTGTGTTGTCGTTATTTTATTTGCTAAAACAGTTTCCATTCCTGATTCTACGGTTATTACAACGGAAACGTCTCCCACGCCGTAAACCCTAGACAAGGTATTAGCTAATCTATTTTCTAAATTCTCCACGTAGGAATCAATAGAATTTAATTCTTTAGTGCTTTTTTTAGTGAAGAAAATATTAACGACTAATATAATG
>JAZNSS010000030.1:0-4183 GCA_045591355.1 Christensenellaceae bacterium | reverse complement strand
TAACCTATTTACCCTCCATTTTAGACATTTTTATTAACTTTTCCTTAAGGTTTCTTAATCTACTTTGTCTTTGTTCTTCTTCCCTATGCACATAGTCCTCATCGCCTAATTTAAACGGTTCTTTCAAATATGGTTGAACCTTTGTGCCTTTTGGGGCAAACGCTTGTAGGACGGGGGCGACATCGCAAAGCGCAACGTAGAAATAATAACCTTGTAACCATAGTTTTTCGTTTTCTTGTTTTTGCTTAATTTTATGCGCTTTAAGGTATGCTTTTGCGATTAGTGGGTCATTATCCCAAAAGTCGCTATAAGAACACCCCGTTGCGATTAAAAAAGGGCAAATTTCATTAAACGCTTGTTCTATGGTTTGGCTTTCTTGGGGAGAAGTTTTTAATTCTTCTCCCACTTGAAGTTTTTTGGTTGTTTATTGTCTTGTCCGCTTAAAGCCATTAGACATTGTGAATACAAATCTAATAATGCTTTAATAAGTTCGTCGCTTTGTTCAATATCGTCGCAAATTGCGTCAATTTCCTCATCACTTAAACTTGGGTTATTTTTGTAAAATGCACCACGCATTAACAAGGCAATTGTTGACAATGGTTCTTTTTCAATGTTTTGAACATTAAACCCTTGTCTTTCCATTTTGACTAACGATGAACGGCTAAATGCTAATTCGTATTTTTTGCCGTCTTTTTCGTTCTTAATTAAGATACTACCCATTTATAGTTCCTCCCATTGTGGTTTAATTATTGTTTTTCAATTTCGGTTGTTGGGGTAACGATAATTTGCATTTCGCGAACTTCGTTAACGCCTTTTCCAATAATTGAAACAGAAACAAAACCTTTAAATTCAAAGATACCCTCCGCACCGGCTGGTGTATCGGCGGTAACATCGTCAAAGTAAATTGCGAGGTCTTGTTCCGTGCCTTTAAGTGCGATAAGTGTATCCATAACGTCGCTATCATAATTAGCGGTAAAGGTAAGTTGTTCGCTTGATTGTAAACCCTCAATGTAAGTGTGGGCTTTATCGCTTAATGTAGTTGTTTCAAGTGCCTCAGGTGCGCCAATTAAGTCCGGATAGTCCTTAATATCGCAAAGTTTTGCGTATGCACTTGGAGTTCCTGTTTTATACATTAAAAATGTATTAATTGTTGATGTAGCCATATACTACCTCCTATATACTTTCAAGTCTTTACCGACAACCGCCTCATATCTTGCGACTAATCGGTATTGTGTTTCGTTTTGGTCTTGCATTGGTGTTAAAATAATTCTTGCAAAGCCAATGCTTTTCATAAAGTTATCGGCGACCCCCAATAACTTATAGCAATCACTCATTTTAGTATCGCCCCTTGCATAGACATTAATTTCGTAGGAAATGTTGGCAAAATTTTCCATATCGCCACTATCTACACCACGTTCATAAATGCTATTTTCAATAAGTTCAATACTAACAAATGGGTAAGAACTTGGGCTATTAGTGTAAACACTCGATGTCTTTACACTACTATCCGCATTTTGTAAAGCGGTGGTTAAGCGTGTAAAGATTTCACTTGCGTTATTAATCATTTAATATTTAACCTCCCACTAAACAATTTATTTAATGCGGTATTTCTTGCGCGCCATAATGCACGAACGGGTTTAGTTCCCATAGTCCATATAACATCGTTACGCATTTCGCCATTTCTCTTATGGACGTTAGTTTCGCGACTTGCTAATCGACCATTGGTTGTTGGTCTAACCCAATATTCATTAACGCCATAACCTTTTCCGTATTTTCCCAATTGGACTATACCACTTGGTCTTGGCATTAATTCTTTCATACCACCTTTACTAAAACCCCTTGCACTAAAGACAATTGTTCGGTCATATCCCTTAACGGAAAAATTGCCCCTTGTATAATTGTCAATAGTTATAGTTCTTTCAAAGTAGGAATTATGCAAACCCGCACCAAATTCGGCAAATAATACTTGTTCGCCGATACATCTTATGGTTGCGCTATTACCATTTACCACACGACTTACCACAATGTAAGGGTTATCCGCCCCAATTTCCGGAATAGCCCTATTAAAATTTCTTTTTGCATTAACCTCAATTTCCTTGCTAACCGCGTCAACAATTTTTGGTGCAGACGCTTTAACATTTTTTTCAATGTTTTTAACAAGTTTTTGTGGGTCAATGTTCCAAGACACTTTCATTAACTATTCCTAACCTTTTCTAACAATATCAATGTCTCGTTTATGGTGTCTTTGATACGCTTAACTTTATAATCATATAATGGTTTATTGTCGGTGTTATATTCGGGTTCTTTATCAATAAAGAATACCGTATTTTCGTTAAAACCATATTCAATCATTTCTTTCTTGGTTAATACCATTGACTTATCGTATTCAATGATAATTCCGTTGTTATCAACAATTGCCGAACCGGTTGCACCGCTAATATGTGCTTTGAACTCAATTTCGCCCCCATAAGAGACTAATTTTTCGCCCGTTTTATAACCTTGTTCGTCGGTTTTATCGGTTTCGCCTAAATAATTTAGACCATAATATGTTTTTTGATTAATTTTTAAGTTTCTCATATCGCGCAAGCGTAAGGCACAACGTCGTGCATAATTTCGTCTTTTGTTCGCCAAGAACGGCTAACGCCATTTTCATTATGCGATTTTTGACCCTCCGCGCCCCTTTCGTTGAATAATGATATTGCTAATTCAATTTGTAGTTGCTCGTAACGATTTTCTACTTCGGTAGGTTGGTCGCCGTATGGAAATCTTTTGTTTAAAATAAGTTGCTTTGCTTGACGGAGGTAAACAACTAAAACATTGTCGCCAAAATTCTCGCCCATTTGCACACGCATTTGTTCAAGTTTTTCTTCGTTAGTCATAATCATTTACCCCCATAAATTAACACTTATTAAATGCCTGAAATTGAGAAAACAATACAAGCAAGTGGAATATTTTTGGTTGGAATTGTTTGTGGGTTAACACCACCGGTGCTAACTAATTCCCAAGAACTTGCGGTCTCAAGTTCGGCAACTGTTGGTGCAAGACCGGACATAGCGTTTTCTTTAAATGAAACGCCATAAGGTTGCATAACATATCTTTCTCTTGAAATAAGGTATGTTTGTCCGCCGTTCTTTAATGGTTCACGCCACATTTCAATTGGTGTTTCAACTGGTAATGGTTGGAAAGTAAATGCGTTTCTACCAAGTAAGTAAACTGGGTAAGCAAGTGTTCTTTCATAGTAATCTGCAATATCAGTTGTTGTTGGGCTTGCGACTACTTCATATTCATCGCCGTCTTTGGTGTAATAAACTTTACCTGCGACAACAGCAACGTCGGTTGTCTTTGCAAAACTTTCGGCTGGTGCAAGTTCGTCATCTTCGATGACATCACGGCTATCCCATTGATAAATACCTAAATCACGGGCAATTCCGTCTTTGTCAATGAACTTAACGGCTTGTGCTAAATTTGCCTTTACAAGTGCGGATAAAACGGCACTGTGCATAGCAACGGCGACGATATTTCTTGATTTATCGCCTTGTAATGCTAAACCGTCAACGATGTCGGCAACGGAAAGTGAACCTAATTGTTTGTTGACAATTTTGCTTGCTAATGCACCACCGAAAACACCTTTAAGAATAGAAATGAGGTTGTCCTCGTGTCTTTCGTCAAGATATTCAACTAATTGTCCGGCGACATTAGACATAAAGTTTTTACCTGTAACTGAAACGGTAAAATCTTTTTCGCCAAATGCTCTTGCCCAACCAAGAACAACAACGCCTTGTTTGTATGTTGGTAATGTGCCAACGGCGATGTCGTGTGAGCCGTCGTAAATGGTTTCATTCTTTGGTAAACGACCACTAAAGTTTCTTTGTGCGTAGTTTCCACCAACGCCGTCTGGTAATGCACGAATTAATGACGGTTCGCCAACGAAAACGCCTGCTCTAATTAAGCGATTTGTTCTTTCGCTTTCCACAGTTTCCATATATTTTAAGAAAACTTGTGGGTTAAATTGTTTTGCGTCAAATAATGACATAATGTTTTTCCTCCTAAATTAAATTACTCTTTTGCGGTAATTTCATTGAACAAGGTAGGGTTCTGTGCTTGTAAGTCACATAATTGTTCATAAGAATATTCGCCTTTTCTAAAGGCCTCTTTTGTCCAAGTTTTGTTAGGATTACCCGCG
>JAZNSS010000029.1:0-135822 GCA_045591355.1 Christensenellaceae bacterium | reverse complement strand
GAACTCTGTAATCGCAGGTCTGGCTCGTGCAATCGACGCTGTCAGAGAGCAGAAAGAAACCGCATAATGCAAAAAATTGCATAAAACAGGTTTCCAATTAACAAAAAAACAAAAGTATTATTAAAATTTTTAGGAGGATATTAAAATGAGTGAAAAAATCACTGCTATGATTGAAGAAATCAAAGCTCTTTCCGTACTTGAGTTATCTGAACTCGTTAAAGCAATTGAAGAAGAATTTGGCGTAAGCGCTGCTGCTCCTGTAGCAGTTGCTGCTGCTCCTGTAGCTGCTGCAGACGCTCCTGCAGCTGAAGAAAAGACCGAATTCAAAATCGTTCTTAAAGAAGTTGGCGCTAACAAAATCGGCGTTATCAAAGTTGTTAAGGACGTTACTGGTCAAGGTCTTATCGAATCTAAAGCACTTGCAGTTGATGGCGCAACCATCAAAGACAACGTTAGCAAAGAAGATGCTGATGCAATCATCGCAAAATTCAAGGAAGCTGGCGCTACTGCTGTTGCTGAATAATTTCGGTAAATCACAAAACAAACAAAAAAACGTTATCAAATCGATAACGTTTTTTTGTTGTAATTAATTATTGTTTATTTGCTAAATAAGCAGTAAGTTTGTCTGGAAAATTAACGGTCATTCCATCAACGCCTTTATTAATGGTTTCTATCATAATTTGCTCATCAAACATACCCCAAGCACGCACGCCGTATCCTTTTTGATGAAACTCGTCCACTTCTTCTTTTGTTATATCTTGTCCTTTAGGACATATTTCGAATAATTCTAGTTCTTCAATTTCCTTGCAAGTTTTTTCATCTAAATTAAAGAATAAATATCCACGCTTTAGGTTGGGAGCAACTTCCTTTATTTCTTTCATTGCGTCGAATATAAACGAAGTAATAATAACCTTGTTTTCTACGCCGTATTTGTAAATCATTTCAGCCGTTTTCTTAGCAACGCCTTTTACTTTTAGTTCGATTGCGAAGGTTATATCTTTACTAGAAAACTCTTGTAAAAATTCTTCAAAGGTAGGAATTTTATCATAGAATTCTCCATTTTTTACCTTAAACTTTAAAAGTTGATCGTAGGTATAGTCGGCGATACAACCGTCTTTTCCTAAAATTCTTTCAAGATTGTCGTCGTGAAATAATACTAAAACGCCATCTTTAGTTATTTGAACGTCCGTTTCAATGCCATTTGCCCCCATTTCTAATCCTTTTCTAAAGGAAAGAAGGGTGTTTTCAGGATAATAAGTGCTTGCGCCACGGTGGGCATAGTTTATAAATTTTTTCATAACCACTCCTTTTTATGATTGCTTGGGCTTGTTTTTTTGCGTTTTTTATAATATCTGTAGAAACAGGTATAATCGGTAAAGCCAGCGCGTGTCGCCGCTTCAGATAAGGTCATTCCAGAGTGTGCAAGTTCTGATGCTAGGGTTAAACGCTTTCTTCTAACGTATTCTTGCAAGGTAAGTCCCGTCGCTTTTTTAAATTCACGGCATAGGTGATACTTGCTTATAAAAAACTGTTCAGTTATGCTGTCTAGTGAAACTTCATTGGTAAAATTATCGTTTAGATAACTTATAATTTTGTTTATTGATTGGTTGGTTTTTGCAGGCTTTTCAAACCTTGTTACACCGTTAATTATATGCAAAATTTCTATCATAGTGCTTTTTACCACGGGTAAATCGATATTTTTAGCATTATTGCTGTATTTAAGCAGTCTATCTATAGTATCTTGAAGCCCAGAAGAAAGCACCGTTTGATAATCGATTTTATTGTCTTTTGAATAGTCTAAAAAGGCTTGCTCGTATTCCATGCAGTTGTTTTCTTCAAAAAATTCTGGAAAAACAAATAGAACTAACGAAGAATACTGCTTTTCAGACATATGAAAAACCCTGTGCATTTCGTGTTTACGAATAATTATAACGTCGCCAGGGGTAAGTTCGTATTTTCTGCCTTCAACAACGTAATAAGAATCGCCTTCTAAAAACATATAAATTTCATATTCGTGATGGGAATGTAGCCTTGCATTTTGCATGTTTGCGTTTTCCCAAGTGTGAATATTTACGTGAAAGTTTTTATCCATAACGTTACCTTTGCTAAATTATATCACCAAATAGCAATAAATGCAATGTTTTTGGCAATAAATATATAGATAATGTATTTTATTTTTAGTATACTTTTTATAATAGATTAGTAGGAGTATATTATGTTATACGAAAAAATCAGTGGTTTTTCAGATGAAATTGCAGAAGATATAGACGTGCAGTTTTCTACACTTAACAAACTTGGAATAAATTACTTTGAACCACGTGGAGTAAATGGTAAGAACATTGCAACCTTAAATGACGAAGAAGTTTTACAGTTAAAAGAAAAAATGAAGGAATACGGCATAAAGGCATCGTCAATAGGTTCGCCCGTAGGCAAGATTAAAATTACCGAAGATTTTGCCCCTCATTTTGAACAATTCAAGCGTGTTGTTCGCACGGCAAAAATGCTTGATTGTAAGTATATTAGAATGTTTAGTTTTTTCAAAGACGGTGAATGGACTGACGAAAAGGTTAACGAAGTTATGGATAGACTTTCAAAGTTTATAGGATACGCTAAAGAGCAAGGGGTAGTGTTGCTACACGAAAACGAGGGCGACATTTACGGCGAAACTATCGAAGGCAACTTAAACATAATGCAAAGATTTTATTGTGAGAATTTCCGTATGGTTTTCGACCCTGCAAACTTTGCACAAAAGGGAATTGACACTATTGAAGCAATAAAGGTGCTAATTCCATACGTAGAGTATATGCACATTAAAGACCATAAGAACGGCGTTGGTATAGTTCCTGCAGGAATGGGGGACGGCAATATTAAATACGTTATGGAAAGACTTTTTGAAAAGGGTTATAACGGATTTTTCAGTTTAGAGCCACACCTAGGATATTTCAAAGGTCTTGCAGACTTGGAACTTGACGGAAAGTCGAAAATGACTGGCGAAGCAAGTGAAGATACTTTTGCGCTAGCGTCTAATAGTTTTGAAAAAATCTTAAACGAAGTGCTATCTTGTAAAAAATAGCAAAATATTGCAATAAACCATCAAACGCAAAACGTTTGTTATATACTTGGTTTTTATGTCAAAAACGGGTAAAAACAGTAAATTTTAATCAAAAAACAGCGTTTTCTATCTAAAAAATTTAAGGGAGATTACGTCGGGCAAAACCCCTTAATTAGATCGAATAGTGCAAAAAATTATCATATTTGCAATTGAAACGCTAAAATCTATATGTTATAATTTTAAAAAATAAGCCCGACAAAGAGGTGTTTTATGGAAAAATTGAAGCTTGGAATTATCGGTTACGGTAATATGGGAACTTCACACGCAAGAAACATTGCTGAAGGTAAAGTTCCTAACGTAGAACTTATGGCTATTTGTGATATTGACCTTGCAAGAAAGGAAGCATGCGCAAAGAACCATCCACAAGTTGCTTTCTTTGACAATCACGAAGACCTTATGAAAAGTGGTTTGTGCGACGCTGTGCTTATTGCAGTTCCTCACTACGACCATCCACCAATGGCTATAAAGGCTTTTGAATTAGGGCTTAACGTTATAACTGAAAAACCTGCAGGTGTTTATACGAAGCAAGTTCTTGAAATGAACGAAGCAGCCGCTAAATCAGACAAGGTTTTCGGTATTATGTATAACCAAAGAACCGACCGTGTATATCAAAGATTAAAACAAATGATTGACAACGGTGAACTAGGTCATATTAAAAGAATTACTTGGATAGTTACCACTTGGTATCGTTGCCAAGCATATCATAACAGTAGCGCATGGCGTTCTAGATGGGAAACCGAAGGTGGTGGAACTTTAATCAACCAAAACCCACACCAATTAGACTTGTGGCAATGGCTATTCGGTGTTCCAGATAAGGTATTTGCTAAGGTTGGCTTTGGTAAATATTACGATATCGAAGTAGAAGACGAAGTAGTTGCTTTCTTTGATTATAATAACGGCACGATTGGTCAATATATAACTTCAACGGCAGAAGCGCCCGGAACGAATAGGCTAGAAATCGCTTGTGATATGGGTAAAATAATCGTAGAAGGCAATACGATAACCTTCCATAGAAACAATATAAGCGAACGTGAATGGAACAAGATTAGTAAAGCACCATTCGGCAAACCTAAGACGGACGTTGTTACTGAAGTTATTGCTGACGGTGGCGAACAGCACCCAACCTTATTGAAAAACTATGCAGACGCAGTATTGACGGGTTCTCCACTTCTTGCCCCTGGTGAAGAAGGTATTAAAGGTCTTACCATTTCTAACGCTATCCACCTAAGTGGTTGGACGGGCGAAACAATTGACCTTAACAACTTCCCACATCAAAAATTCTACGATATCTTGCAAGAAAAGATTAAGAACTCTACTTACAAAAAAACTGTAAATAAAGTTCATGGCGACACAAGGGGGACTTATTAATATGGATAAAAGACTTGGCGCACAAATGTATACAGTTCGCTCTGCTTGTAAAACCTTAGAAGGTTTTGACGAAGCGTGCAGAAAGGTTAAAGAGATTGGCTATAAATTAGTTCAACTTTCTGGAATTGGCGCTTTTAATCCAGAAGATATTAAAAAGGTGCTAGATAAACACGGTTTAGAAGCCGTTTGCACGCATAGACCTTTCCTTAATTATTTTGAAAAAATGGACAAGGAAATCGACTATCACAAGACCATCGGTTGTAAAATCTGTGGGCTTGGTGGAATGCCAAACTATGCGGCAAGAGACGATAATATCGCTATCGTAGCAAAGGTGTTAGGACCTATTTGCGAAGAACTTAAAGAAGCAGGTTTAACCTTTGCTTATCACAACCACGCTTTTGAGTTTGAAAAGAAGGGCGATAGATACGCTTGGGACGTTTTTCTAGAAAAAGTTGAGTCAGATAACCTTAAACTAATTTTAGACGTTTATTGGTTAGCGCACGCAGGTATCAACCCTGCAAAATTCATTAGAGACAACAAGGGCAGAATTGCTTGCGTTCACTTAAAGGATAAAAAAATCGTTAACAACGAAGCATTAATGTGCGAAGTAGGCAAGGGTAACCTTGATTGGGACGATATTTTGGCTGCTTGTGAAGAAGCTGGCGTTGAATACGCACTAGTTGAACAAGACACCTGTGAAACCGACCCGTTTGATTGTCTAAAAACAAGTTACGAATTCCTTAAACAAAAAGGATTTGAGTAAGCCTTCCCCCCCCCCCGAAAAAACGGGTGGTCGGGTTGTAGCATTAAATTATAAAGGAATTAAAAATATGAAATCTTGTATAGTAGGTTACGGAGCAATTGGTCCGCTCCACGCAAAGGCTATTTCAAAAATTAACGGAGCATCCGTTTATGCGATATGTGACGTTGACAGAAAAACTGCCGAAAAGGGCGCTAAAGAATACGGCGCAAAGGCAATGTATTCTTATGAAAGAGTATTGGCTGATAAGAATATAGACGTTGTTCATATTTGCACGCCACACTATCTTCACTATCCTATGATAGTAAAGGCGCTTGACGCTGGCAAGAAAGTCGTTTGCGAAAAACCTATAGTTATGACCGAAGAAGAATTCAAAAAACTTCTAGCGCACCCTAAGTGTGACGAAGTATGCGTAGTTATGCAAAACAGACTTAATAATTGTATTCGTGAATTTAAGGAAATTGCAGAAGAACGTGACTTCGGCGAAATTTGTGGTGTTAAAGGCATGCTTACTTGGTGCAGAGATAGAGAATATTACGACCAAGCAGAATGGCGTGGAACGTGGGCTCAAGAAGGTGGTGGCGTTTTGATTAATCAAGCAATCCATACGCTAGATTATTTTACCTATATAGCAGGCGCAGTTTCCACCGTTAATGCAGTTATGCATAATTTCACGCTCAAAAACGTTATTGAAGTAGAAGACAGTTTTGCAATAACTCTAAAATATGCAAACGGCGCTCACGGTATTTTCTATGCGACGAATGCATTTAGCGAACAGTCTGACCCTATGTTTGAAATCGTTTACGAAAAGGGTATAGTTCGTTATGAAGACGGCAGACTTTTTGTTAACGGCGAATGTATCGCAGAAGACGCTAAAACCACGGGCGAAAAATGGTATTGGGGTTTAAGCCACGAAAAGTTAATTTCCGATTTTTATAAAACGGGCAAGCATTTTTCACCAAAAGACGTAAAAGCCACCATGGAAGTGTTGTTTGCGTCATATAACAGCGCAAAAAGTGGGCAAGAAATCCTTCTTAAACGTTAATAAAATTATAAAATAACGCTTGCAAAGGGCAAATTATGCCCAGATGCGAAAAAAATTAAAAGAGAGAAAAATATTATGAAGATGAAAATGTCTTTTAGATGGTATGGTGAAAGCGACCCCATATCCTTACAATACATATCCCAAATCCCTGGAATGCGTTCTATCGTTTCGGCTGTATACGACGTAAAACCGGGCGAAGTTTGGCCAGAAGAATCGCTTGCTAAAATGAAAAAACAATGTGAAGATAACGGTTTAGTTTTCGACGTAGTTGAATCTATCCCCGTTCACGAAGATATTAAACTTGGTAGAAACAACGTTGACGAACTTTTAGAAGTTTACTGTGAAAACGTTCGTCGTTGCGCTAAATACGGTGTAAAGTGCGTAACTTATAACTTTATGCCTGTATTTGACTGGACAAGAACTCAACTAGACAAGCCTGCAAAAGACGGCTCGACAAGCCTAGTTATGTATTGGGAACAAATGAAAGGTCTAGACCCATTAAAGGATGATATTCACCTACCCGGTTGGGACGCAAGTTATACCCAAAGCGAAGTTCGTGAACTTATAACTGCTTACGGTGAACTTGGTGAAGAAGGCTTGTGGGCAAACCTAACTAAATTCCTTAAAAAGGTTATTCCCGTTGCCGAAGAATGTGGCGTTAGAATGGCTATTCACCCAGACGACCCACCATATCCTATTTTCGGCTTGCCAAGAATTATCACTAACGAAGCAAATCTTGATAGATTCCTAAAGATAGTTGATAGCCCTGCAAATAGTTTATGCTTCTGCACGGGTAGTCTTGGTTGCGCTTGCTTTAACGATATTCCAAAAATGGTTGCTAAATATGCAAAAATGGATAGAATCGCCTTTATGCATATCCGTAACGTTTTACTTTTGGAAGACGGCTCTTTTGAAGAAACGGGGCATATCTCTGAAAAGGGTTCTTTAGATATTTATGAAATCGTAAAAGCGCTAGTAGACAATAACTTTGACGGATATCTTCGTCCAGACCACGGTAGAATGATTTGGGGGGAAACGGGTAAACCGGGTTACGGCTTATACGATAGAGCGCTTGGCGCAACCTATCTTAACGGTATGTTTGAAGCTTTAGAAAAGGAGAAAGCAAAAAATGAATAAGAACGTTTTAAATACAGATTTAACAGGCAAAGTTGCAGTAGTTACGGGCGCAGGTGGGGTTTTATGCTCTAACTTCGCTAAAGTTTTGGCAAGAGCAGGCGCTAAAGTTGCGCTACTTGACCTTAACCTAGAAGCAGCAACTACTTTCGCAAACGAAATAGTTGAAGAAGGTGGCGTTGCTAAAGCATATTCTTGCAACGTTTTAGATAAGGATATTTGCTACGCTGTTGCCGACCAAGTAGAAAAAGACCTTGGCAAGTGCGATATTTTAATCAACGGCGCTGGTGGAAACAATCCAAAAGCAACCACCGACAAAGAATATTTTGAACTTGGCGACATTGACGCAGATACTAAATCTTTCTTTGATTTAGACGCTTCAGGCGTAGGCTTCGTGTTTAACCTAAACTTCCTAGGAACACTTATCCCAACTCAAGCGTTCGCTCGTCAAATGGTTGGCAGAAAGGGTTGCAACATACTTAACATTTCTAGTATGAACGCTTATACTCCTTTAACCAAGATTCCTGCGTATAGTGGCGCAAAAGCGGCTATTTCTAACTTTACACAATGGCTTGCAGTTCACTTCTCAAAGGTTGGTATTAGGGTAAACGCAATCGCACCGGGTTTCTTCTCAACCAAGCAAAACGCTAAACTTTTATGGAATGACGATGGAACGCCAACTGCAAGAACGGGCAAAATTCTTGCAGCAACCCCTATGGGTAGATTTGGCGAAACCGAAGAATTGGAAGGTGGTGTTCTTTTCTTACTTAACGAAAAGGCGGCAGGCTTCATTACGGGCGTAGTTCTTCCAATCGACGGTGGTTTCTCATCATATTCTGGGGTATAATAATAGGCTCCGTTTCAAACTCTAAATGATTTTTGGACGGAAAAAATCTACAAAATACTTCGTGTTTTTTTCGGGATAAGACTACAAAGGGTATTACCCCAAAAAAGAACACTTGTCTTTTTTGCTTTTTTCTCATCAAAACGCATAAATGCTAATCATTTATTTTTTGAAACATCGCCTTGAAATAGACTAGGTTCAAACCTTAAATAATTTTTGACGGAAAAATTATTAAAAACATTTAAATACTATAAAAGCGTTGCCTTCTAGGGCAACGCTTTTTTATATATTCAAATTTTCTTCCTTAAAAAGTGGACTGTCTAAAAATTCGCTTACCGTCATATCAAATCCACTAGCAATTAAAATGGTAGTGGAAAGAAGATTGTCTTTTACCGTTTCGTGAATAATGTTCTTTAACGTAGAATGTGTTAAACCACTATTCATTGCTAAACGATATCTTGTCATTTTCTTTTTTTTAAGAAGTTCGTCTATGCGCAAGGCTAGGGCGTGATTAACGCTGTTCATAATTTTCTCCATTATGGTTATATGTAACAATATTTTATTATATAATTTTTACAAAATATGGTTGCGTATAACCATATTTTGTGATATAATGTGAAAAAAACAAAGGAGAAAGTTTTCTATGGAACAATTAAAAAATGAAAATTTAAGAAAACAACATGAAGAAGAAACTTTTGTTAAGCATCAGCAGTTGCAACACACGGCAAAAATGGTAAAACTACCATTCTTGCTAGTTAATATTTTTGCAATAATTGCATTATCGATATTTTTGGTTCTGCTTGCTTTTTATAAGTTTCCGTTATTATTAGTTGACAAATTGCCAGCATATTATTGGAATAGTCCTGCTGGTTTAGAAGTTGCTAAAAAAATAGTAACAGACGTTATCGGCAGTTTGATGGGTAACTATGGTCTTTATCTATTAATCTCTGCGACTGTATTAGTTGTTATGACGCAAATACATAAAATCATTGCGCCAATTGTTGTTGCAAAGAAGATGAAAGAAATTGATTTTGACGCAGAACTTTGGTTAGAAAAACATAAGGCTTACGTAGTAGACCCACAAACAGGCACAGTAAACAAAAGAATGCTAAAAAAAGACAAGAAAAACAAGTGGATTATAGAAGCCGCAGTATGGGTAGCAAAGCCTGACCTACAAGTTAAAAAGAATACGCTTATCGCTAGTATATGCGATGCTGTTGTAGCTATTCCTGGTGTAATACTATTAGTAATAGGCTTGATCTACTTGGTTTTACCAATTCTCGGCAATTTTGCTGGCGCAATCAAATTTATGCCAATTATCATTAGACCTGAACTAATTATTGGATTTGTTTTAGCCATTGCAGAAATGATTGTTATTGGTGTATTTGGTGGAAAATCAGAAAAAGAAAGAAATGCTTATATTGAAAGTTTAGGTGCAAAGCAAATCGAAGAAAACGTATCTGAACAACCAGAACAAAACGCCTAATCCTAGGAAAGAAACATAAAAAACACGCTTTATTAAAAGCGTGTTTTTATTATAAATAAAAAAGTCGACTATTAACAGTCGGCTTTTAGTCGTTTTTTATCCCTAAAACGTAATCGGCAGAAATATCTAGTTCTTTGCAAAGTTTTGCAAAAGTATCTAGTTTGGGCAGTTTTTTGGTAGTAGTATATTGCGTAACCATCTCTGGTGAAACGCCAATCTTTTTTGCAATTTCAACCGTGGTTAACTTGGAATTTTTAAGTTCTTCAGTTAACCTTTTTTTAATTAAATCACACATATTCTTAACCCCTTATTAAAAATTATAACTGTTGGTTAGAGTTTTTACTTGACAACTAACTGACGGTTAGTTATAATTATTACAATTAATACTAACTAATAGTTAGTGTAAATTATAATAAATTATTACTAAGGAGAAGATTATGGTATTACTGAAATGCGCTAAATGTGGCGCAGAAATTACTGAAGAACAGTTAACCTGCTCTGCGTGTGGCTTTGTAAACGATATAGAAGTTTGCAAAAAGTTAGCAGGGCAAGAAGAAATTGCTTTACAAGAAAAAGCAGAAAGAGAACGTGAAGAAAAAAGGGCTGAAAAAGAATTAAAGTTAACAAAAGACCAAGAAGCATTATATGCTTGCATTAAAAAGGCTAATTTACCATTCATGCTTTTAAATATTTTAGGGGCTATGGTGCTCCTATTTGGATTTATTGGGCTTATTGGCGAAGCAGCAAGTTTAGCAAGTAATGCAGGTAGAATGGGATTTTATGGTGAATTTGCTGATGCCTATATAACAGCAGGGTTAATGGTTGTAAAAGGTCAGGGAATTGGCATTTGTTTTATGCTTGGGCTTGCTATAAATATTGTAACTACCAATTTATCTAAATTTTTTATGTATAATGCTTTATCTAAAAAAATGGATGAAATAAATTTTGATGGTAACGAATGGCTAAAAGAGTTTCAAAAAACCAAATGCGTTAACGGTATCACTCTTGAAAAAGCATTAAAAAAGCAGATGAGAAATTATTGGATTGCTAACGTTATTTGCGACAAGAATAATCCTGAATTAAAAATTACGAAAAATAAAAAATTAAATCATTTACTTACTGCAATTTTAAGTGGATTTGCCAACGCATTTTTAGGATATATTTTTGTGGATATAATTGCATGGATAGGATTTGGTGCAAGATTTAATACTACGGCTATTGTTTGTCTTGTTATGTCAATCGCCTTTTTCATTGCAACCATAATTGCTGGTAGCGTAGTAGATGGAAAGACGCCAAAAATAGTTTCTGAAGAATTAAAAAAGTTTGACGTTCAATCCGAACAACCAACCCAACCAGAACAAAACGCCTAATCCTAGGAAAGAAAAATAAAAAAACACGCTTTATTAAAAGCGTGTTTTTTGATTGTTTAATATTTTAAAATAATATATATATTCGTCTTAATCTATTTTAGAAAGTTTTTCATTAATCATTTCATTGCAGATCTTAACGTCTAACTTTCTTATTATGATTGAAAGCGTAATTCCTATAGCAATTAATAAGAAGGCAGGGATAATCCAAAGAGAAACAGAAGCGCTAACCATATATGTATATTTATAAAGCCCACTGTTGTCTGCGAATATCAGAGTTAATATTTTTCCAAAAGCAAAGAAAAGGGCGTATAAAATTGGTAACTTGATGGAAAGTTGAGTTCGCCAAAAAAGAGAGCCTTTTGCAATGGATGCATTATTGTATATTTGCATTGAAAAGAGTTCAAGGTCTTTTTGTCTAATTATGTTTAATAGTGATTTTATTTCAAGCATAAGAAAGACAATACTTAATAATATAACGATAAATGACAACATTATCATAAATATTCCAACAGAAGACGAAGATCCACCAGACGTAAAGCCTTGAACGTTTTTATACAACTCGCCCAAAACGTTAAAATTACCCTTTTCTATAAAAATTCCAGCCGTGTCAATTTTATAACTAAACATGGGCATTAATAGTAGAGCAAGAGTGAGCAAAATGCCTAAAGCACGGGATAATTTTGTAAGTGTGATTATTTTTTTTATTCTTTCAACATACTTTAAATAAGGCTTTTCTTCCATAATACGTTCTCCTAAAACAATTTACTTAATTGTATCAGGTCTTTTGACCTATGTCAAGTCTTTAGACCTAAAAGCCTTTATAATTAAAATATGAACTCATATATAGAAGTTATAAAGCAACTTATGCTTGAAAACAAATTATCCCAGCAAGCCTTTGCAGATATTCTGGGTGTTAATCAAACTACAGTAAGCCAATGGTTGTTGGGTAATAAGAAGCCAGGGTATGATAGTATTATGCTTATATATCAAAAGTTTGGTATAGAGCCCAACTTTTTGTTTGGAATTGAATAAATAATAAATGAAGCCTATGTGTTTTACATAGGCTTCTATATTTATACTATAACCATATAGTTTTCGTTAAAGTTCGTTTGGGTTGCTAGGTTGTATAAATCGTTTGCTAAAGAGTCAACCTTGTAACATTTTAGGGCAGTCTTTTTTAATAGGTTTAGGTCGCTTTTTCTGGTTAGTATTGGGATACTGCCTTTTTGGGATATTTTTGAAATAAGTTCTTTTGAACTAGAGCGCACGGCAAGAACTTTTGCATATAATTCGCCCAATAAACATTCCTTTACAAGGTCTGCGTTAACGTTTAGTAGGCAAGATAACATAATGCGTCTTATTCTTGCAGAAGAATATCTTTTAGTGGTTATTTTTTCCACCAAAGTATCAAGGTCTTTGGTATCTTTTAGTAGCGCTTTAATTCGGTTTTCTAAACCTTCGGTGCAGTCCATAATCTTTGACATTTGCTCTGCTGGGGTGGTTATAAGTGAACTTACAATCATTTTGTCAAAGTCGGCATTATAGTCGCCCAAATCTTTATAAACGAAGTTTGGTAGATTGCCTTTTACCTTTTTACGCTTGCCGTCTTTTAAGGCGCTACGAATACTGCTTGCGCTAGTTATACCTTTCTTTAGCGTATCGTCGTTATGGTCGCCGTCACGGAGCATAGGGAATATGTTGATTTCACTTTTAAGTTTAAGCAATGCTTTGGTATATTCCACGCCCAAAATATTATTTGGTGTGGAAACTAGTTTTTCATCAAAACTTTCGCCCATTTGTTTAACGGCTTCAAACTTGGCTTTTGCTAGCGAATGACCTTTATCTAGATACTCTTTAATAGCCTTTTTAAATTCCTTACTTTCGTCGTTTAGGTGGGTGGCAAGCCTTATAAAAGAATCTTTATCGCCACTTTCCACGCCAAAGCAAACACCGTCTACCACGCCAAGTGAATTTATAATATTAATTCCACCTTTTGCAAAAACTTCTGCATTGGCAGTCGCAAACACGGTGGGAAGTTCTATTACCATATCTGCGCCTGCTTGTATTGCGTGTTTTGCACGTGTGAACTTATTTAGCACTGCAGGTTCGCCACGTTGGGTAAAGTTACCACTCATAACGACTATTACCTTTTCAGCGCCAAGGAATTCCTTTATATAGTTTATATGCTTTAGATGTCCTAAATGAAACGGATTATACTCGGCAATTAAAGCGCAAATTTTCATAAAAAAACTAAAAACCCCATTCGTATTATTTACTTTTTTTTGTAAATGTTGTAAAATATAAAAGTCCTTAAGTTATTTTACAACATTTTGGATAAAATTACAAAGATTTTTATAAAAAATATTAAAGGAGCGTTAAAACCGTGTCTAAAGTATTAGAAAACATTATGAACGAGGCTAAAGCCTTGAACAAAAACATCGTTCTTCCCGAAGGTGAAGATAGCCGTGTAGTTATCGCTGCATCTGAATCTGCAAAGGAAGGTCTTGCAAAAATTACCCTTTTAGGTAATTTGGAAGAAATTAAAAAGAACAACCCAGACGTTTGTCTTGACGGCGTTAACGTGGTTGACCCCGTTACCAACGAAAAAACTATGGAATACGCTAGCATGCTTTTTGAACTTCGTAAGGGCAAGATTAACAAAAAGACGGGCGCTCCAGAATACGCTGACGTGGAAGCGGCTAAGGCTTCTATCTTAAAAGACTATACTATGTATGCTGCGCTTATGCTTAAGGCTGGCGACGTTGACGGTTTAGTTTCCGGCGCTTGCCACTCAACGGCAAACACACTTCGCCCAGGCTTGCAAGTTATTAAAACTGCGCCTGGTATCAACACCGTTTCAAGTAGTTTCGTAATGGTTGCACCAGAAGGCGAAAATAAATATAACCCAGACGGCGTTGCAGTTTTCGGCGACTGCGCTATCAATATTGAACCAGACGCGCAACAAATTGCAGACATTGCAATATCTTCTGCTGAAACTGCCAAAGTTATCGCTGGTATCGAACCAAGAGTTGCTATGCTTTCTTTCTCAACTATGGGTTCTGGTAACGACGATAAGTTCTTTAAGTCAGTTCCAAAAATGCAAGAAGCAACTGCGCTTGCTAAAGCGCAAGCACCCGACCTTGCTATCGACGGCGAATTCCAATTCGACGCTGCCGTTGCTCCTGAAGTTGGCAAACTTAAAGCGCCTAACTCAAAGGTTGCAGGTAACGCAAACGTATTTATTTTCCCAAATATCAACGCTGGCAACATCGGTTATAAAATTGCTCAACGTTTCGGTGGCTACATGGCTTTAGGTCCAATTTGCCAAGGCTTTGCAAAACCTATCAACGATTTATCTAGGGGTTGTAATTCAGACGACGTTAAGGCAGTTATCGCAATCACTGCACTTCAAGCAAAATAATAAGGCTTTATTCTTTTCGTATAGTTGATTTTTTATGGAAAACACTTAGGCTAATCAACTATTCTCAATCATAAAGCCTAAATAAAAAACAAAGATAAAAATAAAAAAGGATATATAAAAATGAAAATTTTAGTTGTAAATGCAGGTAGTTCTTCACTTAAATATCAACTTATTGATATGACGAATGAAAGTGTTGTTCTAAAAGGTGTTTGCGAAAGAATAACTGCAACGGGTGGTCAACTTACGCAAAAGACTTTTGACGGAAAGGAAACGGTTATCTTCCAAGATATGCCAACCCACAAAGAAGCAATGCAATTAGTTTTAACTGCAATGCTTGATAAGGAAAAGGGCGCTTTGAAAGATATTAGCGAAATCAGCGCAGTAGGACACAGAGTTCTTCACTCTGCTGAAGACTTTAAGCAAAGCGTAGTTATCGATGACGAAGTTATCGCTATCTGCGAAAAGAACGCTGAACTTGGCCCTCTACACATGCCTGGTAATATCGCTTGTATTAAGAGTTGCCGTGAAGTTATGCCCGGCGTTCCAATGGTTGCAGTTTTTGATACTACTTTCCATTCTACAATGCCTGCTAAAGCGTATATGTATGCTATTCCATACGACGTTTACGATAAATATAAAGTTCGTAAATACGGCTTCCACGGAACTTCACACAAGTTCGTAAGCCAAGAAACGGGTAAACTACTTGGCAACCCTAATGCTAAAATGGTTATCTGTCACTTGGGTAACGGTTCTTCAATCTCTGCCGTTAAAGACGGCAAGTGCCAAGATACTTCTATGGGCTTTACACCACTTGAAGGTCTTGTTATGGGAACACGTTCAGGGGATATCGACCCAGCAGCCGTTGAATTTATTAGAGCAAAACTTAACCTTAAAGCAGACGAAATGGTTAATTACCTTAACAAAAAATGTGGCGTGCTTGGCGTAAGTGAAATTTCTTCCGACCTTCGTGACCTAGAAGCGGCAACTGCCAAGGGCGACAAAAAGGCGCTTCTTGCTCTTGAAATGCTAGGTTATCGTGTTAAAAAATACGTTGGAAGTTACATCGCAGTATTAGGTGGTGTTGACGCAATCGTGTTCACGGGTGGTATTGGCGAACACTCTCCAAGAATCCGTAATATCGTTATGGAAGGTATGGAATTCTGTGGCGCTAAATTCGACGCTAAAAAGAACGAAGAATATTCTTCTGGTATCGGCTATCTAAACGCTGAAGATTCAAAGGTTAAGATTATCGTTCTTCCTACAAACGAAGAACTTTCTATCGCTAGAGAAACTAAAGAACTTACTCAAAAAAACTAATTTTAGGCTAAATTTCGCATTAAAAGGTTAAAAAATTGTTGACAAGGTCAAGTAAATGTTATATACTAGGCTTTGCTCTTATTCGGTGCTATTATGATTATTGATTTAAGGGAACTTAAAAGAACGGGTAAAGAAGAAAGCGACTTCTTCTTTGAGTATTGTCCGGAATCTCAACTGGCTGACATTCCCGGCGTTCAAATCCACAACCCCGTATCTATTATCGGAACCGTTACCCTTACAGGTCAACATAGCGCGTTTGTTGAAGGCGAAATAACGTTCACCCTTACGGGCGAATGCACAAGATGTCTAACGCAAACGTCAAATAAATATAGCGCGTTATTTGCCGAACAAGTGGAAAAGGATAACCTTGAAGGTTATTCGCTTATCAACGATAGAATAGACTTAACTAAAATGGTTGACGATGCAATTATAACCAACTTACCGGTTAGTTTTCTGTGTAGGGAAGATTGCAAAGGCTTATGCCCAGTTTGTGGCGTGAACCTTAACGACCAACAATGCAAATGTAATAATAAGGAAGGTAGTTAAAAATGGCAGTTCAAAAAAGTAAAACTTCGAAACAAAGAACAAACACTAGATTTGCTAACTGGAAAATTTCAGCTCCAAATCTTTCTGAATGCCCACAATGCCACGAATTAAAGGCTTCTCACAGAGTTTGCCCAAAATGTGGTTACTATGATGGCAAACAAGTTGTTGACGTTTCTAAGAAAGAAAAGAAAGACTAATTTTAATTGTTTATAAAGATAAGCCGTGCAAAAGCACGGCTTTTTTACTTGCATATTAATAAAAAAGGTCGTTTGCAAACGACCTTAATTTTTAAATTCTCTGCCTAAAAGTTCGTCAAGCGAAACTTCAAAAAAATCGGCTAGTTGTATAAGTTGGGTAATCGAAGGCTCGGTATATCCCGTTTCCCAATGCGAAACTGTTTTAAGCGATATATTAAGTTTTTCTGCAAGCACGCCTTGGCTGATATTTTTTGCCTTGCGTAACCCTTTCAAAATTTCCTTAAATTCCATATTTTCCCCTTAGATATTATTTTATCAAAAATTGAGAATTATACTTGACATTCTCAATAAGTGAGAATATAATTAAAACATATTAAAAAAGGAGAAAGGGTATGGATAATAACACACAAAAGACGGAAGTTACCTTAAACGGGCAAGAACAACTTTTAGACCAACAGTTGGAATTGCTATACAAAAGGGCAAAAGGAAAGTGGAGTTGGATATCAATTTTAGCAACGATAGCAGACGTGATTGTTGGAATTTATGCAGTTATAATTTTTATTTACTTTTATAGGCTGGTTGGGTCATTTACCGATGCTTTAACATTAACGGTTTTTAAAGCTTGGTTTGTGCTAGTTGTTTTTGGGGTAAGTTCTATTCTTGGAGCACTGTCTAAACATCTTGTAGTAGGTGAATGTGCAAATTTAATTATAAGTGAAAAATTAGATTATCGCGCCTGGTTAAGAACGCGCAAAAAACAAATGCATCCTACAGATAAGTATAAAAATATGGCATTGATAGGCACTCACGAACAGTTGTTTTACGCAATACAACGCGTAGAAACAAAAAACGGAAACGCAGATTTGATTAAGCGTGATCTTCCTGGATCAATATCTGACGTTGCTTTGGGAATCCTTGTAAATTTTTTAACGTTAAGTATTTCTATATCAAGCGCAGCTATTCTAATAGCTGTAATTATCGCGATTTTTGGGTTTGAGTATTTTGGGAATACTATAAAAAATTCTCAAAGACGCAATATGGTTACTTGGGTAAAAATGATTGCTACTAAACTAGAAAACGAAGATTTAAAGGGGTATGATAAAGATTTATACTTAAATCAACAATAAAATTTATACTTTCTACGAAATCCAACTTGTTTTAATTAAATTATTTGCAATATTTGTCATAAATTTTCATTTTTGCTTGACAATCCTTTTTTACAAGAATATAATAAGAATGATACTTTATTAAGGAGAGACTATCGTGTCATTTGTTGTAAATCCCGATTTAGGTCTTAATCAAGCAACCGGTAAAAAATATATCGGTTATCAAATTATAACTAAAGGCGTAATTTTTGCAATTTCGCTTGCATTTATCGTCGTTGGTCTTATTCAAGCACTTGGCTTATTCAGTGTTGATATTTACTGTCTATTCCAAGGCAAACTTATATGCGAAGCTGATTTGTTTTTAGAACAAGACAACTTGCCAGCATTCTTTGAACAATTTAGGTCATATATTGACGCTGACGGTAACCTTGTTGAACAAACTCAATGGATGTTAGAAGAAGGTTTACGTATTTTACCTAACGAAAGGTATATCTTCTCACATAAAGAAGTTTACGCATATTTACCTGGTCTTAGTTCACTAAACATTGGAACAGCATTTATGTTGTTTGCAGCAGGCGCTTTGGGCATTGCTGGTGGAATATTCCTAATGCGTGGTCAAAAGTTTGGTTTAGCTATGTTTTACGGCGCGCAAATTCTTGCTATTATCTATGCAGTTGTTTATTGCATAGTTTATACTAAGATTACTTGGGTTCCTATGGTATTTGTATTCTTATTACAATGGTTGTTCGGTGTTTTCGTAATATTGATTATTGCTTCATATTTCAAAAAACGCAGAATCTTTGCTGGAAAGCCAATTAGATAATTTTACAATCAAATAAAAAGCCAAGGGTTCGCTCTTGGCTTTTAGTTTATATCACTAAGTTTACTCAAAAAACGTTACTTACGTAAAAAGGTTAAAACACAAATGAGATTAAAAAGAAGTTTTCCATTCAGATGTTACAAAAAATTAATAAGCATAACTAAAAAGAAAAGTCTTTTCGTTGACCTAGGTGACGGCGACCAAACGGCAGGGGTTATGCTCTGCAACCACGTTTCTACAAAAGCGCCGTTGTCCGTTGAATTATTTTTAGACCGTCCAACTAGAATGTGGGGCGCAAGCGAAATGAACAGGGGCGTTATAGAAACTTATAAATATCAAACCCGTGTTTATTATCATGAGAAAAAAGGGTGGCCGTTATTTGCCGCTAGGTTATTTTGCTTGCTAGCGTCGCCACTTACTTCCATTTTCTATAAAGGGATAAATCTAATAGAAACCTATCGTGACGTGCGTGCTTTCAAAACTATTAACGAAAGTGTAGAAACTCTTAAAAAAGATATTAACGTTGTAATCTTCCCAGAAGATTCCACAAACGGCTATCTTGACGAACTAGAAGGTTTCCACGACGGTTTCTTGCTTTTGCTTGAGCATTGTTATAAAAAGGGAATGGACGTTCCCGTTTACCTTACCTATTACTGCAAGCAAAACGGAATACATATGATTGATAAAGCCGTTATGTATAGCGAACTTATAAAGAACGGCGAAACACGTGAACAAGTTTCTAAACGTTTGCTTGACAGAACTAACGAACTTGGCAGAATGGCAAGGGCAATGGATAGAAAAACGGTAAAAGCGCAACTTAAACAAAAAAATAAATAAACGCAATAAAAAAACGGTTTGGCAATTTGCCAAACCGTTTTGTGTTTTAAATCAATTCAATTAAAAAGGAAACCGGTCTAAACCCATCGTTACAACTTAGCATTGCGCTCTTTGGATTTTTCATCCAACCGTCGTAAAAGTTTCCACCACCGTTTAATAGTTCATTTACGAAAGGGTAAACTGTTTGCCATGCGCTATCGCAAAAGCCACTTGGTTTACTTCCGTCGGTTATAAAAACCAAACCTTCCTTCATATCGCAAGTATGCTCTATTGGGTTTTCGTATTCGCTCATAAGGTCGGGGTAGGTGGTTATGCGCTTTACCGTTATTCTGCACTTGTTCATTTTATCACCGTTGCCGTTGCATGCACGCATATTCCTTCTTCTCTACCTACGAAGCCTAAGCCTTCTAGCGTGGTTGCCGTTATGCCTATTTTATCTGCGTCAATGCCGATTACCGTCGCTAGGTTTTTAGTGATTTGTGGAATAAATTTTAATAGTTTTGGTTTTTCTGCCATTATGCTAGCGCCTATACTAGTGATAGAAAAGCCCTTTTCACCAATAATCTGCATTACCTTTTTAAGAAGTTCTATACTGTCTGCGCCCTTATACGCTTGGTCTGTGTCAGGGAAGTGGTAGCCTATATCACGCATAGCGCATGCCGATAATACTGCGTCCATAATTGCGTGTGTTAAAACGTCTGCGTCAGAATGCCCTAATAAACCTTTATCGTGTGGGACTTCTATGCCACCCAAAATAAGTTTTCTATTTTCAACAAGTTTATGGCAGTCAAACCCAACCCCAAAACGGTATTCGGGGGTTTTATTTTTGAAGTCAAAGTCTTGTGGGTATGTAAGTTTTACGTTTGAACTTTCCCCTTCGACAGTATAAAGTTTGCCGATATAATTTTTATATATTTCACCGTCGTCGTTAAATGGCTTATCGTCAATCTGTTCAAACGCCTTTTTGATGAGTTCGGTTTTAAAAGCCTGTGGGGTTTGAACGGAGAATATACCGTCTTTACCCAAGTATTCGTCCGTGATACCGTTGCCGACTTTAACCATTGTGTTTCTTGACGGTATAACGGGTATAACCCCACCGTGTAGGGTAGCGCCGTCTATACATCTTTTAATAAGGTCTTTGGAAAGGAAAGGTCTTGCTCCGTCGTGTATAAGAACTATTTCGCCAGAACATTCGTTAAGTCCGTTTTTAACAGACTGCGTTCTGGTGCTTCCACCAACAACGACTTTAACGTTATAGGACGCGCATATCTTTTCCACTACGGTTAAATCTTCTTTTGAAGCAACGGCAATAATTTCGTCAACTAGTGAAGAATTATAAACTGCTTTTACCGTGCGTTCTAAACAGGTAATTCCGTCTACTTTTACTAAAAGTTTATTCTTTTCAAACCCTGCTCGAACCCCTTTTCCGGCGCAGGCTATTATGCAAGATATTTTCATACGTTATTCCTTAATTATTTCATACATGCTTTCTGCTTGTTCTTTTCTAACCGTTTCTTTTAAGTCTAAAACTCTTAATTTTACAGTTCCACTATTAAAGCCAAGTTCTATCTCGTCGCCTATCTTTAATTGATATGCAGGCTTAACGACCTTGCCGTTAACCTTAACTCTGCCACCGTTCGTGGCTTCTTGGGCTAGCGTTCTACGTTTTAATATTCTAGATACCTTCAAAAACTTATCAATTCTCATAAAAATCACTTAATTTTATACTATTTTGTCGAAAAAAGTCAAACTCAAATAAAAAAATTTTAAAAAGTATTTCAATCGCTTGACAATCTTGACAAAATACAGTAAGATAATAAAATCGATTATGATAGGTTAATATCGATTATTATCACCATTTTTCGGAAAATGGAGCAATTTTATAAGGGTAAAAAACCCCAAAATCGCTAATTTTTAACTGATATTAACCCGATTAATTTAATTGACCAAATTATACAACATATTTTTGCATTTGTAAACAGGGTCGAAAAATATTTTAAAAATTTTTTAAGGAGTGTGTTTTAATGGCACGTAAATTATCTGAAATCCAGAGCGGAAAGATAACAAGAAAAACGTTCAGCAAGATTAAAGAAGCAATCGAATTACCGTATCTTGTTAAAATCCAAAAGGACTCCTATGACGCTTTCATTAAAGAAGGCATCAGCGAAGTTTTTGAAGACTTCTCGCCAATTACCGACTACTCTGACCACTTTGAATTGTATTTCTTGGACTACACCCTAGAAGGCAAGCCAAAATACGACGAAAAAGAATGTAGAGCAAGAAGGGAAACTTATGCTCTTCCTTTAAGGGTTAAGGTTAGATTGGTTAACAAGGTTACTGACGAAGTAATCGATCAAGACGTTTTCATGGGAGATTTCCCTCTTATGACGGATAACGGTTCTTTCCTTATCAACGGGGCAGAAAGAGTTATCGTTTCACAATTAGTTCGTTCTCCTGGCGTATACAACGGCGTTCAGGTGGACAAGTCTGGCAAAAAGCTTTTCGATACCACGGTTATACCTTCTCGTGGTGCATGGCTTGAATTTGAACAAGACTCTCAAAACGTATTGTGGGTGCACGTTGACAGAACTAGAAAGTTACCTGCAACCGTTCTTTTACGTGCGTTAGGTTTTGGAACTGACGAACAACTTGCCGAACTTTTCGACAGTAACCAAATGATTACCGATACCATTGAAAAAGATACTGCTAAATCTGAAAAAGACGGTTTAGTTGAATTGTATAGAAGAATTCGTCCTGGTGAAATCCCAACTGACGAAGCAGTTAAACAACAACTTAAAAACCTTTTTTTCGACGCAAGACGTTACGACCTAGCAAGGGTTGGTAGATATAAATTCAATAAACGTTTGCGTATGGGCGTGCGTATCGTAGGCTTAAAGTCTGCTGATGACGTTATATCTGCTGATGGTGAAGTTTTAGCGCAGGCTGGTCAAATTATCGACAAGACCACTGCTGAAGCAATTCAAAACGCAGGCGTTAACGTATTCTACGCTGACGTTGAAGGCGTTCGCCACAAGATTATTGCAAACAACACCGTTTCCTTCAAGGAAGTAGTTGGCGTTGACCCAAGATTCTTTGGTCTTTTAGACTACGTTTATTATCCAACGGTTGTTTTTGCTGATAAGGTATGCGAAATCGCTACTGCAAACGGCGTTGAAGCAACGGCTGATATTTTAAGAAGGGAAATAGACGACCTATTCTATCTTGAAGATAAAGATTCTGAAGAAGGCGTTGAAGAAAAACTTGAAGATAAGAAGAACCAAGAAAAGGCAAGGGAAGTTCGTATCAAGTTTATTAACGCATGTCTTGCTTACAAGCAAATTCTTGCAAATCTTCCAGAAAAACTTTCTGCAGAAGACAAGAAGACGCTTCGTCCTTTACTTGACAAATTAAATCATAAACATATAACCGTTGACGATATCGTTGCAACCGTTTCTATTAGCCTAGACTTAACTATGGGCTTAAATTCCGTTGACAATATCGACCACTTGGGCAACCGTCGTGTTCGTTCAGTCGGCGAATTATTGCAAAACCAATTCCGTATCGGTATTGCAAGATTAGAACGTGTTATTAAAGAAAGAATGCAAACTCAAGACTCTAAGGAAGTTACTCCACAAGGTCTTATCAACGTTCGTCCCGTAAGTTCTGCAATTAAGGAATTCTTCGGTTCATCACAATTATCACAATTTATGGACCAAACCAACCCAATCGCAGAATTAACGCATAAGAGAAAACTTTCTGCGTTAGGTCCAGGGGGACTTAACCGTGAAAGAGCAACCTTTGAAGTGCGTGACGTTCACCACTCTCACTACGGCAGAATGTGTCCTATTGAAACCCCTGAAGGTCAAAACATAGGTCTTATTTCTTCACTAGCCGCTTACGCAAAGGTTAACGAATACGGATTTATCGAATCACCTTATAGAAAGGTTGACCACGTTATGAATTCTGACGGAACGATTGAAACTATCGTTACCGAACACGTTGATTACTTAACTGCCGACGAAGAAGATAACTACATCGTTGCTCAAGCAAACGAACCATTGGTTGATAACAAATATTTCGTTAACGACCGTGTTTCTTGCAGACTTCGTGAACAAATCACCGAAGAAGTTAAGGAAAAAATCGATTATATGGACGTTTCTCCAAAGCAACTTATCTCAGTTGCAACGGCGCTTATTCCGTTCTTGGAAAACGACGATACCAACCGTGCTCTAATGGGTTCTAACATGCAACGTCAAGCAGTTCCACTACTTTGCCCAGAAAACGCAATCGTTGCCACGGGTATTGAACGCCGTATCGCATACGACTCTGGCGTTATGGTAAACGCAGTTAACGCAGGCGTTGTTAAAACCGTTGCTAGTGACCGTATCGTAATTACCGAACTAGACGGCACGGATAGAGAATATAAACTTAAAAAGTTTGAACGTAGTAACCAAGGCACTTGCTTAAATCAAAGACCTATCGTTGATAAGGGCGAAAAGATTGAAGCAGGTCAAACTATCGCTGACGGTCCTTCTACAAGGAACGGCGAACTTGCGCTTGGTAGAAACATTCTTGTTGGCTTTATGAGCTGGGAAGGTTACAACTACGAAGACGCTATTTTACTTTCTGAAAAATTAGTTCGTGAAGACGTTTTCACAACTATCCATATTGAAGAACACGAAATCGACGCAAGGGATACCCGTCTTGGTGAAGAAGAAATCACCCGTGATATTCCAAACGTTGGTGAAGAAGCGCTTAAAGACCTTGACGAAGACGGTATTATCCGTATCGGCGCTGAAGTTAACAGTGGCGACATCTTGGTTGGTAAAGTTACACCTAAGGGCGAAGCAGAACTTACTCCAGAAGAAAGATTGCTCCGTGCTATCTTTGGTGAAAAGGCTAGAGAAGTTAGAGATACTTCACTTAAAGTTCCACACGGCGAAGGTGGTATAGTCGTTGACGTTAAAGTGTTTACACGCGCTAACAAAGACGAACTTCCTCCAGGAGTTAATAAACTAGTTCGTGTTTACATTGCTCAAAAGCGTAAGATTTCTATCGGCGACAAGATGGCTGGTCGTCACGGTAACAAGGGCGCTATTTCAAGAATACTTCCTGAATCCGATATGCCGTTTATGGCTGACGGCACGCCTTTACAAATCGTGCTTAACCCACTAGGCGTTCCTTCTCGTATGAACATCGGTCAAGTATTAGAAGTTCACCTAGGTCTTGTATGTAAACAACTTGGCTGGAAGATTGCAACCCCTGTTTTCGACGGCGCATCTGAAAGCGATATTAAAGAATTATTAAAAGATAACAATATAGTTAACCCAGACGGCGAAGTTGACGGTAAAATTCAACTTTACGACGGAAGAACGGGCGAACCTTTTGAAAACAGAGTTACGGTTGGTCAAATGTATATGATTAAACTTCACCACCTTGTTGACGATAAGATTCACGCACGTTCAACAGGCCCATACAGCCTTGTTACACAACAACCTTTAGGTGGTAAGGCGCAATTCGGTGGACAAAGATTTGGTGAAATGGAAATTTGGGCGCTCGAAGCTTACGGCGCTGCTCACGTTCTACAAGAAATTCTTACCGTTAAGTCTGACGATATCGTTGGTAGGGTTAAGACTTATGAAAGTATCGTTAAAGGCACTAATATCAGCGAACCTGGTATTCCAGAAGCATTCAAAGTGTTGCTAAAAGAACTTCAATCACTTGCTCTTGACGTTAAGGTTCTTACCGAAAATAAAGAAGAACTTGCTCTTAAAGACCTTATCGAAGCCGACTATGACGACGTTGCTCCTAAGACGAGAGAAAAAGACGTTCAAGAAGAGGTTTCTATTGATAACATTGGTGAAACTGCTGAAACCATCGGTGAATTTATTGACAATGAAGAAGTTGATATTGACGACGACTTTGAATTTAATGCGTCTGATATGTTTGACGATGACGACGTTGAAATCGACACGACTATTCCAGAAAGTGATATGTTCGACGATGATTTTGACGACGAAGACAAAGAGTAAGGAGGGATTAGATAATGTTTGAACTTAACAATTTTGATTCTATACAAATTGGCGTAGCATCCCCCGAAAAAATAAGGGAATGGTCTTACGGTGAAGTAACTAAACCCGAAACTATTAACTACAGAACTCAAAAACCTGAAATGGGTGGTTTGTTCTGTGAAAGAATTTTTGGACCTACCAAGGACTGGGAATGTCATTGTGGTAAATATAAACGTATCCGTTACAAGGGCGTTATATGCGACAAGTGTGGCGTAGAAGTAACTAAGTCAAAGGTTCGTCGTGACAGATTAGGTCACATTGAACTTGCTGCTCCTGTTTCACACATATGGTATTTTAAGGGTGTTTCTTCAAAAATCGGCTTGATGCTTGATATGAGCCCTAAATACCTAGAACAAGTTTTATACTTTGCTTGTCACGTCGTTTTAGACCCAGGTGAAACCCCACTTGCATACAAGCAAGTTATTAACGATAGAGAAAAAATCGAACTTGAAGAAAAGTATGGTGTAGGTTCTTTCAAAACCGGTATGGGCGCAGAGGCTATTAAAGAACTTTTAATGGCTATCGACCTTGAAAAGGAAAGCGTAGAAGTTAAGAAAATCATTGAAGAAAACGTTTCCGGTCAAAGAAGAATCCGTGCAGTTAAACGTATCGAAATTATCGAAGCGTTTAGAAAGAGTGGTAACCGCCCTGAATGGATGATTTTAGACGTTCTACCCGTTATTCCACCAGAACTTCGTCCAATGGTTCAATTAGACGGTGGTAGATTTGCTACTTCCGACCTTAACGACTTGTATCGTCGTGTTATTAACAGAAACAACAGACTTAAGAAGTTGATGGAACTCGGCGCTCCTGAAATTATTATCAGAAACGAAAAGAGAATGCTTCAAGAAGCCGTTGACGCGCTTATCGACAACGGTCGTCGTGGTAAAGCAATCTCCGGCGCTGGCAATAGAGAACTTAAATCTCTATCAGGTATGCTCCGTGGTAAGCAAGGTCGTTTCCGTCAAAACCTTTTAGGTAAACGTGTTGACTACTCTGGCCGTTCAGTTATTGTCGTAGGTCCTGAACTTAAATTGTATCAATGTGGTTTGCCAAAGGAAATGGCAATCGAACTATTTAAGCCATTCGTTATGAAAAAGTTGGTAGAAAACAACATCTGCCACAACATTAAAAACGCAAAAAGAACGGTTGAAAGGGCTAAAACGGTTGTTTGGGACGTTCTAGAAGAAGTTATCAAAGACCACCCAGTATTCCTAAACCGTGCACCAACGCTACACAGATTATCAATTCAAGCATTTGAACCGGTATTAATTGAAGGTCGTGCTATTAAACTTCACCCACTTGTTTGTGGTGCGTTCAACGCCGACTTCGACGGTGACCAAATGGCTGTTCACGTTCCTCTATCAGTAGAGGCGCAAGCAGAAGCAAGATTCTTAATGCTTGCATCAAATAACATTTTAAAACTTTCCGACGGTAAGCCTGTTATGAGTCCTACCCAAGATATGGTTATGGGTTCATACTATCTAACCCTTATCCGTCGTAAGATTGGTGAAAAGTATAACGAAAAGGGTAGAAAAGACGAAAACGGCGTTCTATACGGCGTTCCAGAATATACCGTTTCTTATTCTTCACCTGAAGAAGCAATCATGGCTTACCAAACGGGTAAGATTAGATTGCAAGACGAAATAGTTGTTCGTAGAGAAGTAATGGTTGACGGCGAAAAAGTCGTTGGCAGAGTTAATACTTCTGTTGGTAAGATTATCTTTAACGAAGCTATTCCACAAAATTTAGGCTTTACCCAAAGAGTTACTAAAGAAGACGCTCTTAAATACGAAATCGATAAACTAGTTGGCAAAAAAGACTTGCAAAAAATCGTTGACGCATGCTTTAAGCGTCACGGCGCAAGTTGTGCTGCAGACGTGTTGGATAAAGTTAAAGCGCTTGGCTTTAAGTATTCAACCGTTGGCGCAATCACGACCAGCGTATTCGATATGCATATGCCAAAAGATAAACCTGTTATTTTAAAGGCTGCTGAAGAACACGTTCTTAAGGTGGAAAACTTATATAAGAAAGGTTATATAACCGACGACGAAAGATACAAGAAGGTTGTTTCTATTTGGAAGCAAGCAACTGACGACGTTACCGAAAAGTTAAAAGCAACTCTTGATGAGTTCAACCCAATCCTTATGATGGCTAACTCTGGTGCGCGTGGTTCTATCGACCAAATTAAGCAACTTGCCGGCATGCGTGGTCTTATGACCGACCCTAACGGTAAAACTATTGAAATTCCGGTTAAGTCTTGCTTCCGTGAAGGCTTGTCCGTTCTAGAATACTTTATTTCATCTCACGGTGGACGTAAAGGTCTTGCCGATACGGCTCTTAAAACGGCTGACTCTGGTTATCTTACTAGAAGGCTTGTTGACGTATCGCAAGAAGTTATCATTAAAGAAGACGACTGTTTCGCAAACCTTGGTGAAAAGGCTAAAGGTATAAAAGTTACTGCTATCAAGGGTAGCAAGGGCGAAATTATCGAAGGTTTACGTGATAGAATAGCAGGAAGATTCGTAACCGTTGACGTAATCAACCCACAAACGGGCGAAGTTATGGTTAAGGCAAACGAAATGATTTCCGAAGATATGGCTGATAAAATCGTTAAAGCAGGTATCGAAGAAGTGGAAATCAGAAGCGTATTTACTTGTAAGAGTAAAACGGGTGTATGCGCTAAATGTTACGGTAAAAACATGTCTAATAATAATCCTGTTCAAATTGGTGAAGCAGTTGGTATTATCGCTGCTCAATCAATCGGTGAACCAGGTACACAGCTTACCATGAGAACGTTCCACACCGGTGGTATAGCATCAACGGGCGACATCACGCAAGGTCTTCCTAGAGTTGAAGAATTGTTTGAAGCTCGTAAGCCAAAGCACGCAGCTATAGTTTGCGTTCACAGTGGTAGGGCAGAAGTTGTTGAAAAAGACAAGATTATACACGTGTTAGTAGACACCGAAGAAGGCGAAAAGGATTACGTTATCCCATTCGGCACGAGCGTTACCGTTAAAACGGGCGACATGGTTGAACCTGGCACGGTATTAACTAACGGTTCAGTATATCCACAAGATATTCTTAAAACCAAGGGTATCAAGGGTGTTCAAGATTACATCTTGCGTGAAATTCAAAGCGTTTACCGTTCGCAAGGCGTTGATATCAACGACAAACACGTTGAAATTATCGTTCGTCAAATGATGAAGAAAGTTCAAGTTGAAAATGCTGGCGACGCTGAAATTTTACCTGGTGAAAAGATTGACCTTCATACCTTTGAAGAAGAAACTATGAAGTGCTTAGAAGCAGGCAAACGTCCACCTGTTGGTAAGAGAATTTTACTTGGTATTACCAAGGCTGCGCTTGCAAAAGAAAGCTTCTTGTCAGCAGCATCATTCCAAGAAACTGCAAGAGTTTTAACGGAAGCTGCTATTAAGAACAAAATCGACCCACTTGTTGGTCTTAAAGAAAACGTTATTATCGGTAAGTTAATCCCTGCAGGAACGGGTATTAAAGACTATAAAAACGTTTCACCACAAACTGTAACCCAAAGAACTACTGAAGAAATCTAAAAGTAGTAAAAAACTTATAAAATCAAGCGTTTTTGTTTGACTTTATATAGCATTTTTTGGTAAAATTTAATTCGTTGGGGCTTTTAGCCCCGACGGAGCAATAATGTTTTCCGAAACGGAAGTTCCGAATCCGTTTTCCGAATATCGAAAAAATTAAGGAGGTGCGTAAATGCCTACAATCCAACAGTTAATCAGACAGGGAAGAAAGAAGATTACTTATAAGTCAAAGTCACCTATTTTGGATGAATGTCCTCAAAAGCGTGGCGTATGTTTATCAGTAACTACTACAACCCCTAAAAAACCAAACTCTGCTTTACGTAAGATTGCCAGAGTTAGATTGACCAATAAGGCTGAAGGTATCGTTTACATCCCCGGTGAAGGTCACAACCTTCAAGAACACAGTTCTGTTCTAATCCGTGGTGGAAGAGTTAAAGACCTTCCTGGTGTTAGATACCATATCGTCCGTGGCGCTCTTGATACTGCCGGCGTTGCAAAACGTAGACAAGCAAGATCTAGATACGGCGCAAAAAGACCTAAATAGTCAAAAGAAAATCGTTTAAGTAATTAAACACACACCTACTTAAAAATCGGAATTCGGAAAATTAACCCGATGATTGGTAGGCAGTATGCCGAAAGGCAGAAGGTTCGCTACCCGAAGTTCGGGCAAGTGATAGCCGTAGCAATAAGGGGTTACCCTTAAAAAAGCGTGTAATCACGCAAATTATTAAAGGAGGATTATAATTATGCCAAGAAGAGGCAATATTGCAAAAAGAGACGTTTTGCCAGATCCCGTGTATAATGATAAGGTTGTAACTAAACTTATCAACCAAGTTATGTTAGACGGCAAGAAGGGCATTGCGCAAGGTATCGTTTACGACGCTTTTGCTCAAGCTGCTGAAAAAGTTGGTCAAGACGCTAAAGAAATGTTCAATCAAGCTTTAGGCAACATCATGCCTATGGTTGAAGTAAAAGCAAGGAGAGTAGGTGGCGCTAACTATCAAGTGCCAATCGAAATCAGAGCTGAAAGAAGACACACGCTCGCTATCCGTTGGCTAGTTATCGCAGCAAGAAAGAGAGGCGAAAGAGAAATGGCTGCTCGTCTTGCAGGCGAATTAGTTGATGCTTTCAATAATACGGGCGCTGCAGTTAAGAAGAAAGAAGATACTCATAGAATGGCGGAAGCAAACAAGGCATTCGCACATTACAGATTTTAATTGGGGGAGTAACCTATGGCTAATAAAAGTGAATTAGGTATAACCAGAAATATTGGTATTATGGCTCACATTGACGCCGGTAAAACTACCACCACCGAAAGAATTTTGTTCTATACGGGTAAAACCCACAAACTAGGCGAAACTCACGAAGGTGCTGCTACTATGGACTGGATGGTTCAAGAGCAAGAACGTGGTATTACCATTACGTCTGCGGCTACTACCTGTTTCTGGAAAGACCATCGTATTAACATTATCGATACTCCCGGACACGTTGACTTCACCGTAGAAGTTGAACGTTCACTCCGTGTATTAGACGGTGCTGTTGCTACCTTCTGTGCAAAGCGTGGTGTTGAACCTCAAAGTGAAACCGTTTGGCGTCAAGCAGACAAGTATAAAGTTCCTAGAATTGCTTACGTTAACAAAATGGATATCAACGGCGCAAACTTCGATAACGCTATCGAAATGATGAAGGATAGATTGCATACCAACGCTATGCCAATTATTCTTCCTATCGGTAAAGAAGATACCTTCAAGGGAATCGTAGATATCATTACCCGTAAGGCTTATATCTACCTTGACGACCTTGGCAAGGAAATCGATATTACAGACGTTCCTGCTGATATGGCAGACGCTGTAGAAGAATACAGAGCGCAAATAGTTGAAGTTGCCGCAGAACAAGACGACGCTTTAATGGAAAAATTCTTTGAAGAAGGCGATTTATCCATTGAAGAAATTAAAAAAGGTTTACGTGCCGCTACTCTTGCAATGAAGGTTACCCCTGTTCTTTGTGGTTCTTCATACAAGAATAAGGGCGTTCAAAACTTACTAGACGCTATCGTAGATTACCTTCCAAGCCCATTAGACGTTGGCGCTATGACAGGTATTAATCCAGATAACGATCAAGAAGATTCTAGAGAACCTTCTGAAGACGCTCCTTTCTGTGGTTTAGCATTTAAGATTGCTACCGACCCATTCGTTGGTAAGTTAGCATTCTTCCGTGCTTACTCAGGCGTATTAAAAACTGGTTCTTACGTTTATAACAGCGTTAAGGGCAAAAAGGAAAGAGTTGGCCGTATACTTCGTATGCACGCTAACCACCGTGAAGAAGTTGAAGCTATTCACGCAGGTGAAATCTGCGCTATCGTTGGCTTAAAGGATACCACTACAGGTGATACTCTTTGTGACGAAGCACATCCAATCGTATTGGAACAAATGGAATTTCCTGATCCAGTTATTAACGTTGCTATCGAACCAAAAACCAAACAAGGTCAAGAAAAGATGGGCTTTGCTCTTGCAAAACTTGCTGAAGAAGACCCAACTTTCAAAACCTATACCGATACCGAAACTGGTCAAACCATTATCGCAGGTATGGGCGAACTTCACCTTGAAATTATCGTAGACAGACTACTTCGTGAATTCCGTGTTGAAGCAAACGTTGGTCAACCACAAGTTGCTTATAAGGAAACCATCCGTCAAGCAGTTGAAGCTGAAGGTATGTTCAAGCGTCAAACCGGTGGTCACGGTCAATACGGTCACTGTAAAATCCGTCTTGAACCTCAAGAAGCAGGTAAGGGATACGAATTTATCGACGAAACCGTTGGTGGTTCTATTCCTAAGGAATTTATCCAACCTATCAACAAGGGTATTCAAGAAGCTGCTAGAAACGGTATCTTAGCAGGTTACGAAGTTGTTGACTTCAAGGTAACCGTTTACGACGGTAGCTATCACGACGTTGACTCGTCAGAAATGGCGTTCAAAATCGCAGGTAGTATGGCTCTTAAAGACGGTCTTGCAAAAGCAAAATCAGTTCTTTTAGAACCTGTTATGAAAGTTGAGATCATAACCCCAGATGCATACTTTGGTGACCTTATGGGTAACGTTACTGCTCGTCGTGGTATTATCCAAGGAACTGAAGATCGTAACGGCGCTAAAGTTATCGACGCACACATTCCACTAGCAGAAATGTTCGGTTACGCAACCGACCTACGTTCTAGAACCCAAGGTCGTGGTAACTACACCATGCAATTTAGCCACTATGCAGAAGTTCCAAAGTCTGTTGGCGAAAAGATAATGGATAAAAAAGCGTAATAAATGTTGACAATAGCATAAAATTATTGTAAAATAACATTAATCTAATAAAAAAACAAATTAAAAAAATTATATCATTAGAAAATTTGGAGGAAATTAATAATGGCAAAGGCAAAATTTGACAGAAGCAAGCCACACATTAACATCGGCACCATCGGTCACGTTGACCATGGTAAAACCACCCTTACCGCTGCTATCACTATGACTTTATCTTCTATCGGTAACGCTCAAAAAATGAGATACGATGAAATCGATAAGGCACCAGAAGAAAAGGCACGTGGTATAACAATCAACACTTCACACGTTGAATATCAAACTGAAAACCGTCACTATGCACACGTTGACTGCCCAGGACACGCTGACTACGTTAAGAACATGAGCACTGGTGCTGCTCAAATGGACGGCGCAATCCTTGTTGTTGCTGCAACCGACGGTCCAATGCCACAAACTAGAGAACACATTCTTCTAGCTCGTCAAGTTGGCGTTCCATACATTATCGTTTTCATGAACAAATGTGACCAATTAGACGACCCAGAACTTTTAGAATTAGTTGAAATGGAAATCAGAGAACTTCTTTCTGAATATGGTTTCCCTGGCGACGATACCCCAATCATCAAGGGTTCTGCTCTTAAGGCTCTTGAATTCGCTCAAGGCGAAGCTTCTGCTGACGCTATCAAGGCTTCTGCTGAATGCAAACCTATTTTCGAATTAATGGACGCTGTTGACAGCTACATCCCAACTCCTGAAAGAGACGATGCTAAACCTTTCTTACTTCCTGTAGAAGACGTATTCACCATTTCTGGTCGTGGAACCGTTGCTACTGGTAGAGTAGAACGTGGTGTTGCACACGTTAACGATCCTGCTGAAATCGTTGGTCTTTCGGAAGAATCTAAGACTACCGTTATTACCGGTATCGAAATGTTCAGAAAATTACTTGACGAAGCACAAGCTGGTGACAACGTAGGTGCATTACTTCGTGGTATCGATAAGAAAGACATCGAACGTGGTCAAGTTATTGCTAAACCAGGTTCAGTTAAACCACATACTTCATTCGAAGGTCAAGTTTACGTTCTAAATAAGGAAGAAGGTGGTCGTCATACCCCATTCTTCAACAACTATCGTCCTCAATTCTATTTCAGAACTACCGACGTTACTGGTTCAATTAAATTACCAGAAGGCGTAGAAATGGTTATGCCTGGTGATAACATCACCATCAGCGTAGAACTTATCACTCCAATCGCTATGGAAGAAGGTTTACGTTTCGCTATCCGTGAAGGTGGCAGAACCGTTGGTTCAGGCGTTGTTTCTAAAATCATTAAGTAATTAAATTTTAGAAGTAAATCTAAATAAAAAACTCGGCTTACTAGCCGAGTTTTTTTGTTCGTAATTATTTAGGTTGTGAAAGCGAAAAATAAAAAAGGTGGCTTTTGCCACCTTTTTATTTGATTTCAAATTATTTGTTGAATGAATCTTTATAAGCTTTACCAAATTTGAAAGCAGGGATTTTGCTTGATGCAATCTTGATTTTTTCGCCCGTCTTTGGGTTAACGCCTTCACGTGCTTCTTTAACTTTCAAAGAGAAAGTTCCGAATCCAGAAATTTGGATTTTTTCGCCTGCGTTTAAACCTTCGGTTATAGCGTCGATAACGCCGTCAAGACAGTCAGATGCGTCTTTAAGTTTTAAACCAAGTTTGTTTGCAATTGCCCTTATCAATTCATTTTTATTCATAATAAAACCCTCCAAAGTTTTCTAATTATATTATACCACACCAAATTATATTTTCAAGGGGTAAAATAAAATTTTTGCTATTTTTTAGCGTTTTTTTGTTAAAAAAAGCGATTTTTTAGCCATTTTTTCCTTTTGCTTGACTTTTTTTGCTATGTATTATAACATATTTATATCAAAGGAGTTAAAATGCCGTTTTCAAACTTAGTAAAACATTTAAATATTGACCTTGAGAAGATTAAAAACGAACATCTAAACACCATTTTTTACGGTGGATTATTAGAGCAAGAACTGTCTAATTTAGCAAAAAACAATCTTCCATACGGTAAGGTTGCTATCCTTTATACAAAGGAATCATACCTAAACTACGGTCAAAAATTTTCTAATGCCTTAAAGTCAAAAGGCAACTCGGTTACCCACCTAGTTTTGCCCGACAACTTTGCAGACACAATAGAAAGTTATAGCCACGTTTTTAATCTTGCAGAAGACGTTAGGCTTATCGTTGCAACCAACAAAAAGTTTTTTGGCGTTGCTAAATATTTTGCCAAAATAAGAGAAACTTCGCTTGCGCTTGTTGTTTCTTCCTTAAACGATTATGATTTATTATGCCCAACCGTAGAGTTTTTAAACTTTGGCAAAAAAGAAATTGTAACAGTCAACCCGAAAACGCACGTGCTTTTTGATTTTTGCATGTTAGAACAAGCCCAAGATTTTGCCGATTGTTACGCTTTTATCGTTAGCCACGCTTTAGCGCTTGCTGATTATAGGGCAAGTTGTTTAATGCTTAACAAAAAGATTAATAAAGACGCTTTCGTTTTGGCTAGTAAAGCAATAACTAACACCTATCCATTGTTTACCTATCCTAACAACGAACAGCCTTCAAAACTTTTTCTAGGCTTTCTATATCTGGAACTTGCAAATAATTTATCCAAAGGGGAACTCTATAATACCTTTTCTTGTAGGCAAGCAAGCGCTTTCTTAAATGAAGAAAATTTGGGGCTTGGTGCAAAACTATTATTGACGGCAAAGCCTACTTCAGAAATATATAAACTTGCAATGTCTGGTGAATACGATAAAATTATGGACTATGCAAATTATCTAACTAGAGCAGATTGGATTTCAAAAAAATTGAAGATTTTACCAAAAACCGTTGTTGAACAATTAATATTTCAATCAAACGTTATAAAATCACATAGAAAAAGTATAGCAACTATAAAGCAAAGCCTTTCTAAAGACGTGGATTCCTTCGTGGACTGTGGCGATAAAATGATTTCTACCTTTACTGCGCTTGGTGGGGATACCGAAATAAACGTAGTTGCTAGGGCTAAAGCCGTTAAGCATAGTGGCGACCTTGTTTTGAATGGTATGAGTTTAGTAAGAGAATCGGGCATTTCCGAATACATAATTTCTACCTAACTTAAATCTAAGGTATAAAAAATAAAAATACAGTCAATACTCTCCGTGAAATATCGGAGAGTTTTTTATGTTTAAAAAAATTTCGGTTAGCCTTATCGCAATAATAATTTTGGGATTTTTATGGTTTTCTAGCCAAGCGCCAATATTCGGAAAATATTCTAATCAGACGGAAGTTTATTTATATCCTTATACTTCAACGCCGATAACCGTTGACGATATAGAGCAAGGTTTAACTTTTATTAAATACGGGGAAGCATGCGAGTTTGCCAAAGAAGGTTTTGTTTTAGACGATTTCTTGTCTGAATTCCATGCTAAAAGGGTTTTTAGCGAAAGTTTTGACGGCAAAGTAAGTGTTTACGCCTATTCACCAAAACTAAAATACAAACAAGTCTTAAGGGGAAAAACGATAAACCTACACGTGGTTGTTTCCGATCAAGTTGTAAAGGTGGGTAGCCCTATTATTTACGGAAGTTATTAATCTACGTATAAAATAAAAAATTTAGGCAATAATCAAATAAATTAATAAGGAGAGTTTTTATGAAAAAATCCAACAGTAAAATTTTACACTACTTAAAAAACAATGCAGTCTATCTAATTTTATCTTTATGTATAATTGCAATCGGTTTATCTGTAACCCTAATGATGGTAAATCGTGATAGTAAGATAAAAGATGATTCTTCACTTCCCGTGGAAACACCCGTTCCAGACGACAAGCCGAACGAACAGCCGGTAATTAAGGTGGTAACCTTTATTATGCCCGTTACAAATCCATCAAACATTGGTGACTATAGTGAAGCAATGGTGTTTAACCCCACACTTGATAGATATTCTTCGCACCTAGCAATAGACTTTTTCGCACCAGAAGGAACGCCCGTTTGCGCAGTATACGAAGGTGAGATTGAAAGCGTTACAAACACTTTATTGCACGGCACGACCATAGTAATTAACCACGGCGACGGACTTAAAACTTATTATAATTCCCTTGCCGACGGCGATATGGTAACGGTTGGGCAAAAGGTAGCGCAGGGGGATATTATCGGCGAAGTTTCTACTACTAACCGTCAAGAATATCAATCGGGAGCGCACTTGCATTTTTCCGTTGAAGAAAACGGCGAAGTAATCGACCCTATAAAATATTTGCCTTTCGTGGAAAAATAAGAGTGTAATAAAAAATATTAACTCCGAATAAGTATATGTATAAATATACCTTCGGAGTTTTTTTAATGAAAAAGTTTTGCATAATTTTAAGTTTTATACTTTGTGTAGCAACTTCTATCGTAGTGGGTGGATGCTCTTGTAGTGGACAAAACCCAAACGTTAGTAGTTACGATATAGAATGCACTCTTGACGGGGATACTCTCTTGGGTAGTGAAAAGGTTACCTTTTACAATAGTAGTGATAATGCCGTTGACCATCTAAAATTTAATTTATTCGGCAATGCGTTTAGAAAAGGCGCAAAGTATTCGCCTATACTTGCTCAATACACTTCCCAAGCCTATCCAAACGGGATTAGTTACGGCGAAATGACGGTAGACGGTTGTTATTATAGCGACCAACCTTTGCCCTATGAAATTTGTGGGGAAGACCAAAATATTTTAAAAGTAAACTTGCAAGAAGAAGTTTTCCCTAATGAGAGCGTAACCGTTAAAATTGATTGGAAACTTAAATTAGCAAACGTTATCGCACGCACGGGAATAAACGATAAAACCATTAATTTAGGAAACTTTTATCCAATTTTATGCGCTTATGATAACGGCTTTTACGAATGTTTGTATTACGGCATTGGCGACCCCTTTTATAGCGATTGCGCAAACTATAAAGTAAAGGTAACCACTCCCGAAGAATGGACGGTAGCAGGTGGTGGAAGTATAACTTCGTCGTCTTTGAAAAATCAACTAAAAACAACTACTTTCACCCTAAATAACGCAAGAAGTTTTGCAATGGTTTTAAGTAGGTTTTTCCAAACGGAAACGGCTAGTATAGACGGCGTTGACGTTACCTATTATTACTACGACGATAGCGACAGTCAAAAGTCTATTTCATACGCCGTAAATGCTATTAAATTGTTTAATCAAAGGTTTGGGGAATACCCCTACGACAACTATACGGTTGTGCAAACCAAGTTCGTGCAAGGTGGAATGGAATATCCAACTATAACCCTTATAAGCGATAGTATAGACGGGGAATCTTACGGAGAAGTAATCGTTCATGAAACGGCGCACCAATGGTGGCAAACGACGGTAGGGAATAACGAGATTGAACACGGCTTTTTAGACGAAGCGCTTGCTGAGTATTCCGTAGTTATCTATTACGAACATTATAATAATCACGGGTTAACTAGAGAAAATATGATAGCGTCGGCAGAGCAGACTTATAGAGTATTTTGTTCGGTCGTAGATAGATTAGAAGGCAAGGTTGATACGAGTATGCTTAGAAACCTTTCGCAGTATTCCACCGAATACGAATACGTTAACGTTGCATACATAAAGGGTTGCATAATGTTTGAATATCTTCGCCAAAGCATAGGCGACAAACGTTTCTTCGACGGGCTTAAAAGGTATTATAAAGAGTATTCGTTCAAAAACGCCACCCCAGACGACTTGGTGGGTGTTTATGAAAAAATAGGTGCAGACTCTAACGGATTTTTCCAAAGTTTTTACTTGGGTAAAGTTATAATTTAAATAATGGGCTAGTTTATCCTAGGTAAAAAATAAACTTTTATTTTATTAATAGGCTCAATTTCGTCAAAAAAATACTTAATAAATAGGATAGAATAAATATTATTTATTGACAAAGTGAAGAATAAATGTTAAACTTATAAAGTATACAAAAAGAAAAGATAAGGAGCCTGTATGAAAAAAGTTATCAGGACAATTATAGCAATGGCATTGGTGATAGTATCAGCCTTTGCATTGGTGGCTTGTGGCAGTAGCGATAATCAAGACGGCGAAAAGGGTTTAATCCTTAAAAAGTATCGTGGGGAAGACTTCTACACGGTATACGACTACGTTGACGACGGCGCTACGAAGTTAGACCTTACCGACGCAGAAGTAACGGGTGGCGTTACGATTGGTAGAATTGCTTCCGGCGCATTTGACGGAAACACTTCTTTAGTAGAAATTATAGTTCCTACCACCGTAACGGAAATATGCGAAGGCGCATTTAAAAACATGACCAAGTTAAATTCGCTTACTTTGCCTTTTATTGGTAGATACGTTAAGGCAGACGCCTACATGAACCAAACGGGCACGGATGATGACGACGTTAAAGCAATAGACAACGCTAGAACTATTTCTTATATTTTTGGAACGGAAGAATACGACGGTGGAATAAACACAACCGTTAGTTATAACGACGCTTCTTCAGAAGTTTGTTTCCTACCTGCAACCTTAAATTCTATAAAAATTTATCCTGCAAATGATTACGAAATTCCAATGTATGCATTTAGTGGCGTTAAGGTTTTAAGACACGTTGAATTATCTTCAAAAGTAGTTGGTATAGGTAGCAATGCTTTTGCAAACTGCACAAACCTAGACAATCTAATCATTCCTGCATCAGTAAAGAATATTTATTCGGGCGCATTCAAAGGTTGTAAAAAACTAAACAACATAGTATTTGAAGCGAACAGCACGTTAACTAAAATCGAAGATAACGTATTTAGCAATACGGCTTTCGATAAGGTAAATTTCTTACCAAGTTCAATAGAAGAAATTGGCGAAAACGCATTTGCAAATTCTACTCTTAAAGAAATCCTTTTACCAACTTCACTTAAAAAGATTGGTTACGGTGCATTCCAAAACTGTGTGGAACTAGTTAAAGTTACTGCAAGTTCTACAAATATTCAACTTGGAGATTACGCTTTTTATAACTGTGAAAAACTTTCTACAAGTTCACTAGATATGTCGGCGTTTATGGCTAACGGTAACGCATTTATAGGCACTAAAGTTATTTAATTAGAATTATAAGAATAAAAAATCAACCCCCTACCACAAGGTAGGGGGTTTTAATTTATCTTTATTTATTAGCCAAAGTTAACTTCCGTTAGTTTATATTCCATAACGCCTAGTGATTGATAGGAAAGCGCACTCAAAGGTTCAACGTATCTATACATTAACTTGCGATTTCCAAGGTTGCCACAATCTTCGCTTTGCACGTAAATTAGTTGTTTAATTCCTGCTGAAGAAGTTTCTGCTAATCTAAATGCGTATCTATTAAGTTTAATACTATTTCCACTAAAGTTTGCGCCGTTTACCTTTAACAGGGTTGGGTCTGATATGTTTTCCGTTCTAGAACTTTCGCCAACGATGGAAATGTCTTTTAAGTTTTGGTATTGGTATGATGCAACGGGAATCATACTTGAAGAACCAGCCGATAGGTTCATATTTCTTATAACGAATAAAAGTTGTGTATTATCTATTGCCGTGCTTGACGTGTAATTAACCCTTTTGTTGCCCGTAAGTGTTACGTCGCCACCAGAATATTCAGTATTTACCGTATAATTATTGGTGTTATATTCTATATAGTTTTTACTGTTACGTCTACCGATATCAATGGAATTTTCGCTAATCATTACGTTCGTAAATGAAGAAATTTGTTCGGTATATATCGGTGTAAACGATTGTGGACCGGGGGCGAAATAGGTTACCGTATATATATAATCAATGCCGTTTGTTACTGCTTGTTCACCGTATCTTGCTTTTGCCCATTCATCTTTAACTAAAACGTCGTAAGGGTCGATATCTGCAGAAGTTCCGTTTACTAGGTATTCAACCTTATCTAGAACTAATTCCGTTTCATACTTGTATAAGTTTACGTTCTTGAAGGAATTTTTAAGTTCGGAGTTTACGTTTTTACCAAGTATCGGAGTTTGCGCATCCATTAGGCCTTGAACGGTAAGTTTGGTGGTATACTTTCCAGAAATTTCCATCTTTAACATTTTATCGGTAACGGCAGGGTTTTTAGTAAATTCTCCTTCAAAACCGTTTTTGTAGTTAACCGAATATTCACAAGTTTCGATGTATCCCGTTGGTGGAGTAACCTTTAAGTCGCCGTAAAAATAATCTTTAAACTCTAACGGCAAATCGGAATTACAACCACAACCACCTAAAAGTGAAGCCGTGGCTATAATGAAAGTTAAAATAAGATATAAAAACTTTTTCATTTATTGCTCCGTCTGTGCTTTAATGGTTATATCATAACACAAATAACTTAAATTGTAAAATTATTATAAAAAAATATAGTAAAAACCCAAATAAATTTTCAAATATGCTTAAAATTGTCACTTTAATATGTTAAAATAAAAATATGATTAAACTTATAACCACAGATTCATATTACAACGTATTCAAAATATTAAACGAATGCCTTGCTCCGTCGGTTAATTCTTTGCAAAATAAGAACCTTGTTTTTTGCGAAGAAAAAATTTCCTTAATGGCAGAGCGTGCTATTTGCGCGCGCTTTAACGGAAGTTTTAATACCGACGTTTATTCGTTTGGTAATTATCTACGTAGTAAACACCCCCTTGATAACGTTCTTACAAGGGAAGGTTCGTCAATGGTTGTAAAAAAAGTTATTTCATCGCTTTCACTTAACTGTTTCAAAAGTAGCAAAACTAATCTTGCGCCCACGTTGTATAACCTTATAATTCAATTAAAAAGCGCAAAGATTACCCCTAGCCAACTAATTGACGCTTGCGCGCAAACGGAAGGGGTGCTTCACGATAAACTACAAGACGTTGCTAGTATCTATCAAGAATACGAAAACTATCTAAAAAATAGTGGGCTTGAAGACCAAAGTTCAATGCTTTCTTATTTGCCGTCTCTTTTAGAAAATGCTGAAGAAATTGCTAAAAGCGACGTGTATTTAATCGGCTTTTCTTCTTTTACACGACAAACGAAATCGGCAATAGAAATGCTAATTTCCAAAGCAAAATCGGTTACTGCAATACTAGTCGAAGGGGAAAATTCCTTTGCATATCTCAACGAAACTTCTAGTATGTTTAGAAGCCTTTGCAAAGAAATGAACGTAGTTTTAGAAGAAAGCAGGGTTGAAAGCGCTTGGAATAAAGACGGAAAGTTAATCGTGCAAAATATTTTTAGTCCACTATCCAACCTTGAGCATCAACCAACCGAACGTATTCATTCATTTGTAGCGAAAGACGTTTTTGAAGAATGTATGGCGATTGCCACCACTATAAAGAAAAGCGTTATAGACGGTCAAATTCGCTATAAACAAGCAGGGGTAATTTTGCCCGATTTCGACTTGTATAGGGATAGTATAAAGCAATGTTTTGATTTATTAGAAATCCCTTACTTTATAGACCAAAAAATAAAGCCACATAATCACCCGTTGATTTTATTGATTATAGATTACGTTGACCTTTTCAGAAAAGGTTTTAATAAAAAAACGCTTTGTGATTTTATAAAGAATCCCGTTTTGGGCGTGGATAAAGATTTTAGCGACCGTTTTATTAGTTATCTTAAAAGGTATAATTGTTTCTATTCGTCGTTTGCAAAACCGTTAAAATTCCCTTCAAACATAGAAGGGGAATTAGAGCAGTTTGAAAACTATCGAAAGTTTATATGTTCGCTATTTAATAAATTCGACCCAATCGGTATGCTAGATAGTGTAAAAGCAAAGCAAAATCTAGAGAATATAACCCAAATGCTTGCTTCCCTAAACCAAATGGAAGAATCTGCCATTAACGAGCAAATATTTGACGCAGTTTGCAACATTTTGTTGGAGATGACTAGTATCTTAAAAGGGGTTGAACTTTCTTATACCGAGTTTAAAAACGTGTTTATAAGTGGTATTTCTACTCTTGAACTTTCTATAATTCCACAGTTTAACGACGCAGTTTTCGTGGGTGGATTTAAGGAAGCAAGTCTATATCCTGCACGCTATCTTTTTGCGTCGGGGCTTACCGTAGGCGTTCCTAATTGTAAAGACGACGTGGCGCTACTTGCCGATTACGATATCGACGCTCTAGAAAAACTAAAGGTATACGTTGAGCCAAAAATTCAAGTAATTAACAAGCGTGAAAGAGAAACGGTTGCGCTTGGAATAACGGCTTTTACCCATAAACTTTTCCTTTCTTATCCGTTAACGGCTAAAAACGGAAGCAAGAACGTAAGGGGAGAAGTCTTTAACGATATAACCCAAATGTTTGATTGCGTTGAATTTCAACCATCAGAGCAATACTTTACCGAAAGACAAGCCAAGGTAGAGTTTGCCAAAAGTTGCAGTAAAATTTTTGAAGGGGAAGTTCTTTCAGAATCTTCAGAAGACAACGCTCAAGCATACTATCAACTTTTTAAGGATAGTAAAGACCTTTCAAGGCTTGCTAATCTTTGTCAGCGTTCGCAAAAAATTCAACTTGAACGTAGTAAAGACGTTGTGGTAAGTCAAGTTACTTCACCAACGGCAATAGAAGAATATTATAGATGCCCTTACAAGGTATTTTTATCACGTGGATTAAAGTTAAAAGAAAGCGACGACGGTGAACGTGTTGATAGTCTTTCTTTCGGTTTATTGATTCACGAAGTTTTGTCTGAATATATATCTAAAATTTCCACCGTTACGGATAAGGAGTCGTCAGACGCTCTTGTAGAAATCATAGCAGAAAGCGTGATTTCTAGAGACGAATACAAGCGTTTTTTGGAAGACGAAAGCGCAAAAGCGTCCATCTTTAACGCAATAAAAGAGTGCAAGGCTTTCTGTTATAAAAACTATATTTATAACACTAATTCGCAATTTTCCACCGACAAACAAAATATAGAAGTAGGTTTTGGTATTAGGCGAGAAGGCAAAAAGTATTATCCACCAATTTCTCTATTAGACGGTAGAGTTAAGTTGACGGGGGTAATCGATAGAGTAGACACTTACGGCGATTATTGTAGAATTATCGACTATAAAACCGGCTCTTACGACGCCGACCTTAAAACGTTATATTCTGGGCAAAAACTTCAACTATATCTATACGCAAAAGCCGTGAACGATAAAAAGGTTGCAGGAATGTATTATTTTCCAACAAGCAACGCATATAAGTCGGAAAGTCAAACGGATAAGCCTTTAGCCGTGGGAAGAACCCTTAACGATATGGAACTTATCATCAAGCAAGACGGCGAAATTACTCAAACGCAAAAAAGTAAAGTAATACCCGTATCTATCGATAAAAACGGGCTTATGAAGGGCGCTTCTTCTAAAGACGATATAGACGCCTTTATTAAATACGCAACCCTAGTTAGCGAAAACGCAGTAAGCCAAATGGCAGACGGCGTTATCGTGGCTTCCCCATACGAAAATAGTTGTGGCTCTTGTCCGTTTATCGCTCTTTGTGGTAGGGAAGAAGAAAACGGCAGAACGGTTGGAAACGTTAACGAAGATAAAATTATTCAAGCCGTAAAGGAGGTGGACTAATGGCAGAAATAACCTTAAAGCAAGAACAACTTGACGCTATTAACCACCAAAACGGCGACCTTTTAATTTCGGCATCGGCAGGTAGTGGTAAGACCTTCGTTATGATAGAAAGGTTGATTAGGCCTATCAAAGAAGGCAAGGCAAAACTAAACAATATTTTAGCCGTAACCTTTACCGAAGCAGCCGCTTCCGAAATGAAGGAAAAACTTAAAAAAGCCCTTCGCAAGGAAGTTGCAAAGGGTAATCTTGCCCTAGCGCCCGTGATAAGTCAAGTAGACCTTTCAGACATTACTACTATTCACTCTTTCTGTGGCAGACTAGTTAGAAGATACTTCTTCGTGGCAGGCGTTTCCCCCGATTTTGGCATAATGGACGCAAATCAATCGGCAGTATTAAAAACTCAAACGTTAAACAAGGTTTTTAAGTCTCTTTACTCAAGTGGGGAAGAATGGTTTTTAACTTTAGTTGATAAGTTTTTATACAAGCGCCAAGACCAGCCTTTGAGAAATATAATTTCAACCCTATACGAAAAAGTTTCCGGCGAAGCCGACCCCTTAAAGAGCGCAGAGGATTGCCTAGCAAACTACACAGAGCAAGGCTTTATAAACGCCCTTAAAGAGTATAAAAAATATTTTAATTATAAACTTGATAGGCATATAATTTGTGCAGAAAACGCGCTTGCAAACGCTAAAAGATTGGGTATAGACGGCGAAAAGTTTTGTAATCAATACCTAGGTTTGCTACAAGAAATGAAAAGTGCCGACGCTTATGGTATTAAAAACTTCCAAAAACTACCTATTACCTTTTCCTACGGTAAGAAAATTGACGAAAGCCTAAAGGCGTATAAAGAACAGTTTCACGAAACGTTTAAAACCTTAAAGAAGGAAATAGCAAGTTTTATTGCCCCCCTTAACGATTACGATACGGATAGGGATATTTTTAGCGAGTTAAGGGAAGACGCCGAAGGCATAGTTTCTATACTAAAAGAATTTTCAGCAGAATACACGAAGGAAAAATTTGAAGAAAACCTTTTAGACTTTAACGATTTAGAGCATTATGCCCTTAAAGTTTTGCGTGACGAGAACGCAAGGCAAGCCATCAAAACCCAATACGAATATATTTTTATAGACGAATATCAAGACGTAAACGGCGTTCAAGATAGCATAATGAACTTGATGGGGCGTGATAATACCTTTATGGTTGGCGACCTAAAGCAAAGCATATATGGTTTCCGTGGTTGCCGTTCAGACTTTTTTGCAAACAAATACCAAACGATGAAAGAGCAAGGTCAAGGAACGCTTGAACTTAACTATAATTTCCGTTCGGCAGACGCAGTTATAAATATGGTTAATAAAATATTTAATTATTCTATGACCAAGGAAAAATACGGAATGGATTATACTTCTTGCCAACTAAAATCGGGTGGTGGATTTATTAAAGACGCCGTTGGTAGGGCAGAAGTTCATAGTTTGGTTTACGATAAGCAAGAAAAAACCGAGCAAGCCCCAAAGGTTTACGATATATTACAAGACCTTAAAGACGACCAAACCAAAGACTGCGCTAAAATTTCTGCGCTTGTTAGTAAAATCATAGGCCAAGAATTAAATAAAAAATATTATAGCGTTAAAGACAAGGATTATAAACGGATAACTTACGGAGATATCTGTATTTTAACCCGTGGTAAGGAAACGCCTTACGTTGCAAAGTTGGTTAACGGTTTAGTTAGACACGGCATTCCCGTCGTTTCCGAAGTTCAACAAAGCATTTGTTCTACGCCGGAAATTCAAACGCTTATAAACGTGCTAAAACTAATAGATAGTTTTAGTGGGGATATTCCACTTGCAGTTACCCTAAAAAGCCCCATAGTCAAACTTTCTGAAGAAGACCTTGCAGAGATAGCAATCTTTTACGACGAAAATTGTCGTGATGAAAACGGCAAGCGTGTAAGGGGTGGTTTTTTCGACGCTTATAATTTTTATATCAACAACGCCCAAACACTCCTTTCGGAAAAACTAAAAAAATTTAACGCATATTTTGGGGAAATTAGATTGCTTGCCCCCTTCCTTGGCGCGCAAAAGATTTTGGAAAAACTCATAAACGATTGCGATTATTTTGCCGAACTTTACGCTATGCGTTTGGGGGAACAAAAGGTCAATAGAGTAAGAAAGTTCTTATCGGAATGTTCCTCAAACGGAAAAGAACGAACCGTTGCGCAAGTTTTATCGCTTGTGGAAGAAAACGAAAAGGCGTTTGGGCTTACTGAAATCGCTGACGAAAACACCGTAAAAGTTATGACTATGCACGCTTCCAAAGGTTTGGAATTCCCCGTGGTTATAGTTTGTGGTTTGGAAAAGAAAATGCACGAAGAAACGGGGCGTGACGTTTGCTTTTTCGATAGAGATTATCTATTCGCTACGAAATATTTTGATAAGGATACAAGGACTACAAAGGAAACTATTCTTCGTGGAATAATAAAAAACAAGGCGCACGAAAACGGCGTTAACGAAGAACTTAGACTTTTTTACGTTGCAACTACAAGGGCAACCTATTCTTTGCATCTAACTATAGAAGGGGAAATTACGCCTAGCGCAGACGTGTTTTTAGACGCTAAATCTTTTAGCGATTGTCTGCCAAACGATATTCCTATTACCATACATAACGCAGACGAACTAGGCGTAATAGATATGGCAAAACAAGTTGGCCTAGTGGCTTTTGGTAGCCCCGACCAACAAACGCTACAAAATATTAAGGCTAATTTTGACTATCAATACCCGTATAAAGACGATATAACCTTGCCGTTAAAATCGAGCGTTACCAAAGAACTTAGTAAGTTTAACGAGCAAAGTTTTAAGCCACATTTCGTAGTGGACGAAGAAACTACTGATATAGAGCGTGGTTTAATAGCCCACAAAATTATGGAAAAGATTGACTTTGCAAAAGAAGTTAACCTTAAAGAGCAGGTATCTGCGCTTGTGAATAAGGGTATATTAACCGACGAACAAGTTAAAAAGATTAATATAGAAAGAATACAAAAGGTGTTTGACCAAGGTGTTTTTGCTGGGCTGGATAATAAAACGCTATATAGAGAAAAAACCTTTATTTCGGCAGTAGACGCAAGCGAAATTTCCCCTGTTACTTCTAGCGAAAAGGTGGTTATTCAAGGCGCTATCGACCTTATTGCCGTTAGCGACGACGGGGCAGAAATTATAGACTATAAATATTCGTCAATGACCATGGATAGCCTAAAGCAAAAGTATAGTATTCAACTCAATATTTACGCCAAAGCCTTTACGGGGGCTACGGGTATTAAGGTTAATAAATTAACCCTAGTTAATCTTTTTACGGGCGAAGTTGTAAACTTGTAAAAGGGTTAAAAATAGTTAAAAAACGACAAATAAAACGGCTTTTCTTATACTTTTATCTTTTATTATTTTTTAGAGGTAAAATTTGTGGAAAAGCTTTGTTTTTTATTGGAAAATTTTTTTAACGACCTATCTTCGCTAATATTAACTACCTTTGCAGTCGGGCTAATGCTTTTATATGTATTAGTCAGTTTTCTAGTAAGTCTGTTTAAGGTGGAATACTCAAATAAAAAAAGGTTATTTTTTATCCCCTTTTGGTTGGGCGTATGCTTATTGCATTTAGGCTACGAAGTAATATACGGGCAAATAGGGTTCGTGATTATCACGTTTGGCGCAGGTATAACCTTGTTTCCGTTTACCTTTATAGTAACTAAAAAACAAAAAAAGGCTAGCAAGGAGCAGTTAGAACTTGCTAGATACATAGATCAACAAGTAAAAAATAGCAAAATGGATTTTGACAATGCCTTTTCTCAACAAGAAGATAGCATAACTTATAAAAAAGACGACGTTGATTGCGTGAACAATCTCCCCAAAAACAACGTTGCAAAACAAATATTAAAGACAGTAACGCAAGTAGAAAAACCGTCGTCCCCAGATACCCCCGACTTTACGCACGTGAAAAACGTTATTGAACGGCTTAATTACTTTCCGTTAACACCGTCGGATAAAAAACAAGTAAACGAACTGCAAATAACCATTGAACGGGCAGAACTTGGCGAAGAATTCCCCGACCTTAAAAACAAAATAAACGACGGACTTTCTTCCTTGCTTAAAATAATGTCTAAATACGGCGTATAATAGGGTTTTGTATTAGAAATTGGTAATTTAACCTAAAAAAGTAAAATTCCTATTGATTTTATAAAGTTTTTATTGTATAATTATTTAATAATAACTCAGATAGGGGTTAGGGGTATTATGGGATTATTTAAAAAGAAAAAGAAAAGAACAGAGCAAAGCAGAATTATCGTTGCCGACGGTGGTAAAACCAAAGGCTTAGAAGGTTATAACCGTCTAAAGGATAATTTGCTCTATATGAACGCCGACGGCAAAACCAAGGTTATTCAAGTGGAATCGGCTTCTGCAAAGGAAGGCAAAACCACAATCGCTTGTAACCTTGCCGTAAGTTTAGGGCTTACCGATAAAAAGGTTTGCGTTATAGACCTAGACTTCCGTCGTCCAAGAGTTCATAGGGTTTTTGAAATCAGTAAGGATAACGGTCTTGCCGAATACTTCCTTGGTGAACTCGGTAGAGACGATATCATTAAACATAGCGAATATAAGAACGTTGACGTTATTACAAGGGGCGCTGAAATTTACAATTCGTCGCTTGTGCTTGTTTCTGAAAAGTTTAAAGAACTTATGGCGTATTTAAGGGAACAATACGATTACGTTATCGTTGACTGCGCGCCTGTTTTACACGTTTCCGATTATATTCATATTTCTAAAGTAACCGACGGCGTTATATTCCTTGTTGCATACGCTTCTACCACGAAAACGCAAGTTGTTGAAGCCATTAAGGAATTAAAAAAGAACAACGCAAAACTTCTTGGAACGGTTATATCTATGTATAACAGAAAAGAGAGGGATTATAGTTACTATTACTACGGTTAAGGGGAGTGGGACTTTTGATAGATATTCATACCCACGTTCTACCCTTTGTTGACGATGGTAGCGCAATGATTGAAAAATCCTTGCAAATGCTAAAGGAAAGTGTTTTGCAGGGTGTTACCGACGTTATTTTAACCCCACATTGCCGTGCGCATTATAACGAAACGGCAGAAAGTCTTAAAAATAGTTTTGACGAGTTTGTTAAAATCGTTACGGAAAACGGCATTAAGGTAAACCTATATCTTGGGCAAGAAATTTTTATCAATAAGCATATAAAAGAAAAACTTCAGAACGGCGAGCATTTAACCTTAAACGGTAGCAAGTATATATTACTTGAACCCGACTACGTGGAATGTGAAATTACCGAAGCCGTATATGAACTTACACGTATAGGATATATTCCTATCGTGGCGCACGTGGAAAGGTTTCCTTACATAACCGAGCAAGACGTGTTGGAAATAAAAGAACTTGGTGGGCTTATCCAAGTTAACGCTAGCGCATTGTTTTGCAATGATTTTAGAACGGATAAAAAGCGTGTTAAAAGGTTTTTAAAAGCAGGTCTTGTGGACTTTGTTGCAAGCGATATCCATTCTAATAGAGAAAATTATATGCAAAAAGCATATAAATACGTTAAAAGTAAATACGGCATAAATTACGCTGACGCAGTTTTTATACTAAATGCCAAAAAGATAATTGAAGGTTAGACTGCTGTCTAACCTTTTTTTAGGGGAACTATGGATAAAATAATTATTGCAATCGGTGGTGGTGAAATTAAAAATAAAACCACTCTAGAGATTGATAGGTATATAGCAAATCTTGCAAAAGCGCATGCAGGAGAAAAACGTGCAAACGCATTGTTTATCGGCACGGCTTCGCACGATAGTATGCCTTATTTTAATAGTTTTAGAAAGACTTATACTTCGGTTTTTGATATTAAGGCAGAAGTGGCGCTTATCGTTTACGGCGAAATGGATATGCAAAAAATTCAAGGCAAAATCGATAATGCAGACTGCATTTATGTCGGTGGTGGCGATACCGTGTATATGCTAGAAAAATGGCATGAAGTAGGCCTAGATAAAATGCTTATCAAGGCTTACGAGCAAGGCAAGATTATCTGTGGGCTTTCGGCCGGCGCTATATGTTGGTTTAAGGATATGTATACCGACTACCAAATAATGCGTGGGGAGAGTTCGGAATACACCCTAAAGAAAGGGCTTGGCATACTTGATGGAACGGCTTGCCCACACTTTAACGAAAGGGAAGCCGACTTTACTAAAAATATGGTAAAGAACAATATCGAATGGGCTTACGCCATTGAAAACGACGGCGCAATCGAGTTTGTTAACGGTAAGTTTAGTAAAAGTATTACGTCGGGTGGAAAGGCTTATAAACTTACTAACGTTGACGGAAGTGTTACTAAAAAGGAAATATAATGGAAAACTATAATCGCTTGATGGAAAAAACTTTACAAGAAATAAAAAAACAAGGGGCAAAACCAACTCTTTTGTTGCACGCTTGTTGCGCGCCTTGTGCTTCGGCTTGCATTGAACGATTAAAAGACTATTTTGCGCTTACCGTTTATTTTTACAATCCAAATATCGACGGGGTAGAAGAATATCATAAACGTGCCCGTGAACTTCAAAGATTTTGCGACGATTTTGGGGTAGATTGTATCGTAGAAGATTATAACTCAAAGGAATTCTATTCTGTCGTTAAGTGGCTAGAAGAAGAAAAAGAAGGTGGAAAAAGGTGTTCGGTTTGCTATGCGCTTCGCTTGAAAAAGGCGACGGAGTTCGCAAAGCAAAATGGATACGAGTATATAACCACAACCTTAACCATTAGCCCACTAAAAGACGCGCAACGCTTAAACGAAATAGGTGGTGCTTTGTCGCAAAAGATAGGGGTAAAATTTTTACCGTCTGACTTTAAGAAAAAGGGTGGATACTTGCGTTCGATAGAACTATCAAGAGAATACGGCTTATATAGGCAAAACTATTGTGGATGTGAATTTTCTAAACATTCCAGCCCAAACGAAATAGAAAAATAATTTTTGAAAAAAGAAGGCTCGCTTAATAGCGAGCCTTATTAAATTGTAAATAAATCGTCAGGTGTGATATCAAATAGTTTGCAAAGAGATAAAATCTGGCTGTAGTTTAATTCAAACACACCGTTTTCGAAACGACTATATTGTTGTTGTGTCATAATCATTTTTTTTGCAACTTCTTTTTGAGTAAGCCCACAGTCTTTACGTGCCTGTTTAAGGTTTCTACCCACAATCTTTGCGATTTCCATATTATTAATTTACCACAAAGTGATGTAAAATATTTGACAATACATCATAAAGTGGTGTAAAGTGATTATATATAGAAAATCTTATATTCTAAAAAGGAGAAATATGAAGGTTCAAACAGGCAATGCCGTTGGCAATCAAGCAACTGAATCAAATGAAGAAAACGTTGTGCAAGTTGTAAAAGTAATGCCAAACAAAGAGACGGAAAAAATTGTATGCGACGTATGTGGGCATGCTAACCCAAAGTATACGGCACTTTGCGAAAAGTGTAGCAACTACTTAATTTAAATAGGAGAAAAATTCAAATGAACATTGACAAACTATCCACAGAAGTATTAGTTCAAGACCTAATACTAGAACAGGTTGACGTAAACGATTTGAATCTTGCAAAATTAAATCAAAGAACGGCATTTTTGCAAGCGCTTCAAACTCGTCCTGCCATTTTAACTAAAGTAAAAGCGTCAAACTCAGAACATTTTCTAAATTTTGCTATAAATGAAAACAAAGAACTTTTCATTTATTTAGAGAAATCGCAATATACCGATACTCTAGCCCAAATGTTCTTAAAGCACAGATTAAAAAAGGACATTGAAAAGAGAAGAAGGGACTATCACGGCGAAAACAAACAACAAGGCTTTTCTATCGTTGGCAGTTTAGATGAAAAAATAGTATTTAACTATTCTCATACAACTCCACAAGATGACCAATTCTATTATTTTGATAGTGATTTTCAAATTCCAATCTCTGTTAGGGTAAGCATAAAAGCATCACTAAAGTTAAACAATGCCGTAACATTAATCAATAAACTTGACACCGACGTTAAAGAACTTGGCGAAAACAAGATAATTGGAATGTTTGACGAAACAATAGTTACTATGTTCAAAACATTCTTTAATGCTTACATAAACAAGCAAAAGGTTAGTTTTTACGCTTTATGTGCTAATTTGCAAGAAATTGAAAAGGATTTCAAGAAAGAGTTAAACGACGTATTTAAGGCTTATGGCATAGAAGTATGCAACTTTGTTATTAAAAAGATAGCAATTCCAGACGATTTGCAAAAGAAAATTGAAGATTTGGCTTTCCAAATTCGTCAACGCAGAGCAGATATAGAAGCAGATTCAGAGTTTGCTAAAAAGTCGTTGGAAATCTATGAGCAAAAACTTGCAGTAGAAGATAAATATCCAAATTCTACGCCAGCATTGACAGAGTATGAAAAAGACCTTGCGCTCAAACGTTATTTGATTAAACAAGGTAGAATGAAGACTGAAGAACTTGACCACACTATCAATCTAAAACAAGAACTTCAAAAGACTGACGACGAACTAAAGAAGAAAGACGATATCGTCCCAGAAATTAAGGCTAAAAAGAACACTTTCAAAACCGTATTCATTACCATGCTTATTATCTCTGCCGTATTGTCAACCTTCATTCTTGCATTCAACTTAGCAGTAGGATTCTTCTGCTTGGCAGCAGTAAATACAATCTTTGGTTGTCTTGCAGCATTTAAGCATGATAAGTTCAAAAATCAAGAAATAGAAATAAAAGAAGGAGAATTGAATTATGACGCAAATAAATCAAGTTCCACAGACGAATCAAGTTCAAACTAGTGAAAGCGTAAAAAAGCCTATATTAGATAAACTAGGCGTGATTTTATTAATAATTACGGCATGTGTAACAACACTATTTATTGTTCTGGGTTGCATATTTGCAATCCCAAGAAGGGTTGGTAACCATTACTATACGCCTAACGTAGGAACAGAATATAATCCTTATACAATATATGTTGATGAAATAAGCAATTTTAGTGATTCAGGCGAAGATTATACATACGTATATTTTACTCCAACTAGTTATGGTGATTATATTATATATTTAAATAATACTGAAAGTGGTATTCGTGTCGTTGACAAATATGGTTATTCAATATCAAATTCTTATTATTCACAATATAATTATGATAATGCATATATAGTGTCCTTAGATGCATACACAACGTATAAGATAAGGGTTAGACCAATATATTCGAGTTTCACAATGAAAATTTCAAGATATTAATTAAAGAAAAAAGCACCTTACAAAAGGTGCTTTTTTGTTTGTTATATTTGATTATTACTTACTATAAATCACGTTGCCGTCTCTTATCGTTAGCATTACGTTGAAGTCTTTATCAAGTAAGGTAACGTCTGCATTCTTACCAACCTTTATTGAACCAACTTTATCGTCTATTTTAAGGTTCTTTGCAGGGTTTATGGTTGCAAAGTCAACTGCGTCGGTAAACGATACGTCTAATTTTTCCACTAGGTTTTTAATTGCAACGTTCATTTTTAAGATACTGCCTGCTAAAGCGCCGTTTCTAAGTCTTGCTTCGCCGTCTTTAACTATAACTTCTTGACCACCAAGTTCGCTCAAGCCGTCGGGTAGGTGTTTAGCACGCATACTGTCGGTAATAAGTGTGAACTTATCGTGTGGTTTATTCTTTATTAATAGTTTAATTGCTGGGGCAGATAGGTGAACTAGGTCGCATATTGCTTCGCAGTTAAGACTATCGAACAACATTCCACTACCAACCACGCCAACGTCTCTATGGTGCAAGCCTTTTTGTGCGTTATACGTATGCGTTACGTTGGAAAGTCCACTTTCTATTGCCTTTTCAATATCTTTATAGCCTGCGTCTGTATGGCCTGCGCTTGCTACGATTCCTTTTGCCGTCATATGTTTAATAAGTTCGTCAGCGCCTTCAACTTCTGGTGCAAGGCTAACTATTTTAATGGCGTTGCCACTCTTTGCGTTATAGTCGTCAAATACTTCGATACTTGGTGTTGCAACGTATTCAAGCGGTTGCGCGCCGATATGTTTAACTGAAATGAACGGACCTTCTAGGTGAATACCTAACACCTTTGCGCCTTCGCTAGGGTTAGCCAAAGTATATTCCTTAACGGCGTTCATTGCTTTAGAAATATTTTCAGGGCTTTGCGTCATAGTGGTTGCTAAAAAGCCGGTAGTTCCTTCGCTTGCAACGGCTTTTGCTATCGTTGATAGCGCTTCCACCGTTCCGTCCATAGCGTCTGCGCCCATTGCGCCGTGAATATGTTCGTCAATAAATCCTGGGACTAGGGTTACGTCGCCGTTAAAAGGTATTGCTTCGGTTATTTTGCTTGCGTCGTTTCCGACGTAAGCAATTTTGCCGTTTTCGATACCTATATTAGTCCAAACGATGCCTTTATCTTCTACGTATGCTTTTACGTTTACAAAACCTTTCATAATCATTCTCCAAAATAAAATTCTACTAAGAATTTTAACATTATAAACGGTTATTGTCAATAGTAATTTTGCTATAAAATATTAGATAATGACAAGGTAAAAGTTTTGGGAATTTGTTCGGATAGTTCTATAAGCACTTCTATTTTAGAGATTGCGTCTTCCCACTCTTTGTCTCTGACCAAGGTAACGGCTTCGGCTATCCATAAATCAACTTCCTTAATTTCCGTGTGGGGAATAATGGTATGGAGTGATTTTTTCTTTTCCAGCCAATTTTTTTGAACGGCGTAAACGTCGTCAGGGGTGGCAACGTGTTCGTCTACTTTGTCGTAGACTACGGTTAGGCTTTGATGAAAGTCGGTAAATTGTTTATTAACAAAGTTGCTCTCTAAAATTGCCCCTACTAGCAAAAGGATTGCAACGCAAACGGTAGTGATAATCGATTTTACCATTTAACACCTTCCCCCAAAGGAAAGTGGACTATTTTGTATTTTTCCTTTTTGCTTTTAAGGTAGGCTTTGCCGTTTCCGTCAACCGTCATAACTTCGGTTTTTTTAAGGGGTTGCCCAATGCCTTTTAAGAACTCAACCACGTCGTTTTTGCTTTTAGAAATAAGTTTGCAGTTGGTTTGCGAAATCTTTCCGTCGTCAATAATAAGCACGGGCATAGAAGATGGTGGCGTGCAGTTGGGCTTTTCCATTGCCGAAAGTTTGCCGTTTGATTCAAAAATTGCGTAATCTAGTTGGTCAAGGGCAAAGTAACCTGCCGAACGCATGGATTCAATAAGGTCGTCAATACCCATATTGTTGCGTTTAAGTTCCACAACGTCAACCCCGTTTTTATTTATAACCACACTTGGCTTTCCAGAAATGACCTTTTTGAAAAATCCACCACATTGTTCTATTAGGGTTAATAGTTGATGAAGTAAAAATAAGGTAAGTAGAGCAACTATTCCATAAATTAACGGTATGGAAACGTCTGCCATAGGCACGCAAGCAAGGTCTGCGATTATTAGTGTTACTATAAACTCAAAAGGTTGCATTTCACCTATTTGGCGTTTGCCCATTAGCCTTACCACTATTACTAATACTAAAAATATGATAAGCGTTCTTATAAATATCAATGCCATAAAAAGAGTATGGTAAGAATGGCGAAAATTTATTCAATTAAGTTGACTTAAAATTAGTTAGGTGTTATTATATAACCATAGAGTAGTAAAGATGCGTCAAGTGTTGCAAAATGGGATGTCGTTTGCAAACGAAAGGCGTTAGCCTGCGGTATCTTTACGCGTCCGCTATTATTTTTACGTGCAAAAGATAGGCGTGTTTTCTAGTTTGCGCAAAAATTTTATCGGTCTCTCTAAAATTATTTTTGGGAGATTTTTTTATGTCTAAAAGTATTAAAAGGTGGCTTTTATCAGACCTTCTTTGCCAAGCGTCTACTACTAAAAGAATTGCTTACATTGCCGTTATGAGCGCCCTTTGCGTTATATGCAATATGTTTTTTGAATTCAAACTTGCAGATACGCAGTTCTCGTTAACGATATTCTTTTCAGCCTTTACGGGCGTGCTACTTGGTCCTGTTTTCGGATTTATGGCTGCGTTTTTAGGCGACTTAGTCGGCTTTTTGTATAACTCTGGTGGGTTTATGTATATGCCGTGGATTGGCTTAAGTATGGGGCTTACGGCTACCTTTGCAGGTCTTATTATGAATGCGCCTATTTTTAAGTTTAAGGGCGCTAAATACGTTAAGGTTGCGCTTGTTTGTGTTGCTACTTTTTTGTTATGCACCATAGCGATAAACACAACGGCTTTTTGGATTATTTATAACACAAGAAAAGTTCCTTTCTGGGCGTATTTAGTTACAAGAATGTTTGTTCAAGGTCAAATTTGGAACAGCCTTGTAAACTATGCGTTGCTATTCGTGGCAGTTCCGTTATTCGATAAGATAACAAAACTACTAAAAAAACAAAACGGCTTTTAATTAAGCCGTTTTCTTTTTGCAAAAAATCTTTTTAAGGTTTGCTTTTGCCGATTTGAAGGTTAAAATTCCAAACCCGAAAAACATTAAACAGTTAAACACTACGATAAGTAGGGCGCATAATATTAGCGTTAAAGCCGTTCCCGTTACGGGAAGAAGTAGTTTTTCTAACATAAGCCCAAAAAATATGGACGGCAAAGTTGTTAAAATTGCCCTTACTAAAAATGTTTTATACTTTGGTTTTTCGGGGCAGTTTTTGTTTAGTAGTTTAAGATTGAAAAAGGCAGTCAACCCGTAGGCAAAGCCAAACCCTACGATTAAAGAATATATTCCTATAACGGGTGGCAAAAACCAAATGGAAAGGAGCATTAGAACGCCACCTAACACAAAGTAAAATAGGGTTTTGGTTTCCTTTCCCATAGAGTTGAGCATAGAAGTAGACACGCTAGATAAACTCATAAAAAGCATTAGAAAACTAGATGCCGTAACGTAAACTCCACATTGATATTCGCCAAAAACAACCATGCCTATTTCTTCGCCACATACAAAAAAGACGGGTATAAAAATTAAGGTTAAAGCCGTGGTGAATTTTATTGCCTTTTCCACGTCTCGCTTTAGGTAAAAGTGTCGTTTAGAGTAAAAGTTTTCGGAAATTTCTGGGATTAGCACCAAGGTAAAAGAGCCGATAAGGGTTGTTGGAATAGATATTATAGGAAACGCTTGCCCCATAGTAGCGCCGAATAAACGCATACTGTCCGATTGCGTAATTCCACTTGCCATTAACCTAAACGGTAAAATTATGGATACTAGCGACATTGCAAACGAACTAGCCGTTCGCATAGCCGTAATGGGCGTTGCCGACTTAAAAAGTGGTTTAAGTTCGGGGATAGGATTTGCTAGTTTATTCTTTCTGAAAAAGAAAACTATAACGGCAAGGGTAAAGGAAAGTAGGTATGATATTAGCACGCTAACCCCTGCACGGTAAGCGCCTTGATAAACGGTTGTGGAAAAACTAATTAAAATAATTCCTACCACAATCATACATATTTCTTCTAAAAGTTCAATAATGCTGTATGGCAAAAAGTCTTTATTGCCCCAAAAAACCCCACGCAATACCGAATATACGCTTGTAAACACAAGCCCCGGCAACATTACTAAAAATATTTTTACGGCACGGCTGTCGGCAAATAAAAAGGTAAACTTGTTGCCAAAAATATAAAATATAGCGCAAACGGGTATGGTTGTTAATAGGGTTAAAAATATTCCAGAAGATATTATGTGAGAAACTTTTCTGGGCTTGTTTTCTGCCTTGTATTTCATCATAAGCCTAGAAACGGTTACGGGAACACCCGACGAACAAAGAGTATACAAAAGCCCAAAAACCGAAAGGGCAATAGAGTATAGACCTATACCTTCAGCGCCAATAGAGTGGGAAAGATAAATACGATATAAAAAGCCAAGAATTTTTTCGCTTATAGAAAACACGGAAACTAGCGCAACCGTTTGAAAAAACTTTCTCATTTTGTCTCCTAAAGATTGATATAAATATGTTTATTCGAAAGTTTTGTCAAATATAATAAAAAAGAAAAACACTCCCTTTTTAAGAGAGTGTTTTTGGATTTTTAGTTGTTATTAAATATCTACTACGCCGTCGGAACAAACTATTTCGGTTGCAGGAATGTTTGTATTCCAATCATAAACTTTTTCTATAGCATTCCATTCGTCAATCGTTCCATTGTATGTTATATCTGTTAATGAGCCACATCTACTGAAAGCAAAAAGACCTATACTATCTACACTGTTACCTATTACTACACTTTTTAGCGAGTAACAATTTGAAAACGTAGAAGAATCTATATTAATCACTCCGTCACCAATAACTACTCTTTCTAGTGAAAGACAGTTATAGAACGCAGATAGCCCCAAATTTGTTACACTGTTTGGGATTGTTATGCTTAATAGTGAATCACATTGACTGAATGCAAAATTACCTATGGTAGTTATACTATCACTGATAACTATACTTGTTAGTGAGTTGCAGTCGGAAAACGCAGAAGAGGCAATGCTTGAACCACCAGTTATTATTACTGTTTTTAAAGATTCGGGAACATGGTTATAGTTAAAAGTTGCGGTATTTGCTCCAAAAATATATCCAAAATGCGAATTATAAGTTGCATTTTTATGTTCTCCCACAAACGGAATAGTTATGCTTGTTAAAGAATTGCAACCATAAAACGCACCGAGACCTATACTTGTTACGTTATTTCCGATTGCTATATTTGTTAATGAAGTGTAACCACACATCGCATAATTGTTGATATTAGTAATATAAGCTGGTAGAGTCAAATCATTTGCAGTTCCATTATATCCAACTAAAATATTTTCTGTGTCGTCAGCATATATTATGTATCCATCATCGTTAGAAAGTTTTGTTCCGTTAAAGGTATCATTACTGTTATAAACGGCTAAAGCATATTCACCAACATGTCCATTACTTGTTCCACCTTTTTCTACAGTTATATGCATGGATTTATTAATAACCTCTACTAGTCTATAACAATTAAAGAACGCATTTGCACCTATATTTGATATATTTTCTCCGATTGTTATGCTTGTTAGTGATGTGCAATTTTCGAATGCATAGTTACCTATACTTGTTACGCTGTTTGGGATATAAATAGATGTTATGGTGGAATTATTTTTAAAAGCGCTACTTTGTATTGCAGTTACAGGCTTACCTAAATACTCGGTTGGTATTTCTATTTCCGTGTTCAAGCACTGTTCCACGCCTGCAACTGCATAACTTTTTCCGTCATTATTTAAGCAATACTTTATTTTTTGAGAATTCTCTTTATCGCCACAAGCCGTTAAACAAGATGCAATAGCGCACACCAAAAGCATACAAGTTAAAATTTTAAGTAGCAAGTTTCTTTTCATAAAAATTCTCCTAAGTTTTACTTTTCCAAAATTTCTTTTAGGACGGGGTAGAAAGCGTCTGCCATAAGTTTAAAGCCTAGGTCGTTAGGGTGGCAACCGTCTATCGTGCAATCTCCACCCGTTGTGAATGGAAAGATTTTAGAGCCGTCTATAAAATAAACGTTATTATCGCCGTCTTCTTTTGCTTTGCGCACGGTTTCTTTAACCACTTCTATTCTTTGCTGGTAATCGTCAAGGTAATAGTCTGCGCCAACTCTTGTTGCAAAAACGATAGGTGTGGTAGGACGTGCCGTTCTTATAGCCTTATATAAAGGGTAGTGTGTTTGAGAATAATGTTCTACGCTAGGGGAGTTGTGGTCGTAATCAATAAAATATATTGAAGGGTTAAGTTTAGCAAGATATTCTTCTGCATCTTTGCCACCCTTAGCAGAGCCTGTAAGCCCTATATTATAAACGTCGCTATCAAGCATTTGTGAAAGCAAGTTAACGTAGTCACAGCCCGGTCTTGTTGCGCAACCCCCGTGGGTTACGCTAGAGCCGTAAAAACAAATATAGTTATCGTGTTTATATTTTGGTGGCTCAAAAATAGTGCAACCGTCCTTTACCCCAACTAAAACGTCTCTCACCCCACCGTAAAGTGGAAGGCAAAGGGTAATAAGATATGGGGGCTTAAGGTCGGTGTGCTTTTCAAAGTTGAGTTCGCCTGCATATTCCACTTTGTATTTTCCGTCACGGAAGTCTTGCATTCTAGTATAAGCAGAATCTGCGCCAGCAAAATAGGTCATAGGAGTATCGCCGATTGCAGATAAAACGGTGTTTAGTTCGGGTGCGATTTTGCCCATAAACTTTTTGCCGTTATAAACGGAAATTCCGTAAAGGTTGGTAAGCGTTGCAGATGACGAAACAACCCCTTCGGCAACCCTTGCCGTAACTTTAATTGCAATTTTAGGGGAGTTGGTAACGAAACGAATTCTTCCACCTGCAGAACAGTCTGCATAAACCATATATCCTAGACCGATTTTTTCGGCTTCTTCTACGGGGAAGCGCATATACGCTTTGTCCTTTTCCGAATAGAAAACCCCACGCACGTCAAAAGGTTTATTTTTACAGTTTTGCCAAACTAGGTCGTTTGAAGAAACGCCACTTGGCTTAAAATTTTTGTCAATTTGTTCAATTCCCATTTTAGTTTTCCTTTTCGTCTAATAATTTTTTAAGTATTGGATAAAAGGTTTTAGCCATTTTATAAAAACCTAAATCGTTAGGGTGGCAAGAATCTATAGTGCAAGAGAATTTATCTTTGCCAAAAAAGTTCTTACCTTGAATGAAATAAACGTTTTTATCCCCGTCTTCCAACGCTTTTTTGTAAGTGTTTTTAATAATAGCAACACGTTGTTTTTCTTCCTTTCTATACCAGCAGTCAGGTCTGGTTGCAAAAATTATAGGCGTGTCTTTACACTTTTCTCTATACCTTTTATAAAACGCATAATGGGTATCTTGCAAGTGTTGTGCGTTAGGGGCGTTATGGTCATAGTCCATAACGAATATCGAATGTGGTAGGGAAGTTATATAATCACACATTGCCGGTTCACCCTTTGCGCTACCTGAAAAACCTAGGTTAATATAATCTGTATCAAGTTCACGTGATAGGTGACCTTGATATTCGTTTCCGGGGTGACCTGCGCAACCCCCTTGGGTTATTGATGAACCGTAGTAGAGAATAGGTGTTTTGTGTTTGTATTCTCTTGGTTTTTCGAATTTGCTACCTTTTGGAAAGCCTATGGTAAGTGCCGTTACAGGGTTGTATAGTGGAAAATACAAGTCGTAATCATAAAATTCACCCTTTTTCTTCGGGTATATTGTATGGTGAAAATTACACGTGTAAATAACGTCACCCGTTCTATCGTTAACTTGGTCGTAAGTGGGGGTAAAAGAGCCTTCAAATTTGTTGTCCGTATAAAAACCGAAACCCATTTGACCCGTTAGTGGCATATGAACCATTAGCCCTACGTATTTAAGTGTAACTTGATAGGCTATTACGGGGGAGTCGGTGCGAATTCTAAGCCTTCCACCTGCCGTGTGTTCGCTTAGAAAACCAACGTTTTCGCTAATACCTTGCGCTATATCTTTTGGTAGTCTTAAAAACCCGTCGTCCTTTTTAGAATAGAAAATGCCGTGCATAGCGAAGTTGTCGCTACAAACGTCGTGCCACTCTATATCGTAAGGGCAATTTGCTAAACAATTTTGCTTAAAATTACTGTCGATGTCAGAAATATTCATTGTTACACGCTCCTAAATTATAGGCTAAAAAGACTATAACAAAAAAATATGTCAAAGTCAATATTAAAAGTCGTTTTTCTTTTTCAATATTGAAAAAGAAGTAAAAAAGCATGTTTAGTCATTATTTTCTTTTTCATTGCTGAAAAAGAAACAAAAAGGCGTGGGGAATTGCGATTTCCCCCACACCCCTTGAAACGCCCCTTGCTTTGCAAGGTAATAAAAGTATTTTGTCGGTTTGTATATTTTGGGCAAGTGTCGTCATTCTGAGCGAAGTCGAAGAATCTCTGTGTAGTTATCGTGTATAATTTGTGATATTATTTAGCAAGGATATTAAGTTGGTTTTTCTTTTTCACTGCTGAAAAAGAAACAAAAAGGCGTGGGGAGTTGCGATTCTCCCCACACCCCTACAAACGCCCCTTGCTTTAGCAAGGTGTTGGATATTAATTTTTGTGATTTTTCTAAAAATTTTCTTTTAAAAAAAGTTGTTCATATTTCATGAACTGTCAAGCATTTGATTTTTTATTATTGTATAATAGAAAAGAGAACTAATTAAATTTTATTTTTAGGAGTGTTTATGAAAGATTTATTTTTGCAAGGTTTTAATGAAGATTTAGAGAAATTAGAAAAAACTATTAAAACTGAACGTGATAAAAGGATTAATAAGGCAGAGTCAATGAGAATTCATGATGAATTTTGGAATAGTTTGAACAAAGAACAAAAAGAAAAATTCCGTGCGTTTGAAATAGTTTTGGGCGAAGAAGCACTTATTAGTCAAGAAAATACATATTTATTTGCATTAAAAAAGGGCTTTGCTATGGGGTATGAAATTTCAAAGGAATTTAATTAAGGTTATTTTATTTTTTACTGATAAAAAAGAAACAATCCCTAGTCATTCTGACCGACTGAAAGGAGTGGAAGAATCTCTTTTGCTTTTTATAAAGGGGATACTTCGACTATGCTCAGTATGACGGAAAAAACGCACCTTGCTTTGCAAGGGATAAATCCATATACAAACAAAAAACCCACCTAAAATAGGTGGGTTAAAATGTTTTTAATTAAAATTTTTAATTATTTGCATTCGTCTGCTTTGCCTGCGCAACCTAAAACGTTAATTAACTTATGTCTAACGATTTCTTTAATGTTTGCACGTGCTGGCTTTAAGTATTCTCTTGGGTCGAACTTGTCTGGGTGTTCAGCATAGAACTTTCTGATAGTTCCGGTCATTGCTAAACGAAGGTCAGAGTCGATGTTGATTTTGCAAACTGAAAGTTTTGCCGCTTCTCTTAATTGTTCTTCTGGAACGCCGATAGCGTTTGGCATTTTTCCACCGAATTCGTTAACCATTTTAACGTATTCTTGTGGAACTGAAGATGAGCCGTGTAAAACGATTGGGAAGTCGCCAAGTTTTTCAGCAACTGCCTTTAGTATATCAAAACGTAGTGGAGGGGGAACTAGAACGCCGTCAGCGTTTCTGGTGCATTGTTCTGGGGTGAACTTGTATGCGCCGTGTGAAGTTCCGATAGCGATTGCAAGGCTATCTACACCCGTTCTTTCAACGAATTCGATAACTTCTTCTGGTCTGGTGTAAGATTCGTGACCTGCTTCTACCTTAACGTCGTCTTCAATACCTGCTAAAGTTCCTAATTCGCCTTCAACGGTAACGTATGGGTTGTGTGCGTGTGCGTATTCAACAACCTTTTTGGTAAGAGCAACGTTTTCTTCAAAAGAAAGGTGAGAACCGTCAATCATAACTGAAGTGAAGCCACCGTCGATACATGCTTTACAAGTTTCAAAGTCTGGACCGTGGTCTAAGTGAAGTGCGATTGGAATTTCAGGACATTCTGCAACTGCTGCTTCAACTAGTTTAACAAGGTAGGTGTGGTTAGCGTATGCTCTTGCGCCCTTACTAACTTGTAAAATTACAGGAGCGTTTTCTTCTTTGCATGCTTCGGTAATACCTTGAACGATTTCCATGTTGTTTACGTTGAACGCGCCGATTGCATAACCGTTTTTAGCGGCTTGTTCAAACATTTTTTTGGTGTTTACTAATGCCATTTTGTATTCCTCCAAAATTAAACTTTATTTTATAAAAAATTTTCAACGCTTCTTATTATACACAGTTTTTTTATAAATGGCAAATATTTTTGCAATTCTAGTTAAAATACTTTATATTTTTATAAAAAAAGTCTATAATGTATTTAAAAATTAACCTTAAAGGGGTAACTTATGCAAGATTTAAGAATTGAACAACTTGCCAAAGGGCTTATAAACTATTCTTGTCAACTAAAAAAGGGCGAAAAAGTTTTAATCGAAGCCAAGGGCATTGATTATATGCTAGTTAACGCTCTTGTAAAAGAAGCATATAGCGTGGGCGCTATGCCTTTCGTGGAAATTTACGATAACCGTGTTACTAGACAACTTCTTTTAGGACAGAGCGAAGAACAAGCAAAACTACGCGCTAAATACGACAGCGCAAGAATGGCTGAAATGGACGCGTATATCGGTGTTCGTGGTGGTGAAAATTGCAACGAATTATCCGACGTTCCCGAAGACAAAATGAACGCAGAAAGCCTTTATTACACTCACCCCGTTCATCACGAAATTCGTGTTAAAAAGACCAAGTGGGTGGTTTTGCGTTATCCTAACCAAGGTATGGCTAGCCAAGCAGGTATGAGCACCGATGCTTTTGAAGACTTTTATTTTAAGGTTTGCAACCTTGATTATTCTAAAATGGACAAGGCTATGGATGCGCTAAAAATAAGGCTTGATAAGGCTGATAAAGTTCGTATTCTTGGCGTTGGCACCGATTTAAGTTTTTCTATTAAAGGTATTGGCAGTAAAAAGTGTTCGGGCAGATGTAATATTCCCGACGGTGAAATTTATACTGCGCCCGTAAAGGATAGCGTAAACGGTGTAATAACTTACAATACTCCGTCAGTAGAGAACGGCTTTAAGTTTGAGAACGTTTGCTTAACCTTCAAAGACGGTAAAATAATTAAAGCGACGGGCAACGATAACGTAAAACTTAACGCAATTTTCGATACCGACGAAGGCGCAAGATACGTTGGCGAATTTGCTTTTGGGGTAAACCCTTATATAACCAAGCCTATGGGGGATATTCTTTTCGACGAAAAGATATCGGGCTCTATCCATTTTACCCCCGGCAGTTGCTATGACGATTGTGATAACGGAAATCAATCTGCAATTCATTGGGACTTGGTTTATATTCAAACTCCTGAATACGGTGGGGGCGAAATTTATATCGACGGCGAACTTATTAGAAAGGACGGTAGATTTATTCCTTCCGACTTGCAATGTTTGAACCCCGAAAATTTAAAATAAATGGTAAAATTGTTTGACTATTGCAAAAATATATTATAAAATGTATTGGAAATAAAAAAATAAAACAAATTTTTGGAGGACATAAAAATGTCAAAAGTAACAAAAGTTGCAATTAACGGTTTTGGCCGTATTGGTCGTCTTGCTTTCCGTCAAATGTTCGGCGCTGAAGGATATGAAGTTGTTGCTATCAACGACTTAACAAGTCCTGAAATGCTTGCTCATTTATTAAAGTATGACACAATGCAAGGTAACTACGTTGCTGCAGGTCACACCGTAGCATCTACCGAAGATTCTATTATCGTTGACGGTAAGGAAATCAAAATCTCTGCTGAAAAGAACGCTGCAGATTGTCCTTGGGCTAAATACGACGTTGACGTTGTATTAGAATGCACGGGTTTCTACACCAGCAAAGAAAAGGCACAAGCACACATTCAAGCAGGTGCTAAAAAAGTTGTTATTTCTGCTCCAGCAGGTAACGACCTTCCAACCATCGTTTACAACGTAAACCACAAGAGCTTAACCAAAGATGATCTAATCATCTCTGCTGCATCTTGCACAACTAACTGTCTTGCTCCTATGGCTAAGGCACTTAACGACCTTGCTCCTATCGAAGCAGGTATCATGACCACCGTTCACGCTTACACCGGTGACCAAATGATTCTTGACGGTCCACAAAGAAAGGGTGATAAGAGACGTTCAAGAGCAGGCGCTATGAACATCGTTCCAAACAGCACCGGCGCTGCTAAGGCAATCGGCTTAGTTATTCCTGAACTTAACGGCAAACTAATCGGTTCTGCTCAACGTGTTCCAACTGCTACCGGTTCAACCACCATTTTAGTTGCAGTTGTAGACAAGGCTGTTACCAAAGACGAAATCAATGCTGCTATGAAGGCTGCTGCTAACGAATCATTCGGTTACAACACCGACGAAATCGTTTCTTCAGACGTTATCGGTATGAGATTCGGTTCTTTATTTGATGCTACCCAAACCATGGTTATCCCAATGGCAGACGGCAAAACTCAAGTTCAAGTTGTTTCTTGGTATGACAACGAAAACTCTTACACCAGCCAAATGGTTAGAACCATCAAATACTTCAGCGAAATTAAGTAATTTTAACTTAAAACTTAAATTCCGTTATCCTTTGGGTAACGGAATTTTTTTGCTTTTTTTCTTTACAATATGCGTTTTTTATGCTAGAATTAGTCAACTGCATTAAGGGAGAGCAAATGAATAACTTTCTAAAAATAAAGCATAGCGTAAATTATTCTGAAATCGACCATAAAAACGTAATGCGTCTTGACGCTTTGGTTTCGGAAATTCAAAAAATAACGGCTTTTCATTCTAAGGAAATGGGAATTGACGGCGACACTACTGCCAAAAAGTGTAACGCATATTGGGTTGTTAGTAAGTATAAACTTAAAATCAACTCCTTGCCACACGTTTACGACCAAATAGAAATTGAAACCTGGCCGACCACCGTTTCCACCTTACGTTTTAATCGTGATTACACCGTTTCTAACGAAAAAGGCGTTTGCGCCGTAGCAACTAGCGAGTGGTGCACTTTGGATATACAAACCAACGCTATTCGCAGAACGAACAGTATTTGTTACCCCTTTGATTTACAACATAGGCTAGAAGGTAGTGGCGCTGGAGAATTTTCCAAAAAGAAAGAGCAAACGGAAAAGGAAGATTTTTGTTATTCGCATAAGGTCTTGTTCGTGGATATAGACTCTAATCAACACACCAACAATATTGCATACGTTAGAATGGCGCTTAACACTTTTGCTCCCGAAGAATTTGATAATATAAAACTTGACGAATTTGAAATTTATTTTCTTTCGCAAACCTTTTACGGCGATAGCATAGACGTTTATAAAAAGAAAACCGACTACGGCTACTACATAGAAGGCAAAAAAGACGGCAAAACGGTATTTATAAGTATTTTAATGTAAAAAAAGACAGCCTTTTTTGGCTGTCTTTTTAGTATTTTACCATTGTATATCAAGTGTTAGAATTGTTACAACAACACCCTAAAGTTGTGGATAACAATGCTAAAAGTAAAAGCAGTTGAGTGGTAGAAATAGTGTTGTTATTCACAAGTAAAAACAAAAGAGCTATTAACGCAAGGTTGCTTGAATTCATAACCTACCTCCTTTAATTGGCAAAATACGCTATTTTTGTATTATATGCGTCAAGTCTTTCAAAAATTACCATGTAAAATTATATATATGAGCAATCGTTAAAAGGAGGTAATTACTATGGAAATTTTACTTGACAGAAAAACTCAAGGGCTAATAAAAGACTTTGTCCCCGAAGGGGAAATTTTAGACGATTTAGTTTGTTTCTTTTCGATTTTTTCCGACTATACTAGATTAAGAATGATATCTGCGCTTGCAATATCGGAAATGTGCGTAAGCGATTTGTCTAATTTGCTTAAACTTAATCAAACTACCGTGTCCCATCAACTTCGTCTACTTAAAAATCTTAACGCAGTAACCACCAAAAGACAGGGCAAAGTGGTTTTCTATTCCTTAAGAAACGAAACTCTTAACGAAGTATTACTTAAAGGTGTGGAATTTTTAGGGTATTAACTGCTTGTAATTACAAAACAAATAGGTTATAATGTAAGAGTGGAAAATTTAAGCGAAAAATTAAAGCACTTGCCAGAATCCCCCGGCGTTTACGTTATGCTTGATAAAGACGGGGTTATAATTTACGTTGGCAAAGCCAAAAACTTAAAAAATAGGGTTAGGCAATACTTTTTTAATTCGGTTAAAACGCAAAAAGTAATGGCAATGGTTAGCAATATCGTTGACTTTTATTACATAATAGTTCCAACCGAAATAGATGCGCTATCGCTAGAAAATAATCTAATAAAAAAGCATAAGCCAAGATATAACATTCTTCTAAAAGACGATAAAACCTACCCGTATATTAGGATAGATTTAAAAAAGGACTATCCCACTTTTACCGTTACCAGAAAAATCAAAAAGGACGGGGCAAAGTATTTCGGGCCTTTTATGGGTGGAATAAACGTAAACTCTATTTTAGAAACCTTAAACCTTGCCTTTGGTGTTAGACCTTGCGATAAGGTTTTAAATCCACAAAAGCCTATAAAACCTTGCCTTAACTATCACATAAAAAAATGCTTAGCGCCTTGCGCTAACTTTATTTCTAAACAAGAATATAACCAAATGGTTTTAGACGCCGTTGCCTTTTTGTCGGGCGACGTGGAAAGGGCGCAAAACCTTCTAAAAGACAAAATGAATAGCGCAAGCCTAAACGAAGAATTTGAACTTGCGCTAAAGTATAAAGAAACGCTTAATAGTTTGGATAAACTCACCCATAAGCGAATAACGGCGCTTAATAAGTTTATTAATGCAGACGTCGTTGCATACGCTTCTAACGGCATTTATTCAGCAATCAATCTATTGATTATACGTAACGGCAGAATGGTCGGTGGCAAGAACTTCGCTTTTGAAAGTGGCGCGCTAGACGGTGGGGAAGCGCTAAACGAATTCGTTTTAAGATATTACACCCAAAACGTGGAAATTCCAGACGAGATTATTTCGGCAGAGCAAATTCTTTCTTCTGACCTTATAACCGAATATTTTAAGTCCAACTTTAATAAATCCCCTATCTTTACCCACGCAAAGCAGGGTGTAAGACGTCAACTTGCCGATATGGCAGGGGTTAACGCTTTAGAACATCTTGAAACTAATATAGATAAAATCAAGCATAAAGACGATATGACAATTTCTGCTTGCAAGTCCTTGCAAGAAAAGTTGGGGCTTAAAAACTTTCCACAAAGAATGGAATGTTACGATATTTCTAATATTAGTGGCGTGGATAAGGTTGGTAGTATGGTGGTCTTTGTAAACGGCGAACCGGATAAGGACAGTTACCGTAGGTTTAAGATTAAAACGGTGGAAGGGGCAGACGATTTCAAATCTCATCAAGAAATGATGCGCCGTAGATTAGAACGATTGACTTCCGACGCGCAAAAATTCCCCAAGCCCGACCTTATAATTATAGACGGTGGAAAGGGGCAACTCTCTAGCGTTAAAGAAGTTTTTGACGAGTTTAATATTACGGATATAGATTTGATTTCTCTAGCCGAACGAGAAGAAGAAATTTTTACACTCTTTAGCCGTGAACCCGTGGTTTTATCTAAAAGGGAATACTGTTTAAAACTATTGCAACGTATTCGTGACGAAGCGCATAGGTTTGCCATAACCTATCATCGTTCTTTACGTGGTAAAAGGGCGCTATCGTCGGTATTAGACGGTGTAAAAGGGCTTGGTAAGATAAAGATTAGGGCGTTGCTAGATAGATTTAAAGACGTTAGTGGAATTGCTTCTGCCACCAAAGAACAATTAATGCAAGTGGACGGCATTGGCGAAAAGCAAGCCGAACTTATCGCACAAAAACTTACTGAAGAAGGATTAAGATAGTGAAATTTGATTTATTTATAAGCGATTACGACGGAACTTTAGGCAATGCGCCAGCCAACGATATAGACGCTGAAACCTTGGCTTCAATTAAAGAATACCAAAAAAGGGGTGGAAAGTTCGTAGTTTGCTCTGGCAGAGAATACCGTTCAATAAAAAAGATATTGACGGCGCAAGGTCTTGACGGGCTTTGTGTGTGTTTACAAGGCGCGCTTGCCGTGGATCTTTCAACCGATAAGGTTTTATACAATCACGGTCTTGAAATGCAGTATGCGTTAGAAGCGCTACGCATTATGCCAAAAGAACTACAACCCATGGCGTATTATAAAGAACTTTTTTACGTGGATAAAAACCAAAAAGACTTTTCTTTATATGAGTTTTACGCAAGCCGTGTGGAATTAGAATACGGCAAAGCAGACCTTGAAGAATTGATACTTAAAAAGGGTAGCCCAAACAAACTAGGTTGGCTTGGAGAGCCCAAACTAATATTAAAAATGCAAAGGGAAATGAACGAAAAATTCGGTGGAAAGCATTTGTCCTTTAATAGTGGTGCTTCTATGCTTTTAGAAGCCATAAACCCTGTGTTTGACAAGGGCAACGCCGTTAGGTTTTTAGCAGATTACTTCTCTATTCCGATGGATAGAATAATAGCAGTTGGCGATAGCACTAACGATATTCCACTTGTTAACGGTGAGTGGCACGGCGTTGCCGTTGGCGACGGAAAAGAAGAACTTAAAGCCCTTGCTAAAGAGATAGCGCCACCATTCGACCAAAAACCTATAAAATTTTTGCTAGAAAAATATTGCATATAAACGCAAATATAAGATAAAATAATTCAAATAATAATATACGAAGGTAAAAAATGGAAGAGAACAAAGTAGAGACTTTAAAAGAAAACTTAGTATTGCCCCTAATTGCGTTAAGGGGTAGAGTATTATTCCCAAAAAACTTTTTAAATTTTGACGTAGGCAGACCTATGAGCGTGCAAGCCATTCAATCGGCGTCGCAAACGGGGTCGCTAGTATTTATTTCAGCGCAAAAGAACGCTTTTATTGACGCGCCCAAGCAAAAGGATATTTGCACGGTGGGTGTTATTGCTAAAATTAAACAAGTTATAAAAGTTCCAAGTGGTAATATGAAGGTCAACGCCGAAGCCATTTGCCGTGGTAAAATCGTTTCTTTTAAGCAAACCCAAAACTTCTTCTTAGCAGAAATTAAGGAATCGCCTTATATTGAAACGGCTTCTGAAACGGAATTAGAAGCGTATTTTAGAGTGGCAAAAAACGCCTTTTTGGAGTATTCGCTATACGATAAACGTATTACCAAAGAAATGATTACTTCTATTTCCGAAGTGGATAAGCCTGATATTTTTATCGATAACGCCCTATCTATCGTTAACTTTAAGGAAATGGACGTTTATAAGGTGCTAGAAGAAGACTATACCTTAAAAAGACTTGCCCTTTTTGAAGAACTTTTCAAAAAGGAATTAGACATTGCAAAAATAGAAAAGAAGATTTCTACAAAGGTGCGTGAAAGCATTGATAAAAGCCAAAAGGAATTTTATTTAAGAGAACAACTAAAGGCTATTCACGAAGAACTTGGCGATAGCGCTGACGAACGTGAAGAACTTACCAAACAAATAAAAGAAAAAAATCTTCCTAAAGATATTGAAGATAAAATGATGAAAGAGATTGCTAGGCTTGATAAAATCAATCCGTCTTCTCCCGATTACTCTATAATTCTTAACTATCTTGATTGGATAAAGGAATTGCCTTTTACGGTAAGCACTAAAGATAACGAAGACCTAGCGAAGGCAAAACAAGTTTTAGATTCCGACCACTTTGGTTTGGAAAAGGTTAAACAAAGAATAGTTGAATACCTTGCAGTATTGCATTTAACCAAACAGATAAAAGGACCAATCTTGTGTTTCGTTGGCCCTCCGGGGGTTGGTAAAACTTCGGTTGCAACTTCTATTGCGCGCGCGCTTAATAGAAAGTTTATAAGAATGAGCCTTGGTGGGGTAAAGGACGAAGCAGAAATTCGTGGGCATAGAAAAACCTACGTTGGAGCAATGCCGGGTAGAATTATAAACGGGCTTAAAACGGCAGGAAGCAACAACCCCGTATTCTTGCTTGACGAAATCGATAAACTATCTTCGGATATTCACGGCGACCCAGCAAGCGCTTTACTTGAAGTTTTAGACCCAGAACAAAACGCAACCTTTAGGGATAGATATCTAGAAGTTCCTTTCGACCTATCCAAAGTTATGTTTATAACTACGGCAAACTCACTAGATACCATTCCGTATCCACTTCTTGACAGAATGGAAGTTATTGAACTCACGGGGTATACTGGGGAAGAAAAACTTCAAATTGCAAAACAATATTTAATACCAAAACAGTTAAAGCAAAACGGTTTAACCAAAGGCAAAGCGCAAATTACCGACGACGCTATTAAGGAGATTATCGAATGCTACACTATGGAAGCAGGCGTTAGAAACCTAGAGCGTGAAATAGGAAGCGTAATTCGTAAAATTGCAACCAAGGTTGCCGAAAACCCTTCTGCTAGAAAGACTACCGTTAAAAAAGACGACGTGTTTAACTATCTAGGCGTTAAAAAACACCTTAAAGATACAGTTTTAGAACAAGACGAAGTAGGCGCTTGCACGGGGCTTGCTTGGACTAGCGTCGGTGGGGTAACGCTCACTATCGAAGTAAGTTTAATGCGTGGCAAGGGCGAAATTTTGCTTACGGGTAAACTTGGCGACGTTATGAAAGAATCTGCTAGAGCAGCAATAAGTTATATTCGTGCAAACGCAGAAAACTTTGGAATAGACGATTCAAGGTTTGAAAACACAGATATTCACATTCACGTTCCCGAAGGCGCAACCCGTAAAGACGGACCAAGCGCAGGTATCACTATGGCAACGGCTATACTTTCTGCATTCATTGGCAAAAGCGTTAAAAAGAGCGTTGCAATGACGGGGGAAATTACCTTGCGTGGTAAAGTTCTTGCTATTGGTGGGTTAAAAGAAAAAGCCCTTGCAGCATATAGGCAAGGCATTAAAACGGTTATTATTCCGAAGGCAAACCTAAAGGATTTAAGTGAAATACCCGAAGACGTTAAAAAAGATATTAAGTTTATTGAAGTGGATAACATAAAACAAGTGTTTGAAAATGCAATAAACTTTTAAGGATAACTATGAAGATAAATAACGCAACTTTTATTACTAGCGTTGCAAACAGTAAAAACTATTATAAAACGGATAAACCGATAATTGCCGTGGCAGGCAAGTCTAACGTGGGCAAAAGTTCACTAATTAATATGCTTGCCAACCAAAAAAAATTGGCAAAAACTTCGGTTACCCCCGGTAGAACACGCCTTATTAACTACTTTGATTTTGGCAGTTTCGTGCTTGCCGACCTTCCAGGATACGGCTATGCAAAGGTTAGCAAAGAAGAAAAGAAAAAGTGGGGGGCGCTCCTTGAAGACTTTTTGCAAACGCAAAAAATAAAACTTTTAATTTCTTTGGTGGATATTCGCCACGAACCAACTGCCGACGATAAAATGATGATAAATTATCTTTATCATTATAATATTCCGTTCGTTTTGGTGGCAACAAAGTCAGATAAACTGCCTAAAACAAAGATAAAACCACGCTTGCAAGAAATTTCTGCAAGTCTACGTGTGGGTATTGGCGACGTTACTGCAACTTCTGCTCAAAACGGCGCAGGCAAGCAAGACCTTTTAACCCTTATAGAAAAGGCAATTAGCCTTAAAGAAAATTCTTGCGAAGAATTAGACGAAGAATAAACCATAAATAAAATTATCCATCGGTTACCGATGGATATTTTTTACTTTTTTACCACTTTTTTGCACCAAGTCCGTTTGCTACATTCTGGACATTTCAAGTATCTAGTTGTGCCCATGTGCATTGCATTAAGCACCTGTTTATATGTAGGCACGAACTCATGACCACAATTTCTACACTTGTAAGTGCCTACGCTGACTTCAAGTTTTAACGCATAAAAACACGGTATCAAAAATAGAATGCAAAGACCGATAATAGCAACAAGTTGCCATACTCCTTCAGGTATCAAGAACCCAGCGATAAAAAGACCAGCGATTAGTGCCGTAATGCTTACTAGCATTATTACCCACATAGAAGACCAGATTATTTTGCTTTTAGTTTCCAATTCTTTTGTCATTTCAAGCAAAAGTTTTTCGTTTTTTTGATTATTGTTGTCTTTGCTGATTTTTTCTCCGGTTAATAATTCATTTACATTGATGCCGAGAATATCACATAACTCAAGCATAATCGAAGTATCGGGCAATGCTATGCCTCTTTCCCATTTTGAAATTGCTTTATCCGTGATGCCTAGTTTTTCTGCTAACTGCATTTGCGTTAAATTTATTTCTTTTCTACAGTCGGCAATAAATTTTCCTATTCTGATTTGATCCATAGGCGACCTCCTTTTACATATATTATAACTCATATTTTAGAGAAAGAACACCTACTATTGGTTTAGTAAGACGATAAAAACCAATAAATGGTTTTCTTTTTAAGTCATTCATTTATATTTCTGTATGCTCAATATTTAATTTATTCCGTTATTGGAAATTTGTCAACCTATTATGACGTGTAAACTTCCGATATCGGAAGTTTTGTGTTTTTTTGGTAGCCCCAACGGGAATTTGCCACACCCTATAAATAGGGAACTCTGGCAAAACTATGCCCGTCAAGATTGCCCGTCAAAGGCGAACGAACTACGTTCGGTCTACGTGTGGCAAACAAAAAAGACAGGCTTTATACCTGTCTTTTCTGTTTGGTAGCCCCACGGAGACTCGAACTCCGGATTCAGCCTTGAGAGGGCTGCGTCTTAACCGCTTGACCATGAGGCCGTATACTAAAAATCCCAATCATTTTAGCACAAATAATCGTGTTTTGCAAATGATTGGGATAATTTTTCAAAAAAACCTGCGATAGCCGACGGAAAAGCAAAGAATAACCCGTTTTGTTAACAGGCGAATTCCCGGCTTATTGCTTCTGCATCTCTTTTACTTGTGACCAAGGAATACGCATGGTCAAGAGCACCGCTCCACAATAATTACCTAGGCTTCTTTAATATAAATTGTGGATTTTTTTAACAATTCCTATCGAGCAACGAAGGCTTAAATTTATTTTACCACACACCCTTGTTTTTATGCAAGGTTATTATTGACTTTTTGTGTAATTTATAATAAAATTTTCGTGAATTTTACAAAAGGAAACTTTTATGAAAAAGTTGGTTAATTTTAGGCTTCCACTTTTTATCGCCCTTTCGGTGATTAGTGGAATAATCTTTGCATATTCGTTTGCCATTCAAAATAGAGCGCTAACGATTGTTTGTGGTTCTGTATGCCTAATTTTAACGGCTTTTTATTTTTTGTTTAGTTTTAAGAATCGTTCCATTGTCAAAAGCATTTGTTTTATAATTATTTTCGTGGTGTTTTTCGCCCTTAGTTCTCTTTTAACTTATACACAAATAAATTCCTTTGATAATGCAAGTCTAAACAACCAATATTATCTTGTCGAAGGTAGGGTAGATTCGGTTGCAGAAAGTAATTCTGGCATTTATATAGTCGTAGGGAATATAAAACTTAAAGACGCTAGCAATAAAAGGGTAAAACACAAAGTTGGCGTTTACGTAAACGCTAGCAGTTTAGACGATTTTGAAATCGGAAACGTTGTAAGTTTTAACGCTTTACTTCGTGATAAACCACTAGTTTATGAAAATAGGCTTGCAATATACGATATAAGCAGTAATGTTAAATATACGGCGTTCGTAGACGGTAGCCAAATACAGGTTATAGGCAACAGCCCAAACATATTCCAAAGGGTAAACCTTTTTATTAAAAACTCTCTAAAGTCAGGGCTTAACGAAAAGGAATTTTCCGTGGCATACGCTCTTTTAACGGGCAACGACCAATTTATGCAAGATGACGTTATAACGGGTTTTAGACAAGCCGGCATCGCTCATATTTTTGCCGTGTCAGGCTTGCATATCGGTTTTTTATCAACCGTTTTAACATTTATTTGTAAAAAGACTAAACTTAACAAATGGATAAGTTTAGTCTTAATTACTGCAGTCTTGATTTTCTACTCTGGGGTATGTGGGTTTTCTTCGTCTTCGATAAGGGCGACAATAATGTGCGCAGTTGCGCTTTTATGTTTTAATCTGTGGCTTAAATACGACGGCGTTTCTTCTCTTTTTATTGCTTGTATAATCGTTTTGCTAATATCTCCAATCGAATTATTTTGCGTCGGCTTTCAACTTTCTTTCGTCGTGGTGCTAGGTATAATTTTATTATCAAGACCTATTAAAAAGTTGTTAAGGTTTTTACCTAATAAAGTGGCTTCAAGTCTAGCCGTGGTGATTTCTGCCCAACTAGTTAGTATTCCCATAAGCCTTATTTCTTTTGGCGAAGTTTCTCTAGTTGCAGTAATGTTTAACGTTGCATTTATTCCACTTGTTGGCGTTATTTACGTGCTTACCTTTTTGTTAACTATTCTAGGTGGAATTTTCTCTATTTCAAACGTAACGTTATTTTTATTTAACTACGTTTATACGGCAATCATTTGGTTTATAAACTGTTTTGACTATTCGATTTTTATGGTGGGTGGAATTGCCGTCGGTTTTTTTGCCATAGCATACTATCTTGCATTGGTTTTTTGTAGTGGTTTTTTCAACGTTAAACGCCTTACTAGATATATAATCGCAGGCTCGCTCGGCGTGTGTTTTATATGTGGGTGTATTTTCTTAACGGGGTATAGAAATAATCAAGACAAAGCCTTTGTGATAGGAAGCAATAATTTATGCGCAACGCTAATTTGCATAGACGACGAAAACGTTCTTATAGTAAACGACGCAAACAATTATTCTAGTTTAACGCGTCTAATAAGGATAAAGAACGGTTACGGAATAGAGAGAATTGATAAACTTATAGTTGCAAATAGCGTGGAAAGGGTTAACCTACAAAATCTTTACACTAAATTAAACGTTTGTTTTGACGTTAGGGCTATTTATTATTACGGGGAAGAACGTGCCGATGAAGAAAACGCAATAATAAAGTCCTTTGGAAATATCCCAATGGTTAATTTTCAAGACGGTGAAAGATTGCCTATTAAAAACTTTAAGTGTGAGTTTAGGTTTAACGGTTACGCCGTGGAATGTGTCGCCCTTCAAAAAAGGCTCATTACGTTTTCTTCTATGGGAAATAAGGTTAACCTTGAGAACTTGGGTGGAAATTACGATATGGTTGTTGCAAGCGACTACGTGGAAAGAATTTTTGCTATGACAAATTCTAAAATTAAACTTTCCTATAAGGGCATTTTACCTTTCGACAATGCCGAAACAAACGGAAACTATATTTTAAACTTTAATTAAAAATTAAAAATAGTAAATTTTATTGTTGCAAAATGACCTAAAAGGTGCTAAAATGTATAAGAGGAAGTTTGGGTTTGAATTATACGGATTTTAAAAACGAGTTAGATAACGGAAAGCAATTTCCCATATATTTATTCGAAGGGGAAGACGCGTTTTTTAGAGAACGTGGGCTTGCCTTGTTAAAAAACAAGTTCGTTCAAGAACCTAACCTTAATTACGCCGTCTTTAACGGTGAAGTTAGTGAAAACGATTTACTTTCTTCTCTTTCGGCTTTTCCTTTTATGAGCGAATGGCGAATGACGGTTATTAGGGAATACTATCCAAAACAAAACTCAATTCCTAAAGGGATTAAGGAATATTTTTCCAATCCTATCGATAATAGTATTTTAGTTATAGTCAACCAAAAAAGTTGCGACGTTTTGAAAAAACTTGATAACGTTACCTTGGTGGAATGCGTAAAGCAAGGCTCTAGCATAATTGCAAGATACGTTAAAGGTAAATGCGCCCAGCAAGGCGTTGCCATTGAACTTGAAACGGCAAAAAACCTTTCCGAATACTGCCTTAACGATATGACTAGGGTGGAGAATGAAACGGAAAAACTTATCGCCTACGCTTTCGATAGAAAGGTAATTACTATGCAAGACGTAGACGATATGGTCGTTAAAGATACTGAGATAAAGATTTTCAAAATGACCGACTATATCGGCGCAAAAAGGTTTGACCTTGCTATGCAAGTGGTAAACGATATGCTAGGCAAAGGCGAAACCATGCAAAGAATTTTGGTTGCGTTATACAGTTATTTTAGAAGACTTTTGCACGTAGCAATCAGTAACAAGTCTGACGAAGAACTTTGCAAATGGTTGGGCGTGGAGAAGTTCGTTATTAAGAAATTAAAAGCGCAGGCAGGGGCGTTTAAGAAAAAGTCGATAAAAAACGCCGTGGATATATTATCCGATACCGATTATTTGATAAAGAGTGGCGTAGTGGATGCCGACGATAGAATTTGGCACAATATTTTCACTATTATAACTGCCTAGGGGGAGTAAAAATGAATATAGTTGACAAAATAGTTAATTTGTGGGCAAAACTGACTAGCGACGTTAACATGATTATTGCAATTAGCGTTGCAGTGGTATGTTTTACCATTTTATATTTTTTCGTTATCAAATTTTTGCTAAATCAAGGCGCTAAAGACGTTGTTTCCATATTCGTTGTAGTAATGATTTTATCGGCAGCAGTTATAGCCCTTCTTGACGCAGTAGGTATTATCGCAACGGAAATTTATTTAATTATCCCTGCAATTTGCATTATGATAATACTTTGCGTTTACTCTGTTGAAGTTAAGCGCTTGGTATGGGCGAAAAAGAACGGTAAACTTTTCGACGCAAAAAAGAACGAAGGCATTCGTGTTGATATTGAAAAGACACAGTTTTGCATTAGCGAAATTATTAAAGCCTTACAAAACATGGCTAAAAACGACGTTGGCGCAATCATAGTTTTATCAACGGGCAACATTCCTTCTCAAATTATAGATAGTGGCGTTAAACTAGAAAGCGATATATCAAGCCAACTAATAGAAAGCGTGTTCTTTCCAAAAACACCCCTTCACGACGGAGCAATGATTGTTAACGGCACAAAGATAGTTGCAGCAGGTTGCTTTCTTCCATTGTCGCAAAATGCAGACAGTATTCCTAAGGACCTTGGAACTAGACATAGAGCAGGTATAGGCGTTACCGAAACGATTGACGTTATATCCCTTATCGTTTCCGAAGAAACAGGTATTATTTCCGTTGCAAGGGCAGGTAAGATTACAAGATACGCCGATACGGAAATTTTGAAGAACGTTCTTGGCAAGTATTATTGGCAAGAATTAGAAAGCGCAAGGAGATAGTTTTATGAATAACGATTTTTCCAACAAACCAGAAAATCAAGAAAAATCTTCGCACGGGTTTTTGAAAGGCCTAGGCGTATTCCTACTTTCTTTGCTTTTGGCTACGCTTACGGTAGTTGTTATTAATCTATAAGGAACTGAATTACTAAAGATGAAAAAGACGGGACTTAACAGCGCTAAAATATTATTACCAAAAAACGTGGATATGACTTCTTGGGCAGTAGTTGCTTGCGACCAATTTACGGGCGAGCCGGAATATTGGCAAGAACTAGCAAACACGGTTAAAGGCAAGCCTACTACTTTAGACTTGGTTTTACCTGAAGTTTATCTAAACGATAACCCCGACCAAAGAATTACGGTCATAAATCAAAACATTGCTAGTTATATTGACAAGGGTGTTTTTGAAGAACTAGAAGAAGGTTTTATTTTAACCATTCGTTCTACCCCTTTCGTTGAAAGAAGAATAGGGCTTATAGGCGCTATTGACCTAGAAGAATACGAATATTCTAAAAAAAGTTCTGCGCTAATTCGTTCGACTGAAGGCACGGTGGAAGAACGTATTCCACCACGTCTAAAAATCCGTAAAGACGCGCAAGTGGAATTTCCACACGTAATGGTGCTTTTTGACGACGAAAATCGTGAAATAACCGAGCCACTATATCAAAATAGGCAAAACTATAAAAAGGTTTACGACTTTGACCTTAATATGAACGGTGGACACGTTGAAGGTTATTATATAAGCGACGCTGATGGTATAAAGGAAAAGTTTGCAAAACTTTTAGATGGCGAAAGGCTTGTTAAAAAATACGGCACGGAAGATAATTTCGCATTTGCCGTTGGCGACGGTAACCACTCTTTAGCAACTGCAAAAGCGCATTGGAACAACGTTAAAAAAGACCTTACCGACCCTGAAAAGCAAAATCACCCAGCAAGATTTGCTTTGGTAGAATTCGTTAATATTTACGACGAAGGTATTTATTTTGAGCCTATCTTCCGTTACGTTACGGGTGTGGATAAACAAAAATTCTTAAGTGGTTTATCTTGCGTTGACTGTGGCAAGATAAGGGTTTTTGACGGTAATGCGTTTACTAGTCAAGACGGTCAAAACTCTTTGCCAGAAGGCATTAAGGCTACCGACGAATTCATTAAGGAGTATATCGAACAAAACGGTGGCGAAGTAGACTATATCCACGGCGAAAGCAATTTAGAAAAACTTGTAAAAGCCAACTCTAACAGCGTAGGTATTTATTTTGAAAAACTAGATAAATCCGAACTCTTTAGATACGTTTCTAGCAAGGGCGCTTTCCCAAGAAAAACCTTTTCTATGGGCGAAGGCATTGAAAAACGTTACTATTTAGAAGGCAGAAAGATTAGATAACATAAAAGGACGATAAAATGATTAAGGTTTGTAAATTTGGTGGAACTTCAATGGCAGACGCTAAAGCGTTTGCGCAAGTAAAAAGCATTATAAACGCTGATGAAAGCAGAAGATTTATAGTAGTTTCTGCGCCAGGAAAAAGAAATAAACAAGATATAAAAATAACCGACACCCTTTACGCTTGTTACAAAGAATTACAAGAAACGGGCGCTATCGCTAATAAGTTTTCCCTTATAAGAGATAGATTTACTGAACTTGTAAAAGATTTAGGGCTTGGTTTAGATATTCAAAGTTTACTAGACAAAACGGAAAGGGAAATAATAGAAAACAATAGCCCTGACTTTACTGCGTCTAGGGGAGAATACTTAAGCGCAAGGGTTATGTCTGAATATTTGGGCATAGAGTTTATAGACGCTTCCGAAATGATTAGGTTTGATAGCCGTGGCAACCTTAACCAAGACTATACCGACGATAAGGTTAGAAATAGGTTAGAAAACGTTGATAAGGCAGTAATACCTGGTTTTTACGGCAAAGATTACGAAGGAAAGATTAAAACCTTTAGCCGTGGTGGAAGCGATATTACGGGCTCAATTATAGCACGTGGCGTAAAGGCAGACCTTTACGAAAACTGGACGGACGTTAGTGGCTTTTTAGTTTGCGACCCAAGAATCGTTCCAGAAGCAAAGGCTATTAAGCAAATAACATATAAAGAATTAAGAGAACTTTCTTACATGGGCGCAAGCGTTCTTCACCCAGAAGCAATCTTCCCAGTAATGAAAGGCAAAATAATGATAAATATAAAGAACACCTTTAAGCCGGAAGACCCTGGCACGATGATTGTTCCAAACGAAAAATACGAACTTCTTTGTGGTGAAAGCGTCGTTACGGGTATTGCTGGTAAAAAGGACTTTACCGTTATCTTTATTGAAAAGTCTATGATGAACGCAGAAGTTGGTTTTATCCGTAAGGTATTGTCAGTCGTTGAACATTACGGCTTGTGTGTTGAACACTTGCCATCAGGCGTAGATACCCTTTCAGTCGTAGTTGCATCTGACCAATTAAAAGACGGCGTGTTGAGTGACGTGGTTAACGAAATAAGAGAAAACGTTAGCCCAGACTACGTTCACGTTATTGAAAACATTTCGCTTATAGCAACCGTTGGTCACGGTATGAATAGAAGGGTAGGAACGGCTGCAAAGTTGTTTAACGCGCTTGCGCAAGCAAATATCAACCTTAGAATGATTGACCAAGGCTCTAGCGAACTTAACATTATAATCGGTGTAGAAAATTCCGATTACGAAAAGTGTATTAGCACTATATACAAGGCATTTAACTGATTTATCAGTTATTAATAAAAATATTATTAAACATTAATATTGTGGAGGCATTATTATGGATTACGCAAAAGAATCACTCAAAAAACACGCAGAATGGAAAGGGAAAATTGGCATCGTTTCAAAAGTTCCCGTTGCTAACAAGGAAGATTTATCTTTAGCATATACCCCTGGTGTTGCGCAACCTTGTTTGGAAATTCAAAAAGACTACAACAAATCTTTTGAATTGACAGGAAGGGGCAATATGGTTGCCGTTGTTACCGACGGAACAGCCGTTTTAGGTCTTGGCGATATCGGACCTGAAGCAGGTATGCCCGTTATGGAAGGTAAAGCCGTTCTATTCAAGGCTTTCGGTAACGTTGACGCAGTTCCACTATGCGTTAGAAGTAAAAGTGTTGACGACATCGTTAATACCGTTAAACTTTTAGCAGGTAGTTTTGGTGGCGTTAACCTAGAAGACATTTCTGCTCCTAGATGCTTTGAAATCGAAAAGAGATTAAAAGAAGACCCAGAAGTAGATATTCCTATTTTCCACGACGACCAACACGGAACTGCAGTAGTATGTGTTGCCGCTTGTATCAACGCATTAAAATTCGTTGGTAAAAAATGGGAAGATATAAGCATTGTATTTAGTGGCGCAGGCGCAGCAGGTGTTGCTATTGCAAAACTTATGATTTCTATGGGCGCTAAAGATGTTGTTATGTGCGATAGAAACGGCATTATCTACAAGGGTAGAACCGAAGGTATGAACGCTTCTAAAGAAGAAATTGCAGAATTTTCTAACAAACTAGGCAAGAAGGGAAGCCTTGCAGAAGCATTAAAGGGCGCAGATATGTTCGTTGGTGTTTCTTCTCCAGGACTTTTAACCGAAGAAATGGTTGCATCTATGGCAAAGGGCGCTATCGTAATGCCTATGGCTAACCCAACTCCAGAAATTATGCCAGACCTTGCAATTAAGGCAGGCGCAGCAGTAGTTGGAACGGGCAGAAGTGACTTCCCTAACCAAATCAACAACGTTCTTGCATTCCCAGGAATTTTCCGTGGCGCATTAGATTGCAGAGCAACCGATATTAACGAAGAAATGAAGATTGCCGCTGCAAAAGCAATCGCAAGCCTTGTTTCTGACGAAGAACTAAAAGCAGATTACGTAATCCCTGCTCCATTCGATAAGAGAGTGGCTCCTACCGTTGCTGAAGCAGTTAAACAAGCAGCAATTAAAACGGGCGTAAACAGAATTTAATCATAAACAAACTAAAAGAGTTCGGCATATTGTCGAACTCTTTTGTTATTCTAAATGCAAATCTATAAAATTAAAAGCGAAGCACATCGTTTTACTTTAATGGATTTAAATTAGAAAAAGAACTAGCACGTTTAATCAGAACGATTAAACGTGCTAGTTTTGTTTACTTTTGATAAAATTCTTCAAATAAATCATTTGGCGTGCACTCTAAAATGTCACAAATTGCTTTCAAATTTTCAAACTTAATACTTGATGTTTGATTGTTTACTATTCTATTAAAATTTTGGTAACTCAACCCTAATTGAATATAAAGCCAATATTTTGTTTTTCCCTTTTGCTCTAAAATTTCTTTAATTCTTAATTTCATAATAACCCCTGCATTATATATTGTTCACATTATATATCATATAAATACTTGACAAATAGACCTGCGAGTTATATAATGTATACATTAGATATAAGGCTCTAGAAAAACATAAAATGTATAAGAATCTGAAACAGGATAGAGATTATTTTAAAATCATTAGGTGTTGTAATCATTAATTCAAATATTAATTATTTATAGTGTTTAATAAAGATAGAAAAACAAAAAGGAAAAATCAAATGGCTATTATTCAATGTCCCGAATGTAACAAAAGTATATCCGACACACTTTCACAATGTATTCATTGCGGTTATGAATTCAAAATTTGTAGCGATTGTAAAAGCGTTATAGGTCTCAATCAAAGTATTTGCCCTATTTGTGGTTTCAAAACAAGTGAAAAGATAGATGCTTTTAATCAAGATAAAAGTGTTGAAGATAATCAAAAATTAGATACTCAAACAAGAGATTCATTTGATGAAAACACACCTTCATATGAAAGTGCGTTTTCTTCTTGTAAAGCAGTTTATCCTTTGGGGAAGCTTATGCAAAAAAAAGTCTTAAACGTAATGACTTGCATATCCGGGGTCTTAATTTTTCTTTTAATAGTAGTTTTTGCTATTACTAATCCCAATAATTTTAATATTAACTTAAATATAATCGGGGTTTTGGCGGTTGTTTCAGGTTTAATAAGCATTTCGACCAACTATTTTGAAGCACTTTGGAATTTAGGTTATTACAAAATGTTTAATAAATATCTTAGCGATAATTCAATAAGTGGGATATCAATCATTGAAAAAGAACTTTCTTCGGGATTTTTGCAATTAAATAACAAAGAGAAACGTCGCTTAAAAGTAAATTTAAATCGTCTTATAGATTCTCAACTTTATAAAACAAATAGTTCAGTTAAATTAATTAACTCTATATTATCTTTAACTTTAAGCACTTTGTTATCTTTGACCGAGATTTTATTTGTTGCTTTCGTTTTAACAAATATTTCTTTCTTAAAAGAACAGTTCATTATCTACGGTTCAGAATTACCACTTATCTTTAAAAACATTGGTCTTTTTATTTTTGCTATACTTTTCGGTTTTTCGTTGGTTATAGTTAAAGTAATTTGCGATTTTAATATGAATAAAAAAGTAAGGAAAGATTGGGTAAAAAATAAAATTCCACACAGACTTAAAGATTATGAAACGCTTGAACAGATATTAAAAATATGATAATGGCACGATTAATTATAATAAAAAAAGCGAAGCTGTGCTTCGCTTTTTTAGTTTGTCTACTTTTATGGTGTAACTCTGTTGATATCACGTGGGAACATAGTTGCTTCACGCACGTTCTTAAACCCAAGTAGGTGCATGGTTAGTCTTTCCAAACCAATACCTAAACCACCGTGGGGTGGAGCGCCGTATTTATGAAGCATTAAATAGGTTTCAAATAGTTCGGGATTCATTCCACACTTAACCATTTTTTCTACTTGCTGATTATAGTCGTGTATACGTTGACCACCTGAAGTAATTTCCAAACCCCTAAACAACAAGTCGAATGATAGGGTATATTCTGGGTCGCTTGGGTCGTCCATCGTGTAGAAAGGACGTTTCTTTGATGGATAATGGGTTACGAACAAGAAATCGCTTCCAAGTTCCTTTTTAGCATACTTGCCAAGCAATTCTTCTTCTGCTGGGTCAAAGTCTTTCATATCGGTTGGATTATACTTAAACTTTTTAATCAAAAGTTCTTTAGCGTCCATAAATTTAATTACGGGGATTGAATCAATTTCAGGTATGTCTGCGTGCAATAACTCAACTTCGTTCTTATATTCCGTTTTAAGAAGGTTCATTATATACTTAAGAACGCCCGTTTCCATATTCATAATATCTTCAAAACTATTGATAAAGCCCATTTCTAGGTCCATTGAAGTATATTCGTTTAGGTGGCGAGAAGTGTCGTGATGTTCTGCACGGAATACGGGTGCAACTTCAAATACCCTTTGATATACGCCAACTAACGCTTGTTTATATAACTGTGGAGATTGCGCAAGATAAACTTCCTTACCAAAATAGTCAAGTTTAAATACGTTAGTTCCACCTTCTGCGCCTGCATAGTTGATTTTTGGGGAACGGATTTCCGTAAAGCCGTTTTGCATTAGGTATTCTCTAAAGCCCCTTGCAATACCTTCTTGAATCTTAAATATCGCGCGTTCTTTAGGGTTGCGCATTGATACGGGGCGCAAATCTAGAACGGTGGATAGTTGAATATTGTCTAATTGCTTTTTATTTATAACGATTGGCAAGCCTTCTGCGGGTAAAGATAAAATATCTATACCGTGAATTTGAAGTTCGTATCTATCGTTGCCCTTTGCGTCTTTACTAGAAACAACCTTTCCGGTAACCTTAACGCACGCTTCTTCACAAAGGCTAGAATCCCAACGATAATCGGAAAATTCAGGTGCGTATACGCATTGAACGGTTTGGTCTGCCGTTCTGATAATCACGAATGAAAACCCCGTCATTTCACGTATTCTATGAATATGCCCTTTAATACTAACTATTTGACCGTCGAATTTAGCAAAATCTTTAAAGTCTACGGTATCTTTACAAATAACGCCGTCAATTTTATTCATAACGTTCTCCTAACTCAATAATATAAGTATAATAGCACTTTTTTGCCTAGTTTTGCAAGTGTTTGGCATAAAATAACTATTATTGTGTTTATAAATTTAAAAAATTAAAAAAAATATTTGAAATATTATTGATAGTATGTTAGAATATATAAAAAAGATATTATAGTAAAGTTATGGCGTGTTTTAACTTTATTTAGGAGATTATATGAAAATTGCAGTTTCAACGGAAACAACTTCCGATTTAACAAAAGAACTTCTCGAAAAATATGATATAAAGCAAGTGGCTTTCCAAATAAGCATTGGCGATAAGGTTTTTAAAGACGGCGACCTTACTACTCAAGAACTTTTCGACTACGTTGACCAAACGGGAACTTTGCCAAAAACGACGGCTCTTAATGAGTTTGAATATACCGAATATTTTGAAAGTTTACTAAAAGATTACGACGCAGTAATTCATATTTGTTTATCTAGTGGCTTGTCAAGTTCTTGTTCTCACGCATTTTCAGCAGCAAATAACCTTAAGAACGTTTACGTTGTTGATAGTAAGAGTTTATCTACCGGCATTGCTCTATGCGCTATATACGCTAGGGAACTTGCAGAGCAAGGCGTAGAACCAAGCAAAATTCAAGAATTGGTTCAAGCAAGAACGGAAAAGTTGCAAGTAAGTTTTATAGTTGAACGTCTTGATTACCTTTACAAAGGTGGCAGATGTAGCGCAATGGCAAGGTTTGGCGCAAACCTATTCCATTTCCGTCCAAGAATCGTTGTTAGCAACGGTAAAATGGGTTCGGATAAAAAGTATCGTGGGGCAATGGGCAAAGTTATTGCTAAATACGGCGCTGAACTATTAGAAGAATTTAATACTCCAGACTTAGATAAAGTGTTTATTACTTACACTAGCGCAACTGAAGAAATGGTTGCTGAAGCAGAAGCAGTTTGCAAAAACGCAGGGTTTAAGAATATTTATAAAACCTTTGCAGGTGGAACTATTGCAAGTCACTGTGGCGCTAATACTCTTGGTATCTTGTATTTTAACGACGGTAATAAATAATAACTTTTAGGTTGTGGGTATCCATAACCTTTTTGTTAAAAGGAGAAATATATGGAATTTATTAAACAATTAGTTAAAAAAGCAGGCGCTTTCGTGAGCGACCTTATAGGCGTAGAGCCAAAAATTGCATACATAATTTTGGCTGGCGTTTCCTTTTTGCTTTTAGCATTAGTTATAGTGCTTTTAGTTGTAATTATCAAAAAGGCAAAAAAGTCAAAGTCTAGTAAAAAGATTGATAATGCTATTGAAGAACTTCAAGTTGAACCAAGTGAAGAAGTGGTCGTTGTTACTGAAGACCAAATTGAAGAGCCAAAACTAGCGCAAGACGATTTGACAGCGCAAATAAACCAAGAAAAGGCTGTTAAAACTGAAGAAAAACAACCTGAAGTAGTAGAGAAAACGGCTACCAAACCAAAAACGGCTTCTACTAAAAAGGCTACTGCAAAACCAGAAGTTAAAAAAGAAGAAACAAAACCACAACGTAAGGCAGTTGGTAAGTGGGTAATTGAAATCAAAAGAGATAACGAATACCTAGCAAAACTTTTGGCAAGCAACGGCGAAGTTATGTTACATAGTGAAATTTATTCTTCACCAGAAGGCGCTAGAAACGGCATCAACACCATCAAAAACGGCGTTGCAAACGGCAAGTTCATAGTTTACCGTGATAAGACTAAAGACTATTACTTTAAGTTAAAGTCTGCAAATAATAAACTTTTGTGCGCTGGTGAAATATATTCTACAAAAGACGGATGTTTATCAGCAGTTGAATCTGTTAAGAGAATTGCTGAAACGGCAATAATCGTAGACGGCGTGGAAAAAGGTCATAGATTTATCGATTATACCCCTATTGAACTTTCCGACAAGGCTTTGCAAGGCGCAAAGGGTAAGTGGAAGATTGAACAGGGCGAAAACGGTGGATATCTAGCAAGACTTTACGCAAACAACGGTCAACTTATGCTTGCTACTGAAGAAGTTTCTAAAAAGGCTACTGCAACTACTGCTGTAGAAAACGTTAAAAAGTATGCAAAAGAAGGCAACTTCGTTATAGATAAAGATAAGTTTGGCAACTTCTATTACAAACTACGTAACTCACAAAAATCGGTAGTTTGTATTGGCGAAACATACGATAAGTTAGAATCTTGCATTTCTGCGCTAGAGTCAGTTAGAAGATTTGCGCTTAATTCGGAATTAAAATAAAAAAGTTGTAAAAAACGTTTGACAAAAAGAATAAAATTTTGTATTATGTATTTGCTTAAAGAAGAAGTGACCCTTCTCGCCGACGGAAAAGTTCGTTCGGCTCAATACTAAAAAGGCGTGTAAGCGCACATTATTTCGTATTGTTTCGGGTTGCTAATTCTATGGCAACCCGATTTTTTTGGTAAACTCCGCCGTAGCGGAAAATATTATTGAGAGGTATACACCCATTAAAAGAGAACATCAAATCAACGAAGAAATTCGTGACAGAGAAGTGCGCCTTATCGGCGAAGACGGTGCTCAATTAGGCATTATGCCTGCACGTGAAGCGCAAAATTTAGCAGACGACAAGGGTTTAGATTTAGTTAAAATTTCACCTAACGCAACCCCACCCGTTTGCAAAATTATGAATTATGGAAAATATCTTTTTGAACTTACCAAAAAGGCAAAGGAAGCAAAAAAGAACCAAAAGGTTGTTGAAATTAAAGAAGTTCAACTTTCAATGACCATTGACGTTGGTGACCTTAACGTAAAGGCAAAACAAACCTTAAAATTCTTATCTCAAGGCAACAAGGTTAAGGTTTCAATAAGAATGCGTGGTCGTCAAATGGCGCATTCCGAACTTGGCGTTGACGTTATGAATAGGTTCTTTGAACTTGTTAAAGAACAAGGTCAAATGGAAAAGAAACCGCTTATGGAAGGCAGAAACATCTTTATGATGTTAGCGCCATTAAAAGCGTAAACTTTATTATATAAAACGGAGGATATTATTATGCCTAAAATGAAAACCAAAAGTGCGGCTAAAAAGAGATTTAGAACTACCGCAACCGGCAAGATTAAACGTGCTTGCTCAGGTAAGAACCACATTTTAACCAAAAAAGACAGAAAGAGAAAGAACAATCTTTGTGACGGTGCATTCGTTGATGCAACACAACAAAAGACTATTCAAACGCTTATTTACAACAAATAAGGAGGAGTTAGATTATGCGTATTAAAAGAGCTGTTAACGCTGTAAAAAAGCGTAGAAAAATATTAAAACTTGCTAAGGGTTACTTCGGTGGAAGAAGTAAGAGATATAGAGTTGCACGTGAAGCCGTAATGAAGGCTCAAAAGTATGCTTACATTGGCAGAAAGGCTAAAAAACGTGATTTCCGTTCTTTATGGATTGCACGTATCAACGCTGCTTGCCGTATGAACAACTTATCATACAGCAAATTCATGTTCGGTCTTAAGAATGCAGGCATCAACCTTAACAGAAAGGTTTTAGCAGAAATCGCTGTTTCAGACGCTTCTGCTTTCACTGCACTTTGCGAAAAGGCTAAAGCAAACTTAAAATAATTTAACGAAGCCTACTTAATATTTTCAAGTAGGCTTTATTAAAAGTCTTTGGTAAGCAACTAAGGTTGTCTTATTAAAGTTAGACGATTAATTAAAATGATAACTTCCAAACAAAACGCTCTCATAAAAGAAATTCGTTTTTTGCACAGCAAAAAGGGTAGGCAAGAGCAGGGTAAATATATAGTTGAAGGGGTTAAAATGGTTAACGAAGCCTTTGCCCTTAAACAAAACGTATGCGCAGTCGTATGCACAGAGAAGTGTTTGCCAAGCCTTGAAACTAACGGATTTAACGTGGAATTAGTAAGCGAACAGGTTTTTGAATCGATTACTGACGAAAGGTCGCCACAAGGCGCAATCGCAGTCCTTGTTAAACCAAGCGTATCACCTAAAAAGCCTTTGGGTAGTTGCCTATTGCTTGACGGGGTTTCCGACCCTGGTAATATGGGGACTATAATAAGGACTATGGCTTGCGCTGGGTATAAACAAGTGTATTTGACGGATGATTGCGTTGACCCGTTTTCGCCAAAGGTAGTTCGCTCAAGTATGAGTGGGATTTTCAACGTTCAAATTTGCGAATGTAAGAGAGAAGAAGTTCCGTCGTTAATTGAACTTCCACTAGTTGTTGGCGATATGAATGGGCAAAACCTATTTTCTACGCATATAAAGGGCGATTTTTGTTTGGTAATCGGTAACGAAGCGCACGGGGTTAGCCCGTTCATAAAGGAACTTGCAAGCATAACCGTTAGCATACCAATGCAAAAGGGTATGGAAAGTCTAAACGCAGGCGTTTCGGCAGGTATATTGATGTATACCTTGAAAAATCAACAATAAGGAGAATATTATGTCAGGACACAGTCACGCAGCGAACATTGCAGTTAAAAAGGCAAAAACCGACGCTGCTAAAGGTAAAATTTTCACAAAGGTAGGTAGAGAAATTGCCGTTGCTGCAAAATCTAACCCAGACCCTTCAACAAACAGCAAACTTGCCGATGCTATTGCAAAAGCAAGGTCTGTAAACATGCCTAACGAAAACATCAAAAGATGTATCGCAAAGGCTGCTGGTGAACTTAACGCAGACACTTATGAAGAATTAACCTATGAAGGCTACGGCCCTGCTGGTAGCGCCGTTATTATTAAAACTTTAACGGATAATAAAAACCGCACGGTTGACTACGTTAGAACTGCTATGCGTAAGCACGGTGGCTCTCTTGGTAACGCAGGTTGCGTTTCTTTCACCTTTAATACTATGGGTATAATCGTAATCGAAAGAAAGGTTGACCTTGACGAAGATACGGTTATGGAATACGCATTGGACGCAGGCGCTGACGATTTTATCGCAGAAGACGATGCTTTTGAAGTTCATACTTCCGTTTCAGCATTCTCTCAAGTAAGGAAGTATTTAGAAGAAAAGGGACTAAATTTCTTTAAGGCTCAAATAGAAATGGTTCCACAAAATATGATTACCCTAGAAGGTGACGACCTTGCTAAATTCAATCGTCTTGTAGATGCTTTAGAAGACCTTGACGACGTTCAAGAAGTTTACCACAACGTTGACCTTCCTATTGAAGACGAAGAATAATTTTTATATTTAAGGTATAAAAACGGCCTTTTGCACGGATACTTTTAATATCGGCAGTAAGGTCGTTTTGATTTTTAACCAAAAAACGCCCAAAGTTATTGTCGTTTTATATAACTGCAAGCGTTTTGTGGAAAAGTGTATTTTATATCAAAATTCCCCACAAACACTTGTGGGGAAGAAAAGGGTGCAAATAGTTTTGCGCCCTTTTTTAGAATTTGAACTCTAAAAATAAAAAAAATTTTAAAATTATAGGTTTTTTCAATAAAAGTGTGATAAAATAAAAATACTAAAAAATAAAAATGTTTAATAACGCAATAAAAACGTTGGATACGTTGTTTAATTAGCGTAAAGGTTTGTTAGTAGCAAAAAAGGAGAGTTTTGATGAAAAAGAGAATAATTACTATAGTTACTACTGCCGTTTTAACGATGGCGCTCTGTTTTTCTTTAACGGCTTGTTTCTTTTTAAGAAATACGGGGGATATTGCAAATCTACCAGATTCGGCTTCCGTTTCTACAAACGTTGTATTCGGCAACGCTTATGAAGACGGCGAAACTAGACAAGAATTATCTTTGCCAGACGCAGTTGCTATGGTTGAAAGGTCGTCGGTTGCAATATATTTATCCGGTTCTGTTGCAAGTGGCGTGTTGATAGACGTTTCTTTTGACGGAAATCAACCGTCTGATAATTCGGTATACGTAATAACTAACCACCACGTTGTTGATAGCGCTGGCGTTATTAACGTTGCTATTCCCGATAAAAACTTCAACTATTATAACGAAGACTATATTTTTGGTGGAGTAGTTGGTAATTTTAACGTAACGCCAACCTATCTTTTAGATACTACTAAAACGATGCAAAAGGCAGTAACGCTAATCGGTGGCGACCCTACTAGTGATATAGCAGTTCTTAAAATAGACTTAAACGTGCCTGCTCTTTCAGGGAATAAACAAAGTTTGTCTAATCTTGTTACTGCAAAAATTCCATCTCCTTCTTACGCTTTAAGAAGGGGCGATTCAGTATTCTCCGTTGGTAACCCTACGGGTATTTTACCGGGCTCTGTTTCTTCGGGCGTGGTTAGTTATCTTGAAAGACCTGTTACTACCGAAGGCATTGAAAGGTTAGAATTACAAATAGACGCTCACATTAACCCCGGTAGTTCTGGTGGTGGGCTTTATAACCTTTACGGCGAACTAGTTGGAATTACTAGTGGTGGATACGAAGATTACGAAGCGCTAAACTTTGCAATTCCTATTTCGGTAAACTACGGTGGTAGAGATAACGGCTTCGTTCAAATAGCAAAGGAACTTATCGCAACTTATAATTCAGTTGACGGCGAAAACTTCGGTTATATAACGGGCAGACGTCAAACTATGGGCTTTACCGTTAGTAAGGTTACGGAAAGTGGCTCTGAACACGTTGTTATATTAAGCGTTACGGCTGGTAGTCTTGCTGAAAAGGAAGGTTTAAAAGCAAACGACGTTATTACTGCTATTTCTATAAACGGCGTTTATCATTCAATAACTTCATACAATCAGTTCGTTGATTATATGGCGTCGCTAGAGTTTGGCGATACCATTAAAATTGAAGCAGTTAGAACGGGTAGTTATTCGCAAATTAAGATAACGGCAGAATTTGAAATTAGACAATTTATTTTCTGCGATACCGGAATCTATCCTGATTAAAGGCTTTATCCAAACTCTGAATGATTTTTGACGGGAAAATGCTAATTAGTCAGTTATTTTAACAAAATTTAATCAAAAAATCTTCTGGGGCAGAGTTAATTTTAACTCTGCCCTTTTTCGCACCCCTTTATTTTCTTTTTCCATTGACTTTTTAACGTAAATTGTATAAAATGAATGTGTATGATTATCGTTGGTTTTGACCCAGGTTTAGCAACGCTAGGCTATGGGGTAATTAAAAAAGATGCGCGCCATAAACCCGAAATGCTAGACTACGGAATAATTTCCACTCCAAAAGACGAAAACCTAGCAGTTCGTTTAGGGCTTATAGAAAGGGGCGTAAAGCAAATTATTGAAAAGTTTAAGCCTGACGAAATTGCTATGGAAGAACTTTTCTTTGCAAAAAACGTTAAAACGGCTATCGCCGTTGCCCATGCAAGGGGAGTATTACTTCTTACTGCAAATAAAGAATGTGGTAAAATTTTTGAATACACACCACTTCAAATAAAACAAGCGCTTACGGGCTACGGCAGGGCAGATAAAAGGCAAATTCAAGCGATGGTTAAGCAGTTTTTGGGGCTTAAAAGTATTCCTAGACCAGACGACGCTGCCGACGCTTTGGCTGTGGCGCTTTGCCACGCTCAAACCAACAAACTAGGTGGTCTATTTAGGATTTAAAAGGAGAAGGTATGATAGGGTATATTAAAGGAAAGGTATTGCAAAGCAAAGACGGAGTAGTCCTTTTAGAGAATAACGGTATTGGCTATGAAGTTTGTTGTTCTGCATCAGTTTATCAAAAACTAACCACCGATAAGTGTGGCGAAGCCTATACCTATATGGCTGTTCGTGAAGACGGAGTTTCTCTTTACGGCTTTATATCGCCCGAAGAAAAGAATATGTTCTTAAAACTTATTTCCGTATCGGGGGTAGGACCTAAAATGGGAATAACCGTTTTATCCGGCTTATCACTTTCCGACCTAGTTACAAAGATTGCTACTCAAGACGTTAAAGGGCTTTCCAAAGTAAAAGGTCTTGGCAAAAAGACGGCAGAGCGAATTATATTAGAACTTCGTGAAAAAATCGGTTGCGTTGACGAAGACACGGGTGAAGTTTTACTATTTAACGATAAACCCGTTGAAGAAGCCGTTAATCAAGACGCCGTAGTTGCGCTTATGAGCCTTGGCTTTAGTAAAGGTGAAAGCGTGGAAGCCGTTAAAAAGGCGCAAAACCTTGGCGAAACTCAAATAGAAAAAATAATTGCATCTGCACTTAAAAATATTAAGTAGAGAGAAATATGGAAGACGATAGATTAGTTACAAGCACAAAAAACGATAGTGAAGACGTGATTGAAAACGTTCTTCGCCCAAAATCAATGGAAGGTTACGTTGGTCAAGAAAAGGTTAAGGACAACCTTTTGGTTTCAATCGGCGCGGCAAAACTACGTGACGAAGCGCTAGACCACGTTCTTTTATACGGGCCACCTGGTCTTGGCAAAACCACCCTTGCGCACATTATCGCAGGGGAACTTGGCACGCAAATTAAAATTACTAGTGGTCCTGCTATCGAAAGGGCAGGCGACCTTGCGGCAATACTAACAAACCTTAATGAAAAAGACGTTTTGTTTATTGACGAAATTCATCGTCTAAATCATAACGTTGAAGAAATTTTATATCCTGCAATGGAAGACTTTACCCTAGACTTTATTATCGGTAAAGGTCCGTCTGCGCAAAACGTTCAGTTGCCCTTGCCAAAGTTTACGCTAATCGGCGCAACCACAAAGGCTGGTAGGCTTTCGTCCCCGTTAAGGGATAGATTCGGCGTTATCTGTCGTTTGGAAAACTATTCGGTGGCAGAACTAACGGAAATAGTAGAACGTTCTGCATTAAAACTTTGCGTAGAAATGGAAAAGGACGCTTGCGTGGAAGTTGCAAAACGTAGCCGTGGCACACCTAGAATAGCCAATAGATTACTTCGCCGTGTGCGTGACTATTCGGTCGTTAAGGGGCATAGCGTAGTTACCTTGTCCGATGCAAAGGCATCACTTAGAATGCTTGAAATCGACGATTTAGGTCTTGACGCAATAGATATTCGCCTTATGAAATCTATGGTGGAAAAATTTAACGGTGGGCCTTGTGGCTTGGATACTTTAGCCGCAACGGTTAATGAAGACGCAAACACTATTGAAGACGTTTACGAACCATATCTTCTTCAACTTGGCTTTATAGCAAGAACGCCAAGGGGTAGAGTTTTGCTTAAAAAGGGTTACGAACACATTGGCTTGAAGATGCCCGAAGACAAGATTAAGGAACTTAAAGACTTTAGCAATGAAGACTAGCGATTTTGATTACAATTTACCACCCGAACTTATAGCGCAAACACCCGTATATCCTAGGGATAGTTCTAGGCTATTGGCGTTTGATAGGGCTAATGATAAAATAGAACATAAGCATTTTTGCGATATAATAGACTACCTTAAAGAAGGGGACGTTTTAGTTAGAAACAACACTAAAGTTTTGCCTGCAAGAATGTTCGCATACACCAAAAACGGTGGAAAGGTGGAAGTGCTTTTGCTTAAAAGGTTTAACCTTAACGAATGGGAAGTTTTGGTAAAACCGGGCAAAAAGGCAAAACCAGGGGTAAGCCTTACCTTTAACGAAGAACTATCTCTAGAAGTTCTTGGCACGATTGAAGAAAGTGGAAGCAGACGCGTTAAGTTTATATACGACGGCGTTTTTGAAGACGTTATTTCACGCATTGGCGAAATGCCTTTGCCACCTTATATAACTGAAAAGTTAAAGGACCAAAATAGATACCAAACGGTGTATGCAAAGGTTGATGGTTCTGCCGCAGCACCGACTGCTGGGCTTCACTTTACCGACGAACTTATTGAAAAGATTAAAGCAAAGGGCGTGCAGATAGTTGACGTGTTGCTACACGTTGGGCTAGGAACGTTTCGCCCCGTAAAGGTGGACGACGTTACTAACCACCACATGCACTCGGAGTATTATGAAATAAGCAAAGAGTCGGCAGATATTATCAACAAGGCAAAAAGCGAAGGCAGAAGAATAATCGCCGTGGGAACTACTAGCGTTAGAACACTTGAGAGCGCTAGTAATTTAGACGGCACGATAAGGGCAGAAAAAGGGGATACGGAAATTTTTATTTACCCACCCTATAAGTTCAAATGTGTTGACGCATTGATTACTAACTTTCACTTGCCGAAATCAACCTTGCTTATGCTAGTTTCTTCTCTATCTACTAGAGAAAAAATTCTAGATTTATACAACGTGGCAGTTAAAGAAAAATACAGATTTTTCTCCTTTGGAGATTCAATGTTTATATTTTAATTATGGAAAAATTTTACTTTGAACAAATTAAACAAGATAGCAAAACGGGCGCAAGGGCAGGGATACTTCATACCCCACACGGGGATATACTAACCCCTACTTATATGCCCGTTGGCACGCAAGCAACCGTCAAAGGTGTTACGCCACAAGGGCTTAAGGACGCAAATTCGCAGATTATTCTTGCAAACACTTATCACTTGTATATGCGCCCCGGTGACGACCTTGTTAAAGATGCAGGTGGCTTGCATAAATTTATGGCTTGGGATAGACCAATACTTACCGATAGTGGTGGATTCCAAGTGTTTTCGCTTGCTAAACTTAATAAGATAAAAGACGACGGCGTTTGGTTTAATTCCCACGTTGACGGAAGCAAGCATTTTATCACACCAGAAAAGGCGATTGATATAGAAAACAATCTGGGCGCAGATATTATAATGGCTTTCGACCAATGTTCGGAATACGGCGCAGACTACGCAAAAAGCCGTGAAGCAATGGAAAGAACGCTTAAGTGGTTAGATAGGTGCTACAATCACCACAAAAACCCTGAACAAGCGCTTTTCCCTATCGTTCAAGGTAATATGTTTAAAGACTTAAGGCAAATCAGTCTTAAAGAAACTATTCCTTACGCTAAATACGGTATAGGCATCGGTGGTTTATCCGTTGGCGAACCAAAGGAAGTTATGTATGATATAATGGACGATTTATTGCCTAACTACCCAACTAACATTCCTAGATATTTGATGGGCGTAGGCAGTCCCGACTGCTTGGTGGAAGGCGTTAAACGTGGTATAGATATGTTTGACTGCGTGCTTGCAACACGTATTGCAAGGAACGGAACGGCTTTAACTTCCAACGGCAAGATAGTTGTTAGAAACGGCGCTTATAGTAAAGACTTTACGCCTTTAGACCCAGAATGTAATTGCTACGCTTGTCAAAACTATTCTAAAGCATATCTTCGCCACATGATAAACGTTGGCGAAATGATGGGTGGCATGATGATAAGCCTTCATAACATAACCTATCTAAACAACCTTATGGCTAGAATGAGAGAAGCCATTTTGCAAGATGGTTTTACCGAATTCGTGGAAGAATTTTACGCAAAGACGGGGGATACTTATAAGAGGTATTAGTATGTATAAAATAGGCGAATATATCGGTTATTTAGCAGTTTTAGCGGGACTTTTTTTATACGTTAGCAAAAGCAGAAATGTAATAAGCATAGCAAAAATAATTGCAGAATGTATTTGGATTACTAGTTATTTACTTTGTTCGTTATATCTACTTTGCGTTTTATCTGTAATTGCCGTGGTGAGGCAAATTATTTTCCATTTTAGAACAACTAAAGCATGGGCAGATAAAAAATATTGGCTATACATATTTTTAGCGTTAACTCTAGTGTCGCCAGTGATAGAGTTTTCTATAAACGGTTGGGGAAAACTTACTATGGGCATGTTTATTTTGGCGCTTTTGCCACCAATAGGAAGTGTGTTTAACGTTTTTGGTTATTACAGCAAAAGTGCGTTACATGCTAAATTTTACGTAACACCAGGGGTGCTTTTGTATCTCGTTTACGCCATAGGCGTGATGAATATTCCTAGTTTGATAGGTAACGTATTATCCGTGGTTTCTTTGATTATAGGTTTTATAAACGAATACGTTAAGTATAGGCGTGATAAAAAAATTAAAATTTTAGAAAAGGTGGAAGATTTAAATGATTAAACATATTGTTTGTTTTAAGTTAAAGAAGGGTGAAGACGTTCATAAGGCGGCTGAAATACTTCGTTCTATGAAAGGCAAAGTTCCCACGGCGCTAGAGATAGAAGTAGGCGAAGACTTTCTAAAGAGCGAACGTTCTTACGACATAATTTTGCAAGTTACCCTAAAGGATAGGGCGTCTTTAGACGAATATCAAAACGACCCATACCATTGCTCTGTGGTAAAAACGCATATGCACGCCGTTAGAGAAAGTTCGGTGGCTGTAGATTATGAGTTTTAGTTCTGTTAAAGCCGTTTTAATCGATATTGATAATACCTTGCTAGATTTTGGCAAATGCTCTTATCTAGCAATGCAAAAGGCTTTCTCTATGCACGGTTTAAGTTTTAGCGATAGCGTTTTTACTACCTTTACTAAAACTAACGACGAATTGTGGAAAAGGATAGAGCGTGGCGAATACACTCGTGAACTATTACATAAAGAACGTTGGAACATTATCTTGCAAAAACTTGGTATCAGTTACGACGGTGTTAAGATAGAAAAATCTTTTTTAGATAATCTTTACGACTGTATTGCTTACGTTGACGGCGCTTTGGAAATAGTTAAATATCTGTCTGGCAAATATTATCTTTGCACGGCAAGTAACGCCCCAAACGACCAACAGTATAATAGGTTAAAGATTTCTGGAATTTTACCTTACGTAAAAAAGGTTTTTACTTCAGAAGCCATTGGCGTAGACAAACCACAAAAAGAATTTTTTGATAGGTGCTTTGCGCAGATGGACGGTTTTACTAAAGAAGAAACGGTTATGATAGGCGATTCTTTAACTGCAGATATTCACGGCGCAAAAGTATACGGGCTAAAAACTTTATGGTTTAACTATAATCATATACAAGAGCCGTCGGAAAAGTTTTACGACGCTAAAGTGGAAAACTTATTGGAAATAAAAAATATATTGTAATATGGAACAGATTAAATCAAACGATTACAAATCGGTTTTGCAAAAACAAGGGATTTTAGCATTCGTGCCTGACGGCAACAGTATGTGGCCCTTCATAAAAAACGGAAAGCAGTCGGTTATTGTGGAAATTCCCAAAAACCCCATAAAAACATACGACGTGGTGTTTTTTACTCGTCCAGACGGAACGCAAATTCTTCACCGAGTTTTAGGCTTTGATAACGATAATCTTATAGTGGGTGGGGATAGCCAAAGTTTTACCGAAGTTATTAGTCCTAGCGCCGTTTTTGGGGTTATGACGGGTTTTTATAAGGGTAAAAAGTATTTTTCCGTGGAAGATAACTCTTATATTAAAAAGGTAAAGAAGTGGTGTAAAAACGGATTCTTTACAAAACTTAGAAAAAAGTTGTTTAATAAAAGAATTGCTAATAAACAAAAATAAAGGTGTTAAAATGAACGATTTAACAAACTTATGTATCAATTCCAAAAAGGCGTGTAAAAGTCTTTTAGGGCTAGATGAAAAGGTTATAAACAAAACGCTTTGCGATTGCGCAAAACTTATTAGAGAAAATAAGGAGTTTTTGCAAAGGGAAAACGGAATAGATATTCAAAATGCAAAAGACAAAGGGTTAAAGGCAGGTTTTATTGATAGGCTTACCTTGTCTGATAAAGTTATTGAAGACGTTGCCGTTGGTATGGAACAGGTTGCAACCCTAAAAAGCCCTACCTTTAAGCCCGTGTATACTCATACCGACCAAACGCAAGGCTTTACGGCAACTAAAACTACCGTCCCTTTTGGGGTTTTAGGCATTATTTACGAATCTCGCCCCAACGTTACGGCAGACGCTTTTGCCCTTTGTTTTAAAACCTTTAACGCAGTAATACTAAAAGGGGGTAGCGATTCGCTAAATTCAAATAAGGCAATGGTTAAGGTTTTGCGTGAAGGCTTATTGCAAAACGGAATCGACCCCAACGCCGTATCGCTTATTGAAGATACTTCTAGGGAAACGACGCTAGCCTTTATGAAAATGAATAAATACGTTGACCTTTTGATTCCAAGGGGTGGTGCGTCGCTAATTAGGTCGGCATTAGAAAACGCAACCGTTCCTATTATTGAAACGGGAACGGGCAACTGCCACGTTTACGTAGACGAAACGGCAGACGTAGAAATTGCAACTAAAGTAATATTTAACGCAAAAACTCAACGTTATAGCGTATGCAACGCTTGTGAATCTTTGGTTATTCATTCTTCCATCTTAAAAAAGGCGTTGCCAAGCATAGTAAACGCATTAAAAGAAAAACAAGTGATTATCCGTGCAGACGAGCGCGCTAAAGCAGTTATATTAGATTATCCTTATTTAGAAGACGCTACAGAGCAAGACTTTTATACCGAATACGGCGACGCTATAATTTCCGTTAAAACGGTGGATTGTTTAGAACAAGCGATAGACCACGTTAACGAATGTTCAACACACCATTCGGAAAGCATTATTACTAACGATATGTTAAATGCTGAAAAATTCTTGCAACAGATAGACTCTGCGTGCGTTTATCACAATGCTTCAACAAGGTTTTCCGACGGTTTCCAACTAGGTCTTGGCGCAGAAATAGGTATTTCCACCCAAAAACTTCACGCGCGTGGACCAATGGGACTAGACGCTTTAGTTACCTATAAATATATAGTTAAAGGAAACGGCGCAGTTAGAAAATAATATAAAAAACTAATTTAAACCCTAGATTTTTATCAAAAAATCTAGGGTTTTTATAATGCTGAAAAAAACTTTTTAAAATTGTCTTAAAAGCCTTGACAAAGCACATACTAAAGTGTAAAATTGAGTTAAATTAGCAAACAAATTAAAAGAGTGCTAACAAATGGTAAATTAAAGTGCCAAAGGGAGTAAAATGAAACTTTCAGACAGAAAGAAAAAGATTTTGCAATACGTAGTAGACGATTATATTTCCACTGCGCAACCCGTTTCCAGCAAAAGTATTACGGAAAAATATATGCAAGACATAAGTTCGGCAACCGTGCGTAGTGAACTTGCAGGGCTTGAAGAAATGGGGTATTTAACCCAACTTCATACTTCAAGTGGGCGTGTTCCTAGCGTAGAGGCTTATAAACTTTACGTTAAAGAGTTGATGGGCAAGGGCAATCTTTCCATTAACGAATTAGGGTTTATAAAAAATTCCTTTGAACGCCACGCCGATAACCTAGAAGCAGTAGTGCAAAACACCGTTAGGGTTATAAGCGAACTTACCGATTATACTTCGGTTGGATATACTACGCATAATAAAAAAGAAAAGATACTTAAAATTGAACTTTTTAGGTATAAACCAAATCAAGCCTTATTATTGCTAGTTACTGAAAACACTTTGATTAGGGATAAGTTTATTGAAATCCCTACTGAAATGACTGACGCGCAGATAAGCGAAGCAAGTATAATGATAAACAAACTTTGCGTGGAAAAGGAACTTGGCGAAGTAATCGGCTTTGAAAAGATTGTTGAAGAAGAATTTTCCGGATACAGACAAATATTCAACGGCGTTATGTCTGCAATAGAAGAATATTTGCTCAAAGATAAGCCAAACGTAATGTTAGAAGGTCAAGATAAAATTCTTAACAATCCCGAATACAACGATACCGAAAAGGTTAAGAACTTTTTATCAGTAGTAACTAGTAAAGAAAAACTTACCGACCTATTGGCAGAAGATAACGACAGTATAGAAATTAACATTAAAATCGGTGGCGAAAACGAAATGACCGAAATGCCAAAGGACTGTTCACTAGTAACGGCAACCTATTCTGCAAGTGGCGTAAAGATTGGCACTTACGGTGTAATCGGACCACTCAGAATGGACTATCAAAAGGTCGTTTCCGTTTTGGAAGGTGTAGGCAAGATTTTAGAAGATATGATTAAAAACAAGTAGGAGTTTAGGATGGAAGAAAAAAAGACGCAGAAATCACAAGCAAAAAAACCAAAAACCGACCAATCGGAAGAAATTCTAGCGCTCAACGAAAAAGTTGCTGAACTTCAAGCGCAAGCAGACGATTACAAGGATAAATGGATGCGCAACGTTGCAGAATTTGATAACTATAAAAAGCGTAACGCAAAAATTTGGTCAGACGCTTTTAACGACGGCGCTTCAAGCGTTATATTAAAGATTTTACCGGTTGGCGATAGCCTTGATTGGGCGCTTCAAATGGACCTTGATGAGAAGACGAAAGAAGGCGTTAAGGGTATAAAGAAAAAGTTTGAAGAAACTTTATCGCAACTAGAAGTAACGGAAATTAATCCTATCGGCGAAGTGTTTGACCCTAACGTTGCCGAAGCAGTAATGCAAGTTGAAGGGGTAGACGGTGAGGAGAGCGACACCGTTAAACAAGTATTCCAAAAGGGATACAAAATGAAAGACAAGATAATAAGATACGCTACGGTTAGCGTAGTTAAATAAGGCTGTTGCCTACAAAAATTTAAAAATTAAGGAGATTTATATATTATGAAAACTATTGGTATTGACTTAGGAACAACTAACTCTTGCGTAGCAGTTATGGAAAACGGCGAACCCGTTGTTATTGCTAACGCTGAAGGTTCAAGAACTACTCCATCTGTAGTAGCGTTTCAAAAAGACGGACAAAGGCTTGTTGGTCAAGTAGCAAAACGTCAAGCAGTATCTAACCCAGATAGAACGGTTGCGTCTATCAAAAGACACATGGGTGAAAATTATAAAGTAACTATCGACGCAAAAGATTATACCCCACAAGAAATTTCTGCTATGATTTTATCAAAACTTAAAAAAGACGCAGAAAGTTATCTTGGTGGCACGGTAACCGACGCAGTTATTACCGTTCCTGCATACTTTTCAGATAGCCAACGTCAAGCAACTAAAGACGCAGGTAAAATTGCAGGTCTAAACGTTTTACGTATTATAAATGAACCTACTGCCGCTGCGCTTTCTTACGGTCTTGATAAGGAAGGCAAAACTCAAAAGGTTATTATCTACGACCTTGGTGGTGGCACGTTTGACGTATCCATTATGGAAATTGGCGACGGCGTTTTTGAAGTTTTAGCAACACACGGTAACAACAAACTTGGTGGCGACGACTTCGATAACAGAGTTATGCAATATCTAGTTGAACAATTCAAACAAAAGGAAGGTTTAGACCTTGCTAACGATAAACTTGCTATGCAAAGACTTAAAGAAGCGGCTGAAAAGGCTAAGATTGAACTTTCAGGTATGACAAGCACGAATATCAACCTTCCATTTATCACGGCAGATGCAACGGGCCCTAAGCATTTAGATGTTGATTTAACCAAACAAAAATTCGACGCTTTAACTGCAGACCTTGTTCAAGCAACCATTAAACCACTTCAAGACGCTATGAACGACGCTAAACTTTCTTATTCAGACATTGATAAGGTAATTTTAGTTGGTGGTTCAACTCGTATCCCAGCCGTAGTTGACGAAGTTAGAAAGGTTACGGGTAAAGAACCATTCAAGGGCATTAACCCAGACGAATGCGTTGCTATCGGCGCTGCTATTCAAGGGGGCGTTTTATCCGGCGAAGTTAAAGACGTTTTATTGCTTGACGTAACCCCACTTTCTTTAGGTATTGAAACTTTAGGTGGCATTTGCACCAAGTTAATCGAAAGAAACACCACTATCCCTGTTAAGAAATCACAAGTATTCTCAACTGCTGCCGATAATCAACCACAAGTTGACATTCATATTTTACAAGGCGAAAGAGAATTTGCTAAAGATAACAAGACTTTAGGCAGATTTGAACTAACGGGCATTGCGCCTGCTCCACGTGGCGTTCCACAAATTGAAGTTACCTTTGATATTGACGCTAACGGTATAGTTAACGTTTCTGCAAAAGACCTTGGAACGGGTAAATCACAAAATATTACCATTACTTCTTCTACCAACCTTTCAGACGCAGATATCGATAAGGCTGTTAACGAAGCAAAACAATACGAAGAAGAAGACAAAAAGCGTAAGGAAGTAGTTGATAACCACAATAAACTTGACGGACTTATTTTCACCGTTGAAAAATCAATTAAAGAACTTGGCGACAAGATTAGCGCTGAAGATAAAGCGCAACTAGAAGAAGCCGTTAAGGACGCTAAAACCGAACTAGAATCTAACGACAACGACAGAATGGTTAAGGCAACTGAAAAACTTTCTGAAACTTCACAACAAATTTTTGGAAAGATTTATCAACAAGCAAATCCAAACGGTGACCCAAACGCCAACCCTAACGCTGGCGCAGGGGATACGGAATTCCATCAATAATTTTAATGATTTTATACTTAAAAACCCTATTGTTTTAGATTACGCATGAAGAATTTCTTGTTGGCAATAACGCAATTTTCCAATAATTTAGTAAACGTTTTAAGTAATTCGCTCGGCATTTGGTATTTTATAATACTAAATGCCTTTGGCGTTCTTGCAATTATTTGCAAGGTTTGTGAATATCAAATAAGACAAAGAAAAGTTATATTCGTTATCGCAATGCTTGCGCAAGTTTTTTGGGCGTTATATTTTATTTTTAACGGTGATTTCGTAAGCGCGTTTGCATCTTTGATTGCATTCGTTAGCGTAAGTATTTTCTCTCAAAGAACCAAACACAAGTGGGCAAAAAGCGTTTGTTGGTTAATATTATTTTTACTCGTTCAAGTTAGCGTAGCGACTATAACGTTTAAAACGTGGAAGGATATTTTCTCACTAACGGCAGGCGTTCTAGGTGTGTTTACCTATTATTGTATCGATTTAAAAAAGTATAGAATTTTATCATTATTTTACTCATTAGCATGGCTATTTAATAGTATATTCAAAATATATCCCGTTGCACTTGCTAGCGACGTGTTTAGCACTATATCCGTAAGCATAGGCATACTTAGATACGATATATTAAAAAGAAAAAAGTTAACGGACAAAATGGAATAAAAGGACATTTATGGCAAAAAAAGATTATTACGAAACCCTTGGCGTAAGCAAAAACGCCTCGGCAGACGAAATTAAAAAGGCGTATAGAACGCTTGTAAAAAAATATCACCCAGACTTACACCCAGGGGATACTGCTGCGGCAGAAAAGTTTAAGGAAATTAACGAAGCAAACGAAGTTTTATCCGACCCTAAAAAACGCCAAAACTACGATACCTACGGCGACCCTAACGGTGGAATGGGTGGCTTTGGTGGCGCAGGCGCAGGTGGTTTTAGTGGTTTTGGTGGCTTTGAAGATATATTCGGCGATATATTCGGTGGCTTTGGTGGGGGTAGGACTCGTGCGCAAACCAAAACCAAAGGCGAAGATATTACCATAGAAATTACTCTTTCCTTTTTAGACGCTGCTAAGGGCTGTCATAGAGAAGTTTCTTATACTAGAAACGAGCCTTGTTCATCTTGTAAAGGCACGGGCGCTAAAAGTGGAACGGCTTATAAAACTTGTGATAGATGTGGTGGAACGGGTCAAGTTCAGTATACTTCGGGTGGTGGATTTTTCCGTCAAGTAAGCGTTAGACCATGTGAAGAATGCCACGGCACGGGTAAAAAGATTATAGACGCTTGCCCAGACTGTAAAGGCAAGGGTTATAATAAGACTACCACTAAAATTGCTTTGGACATTCCTGCAGGCGCAGATACTGGCAGTTATATTAGAAAGGCTGGTTTTGGCGAAGCAAGTCGTAATGGTGGACCTTCTGGCGACCTTATAGTGGTTATGAAGGTTGAACCAAGCAAAATATTTAAGCGCAAAAACTTCGACCTATACGTGGAACTTCCAATAAGTTTTAAGACGGCAGTTTTGGGTGGAAAGGTTAAAATTCCACTAATAGACTCAACCATAGAATACACTATCCCCGAAGGCACGCAAAACGGTAAAGTCTTCTTTATTAGGGGCAAGGGCATAAAAGGCGCAAGGGGAACGGGCGACCTTTACGTGGTAGTTACCGTTGAAGTTCCTACGCGTATTTCCCGTGAACAAAAACGCGCTATCGAAGATTTTGATAAGAACGTTGACCTTAAAACCTGTCCACAAATGAAACAATATAAGGATAATTTAGAAATTATGTATGGGCAAAACCCATACGAAAAATAGTTTGTATGAATAAATTTTGGGAATTAACAGTTTCAACCACTCACGAAGCAAGCGAACTTGTTTCCGACCTATTGTGGCAATATTCCGATCAGGGCGTAGCCGTTTCAGACGTGCAAGACGTAATCGATTTAGAACGTCAAGGCAAATCGTGGGACTATGCCGACCAAAGCATTTATACTGCCGATAAAACGGTTTTGATAAAGGCTTTCTTTCCTTATGCAGAAAAGCATAAACTTGCCCAAATAGAAAAAGACCTTGTTTTGCTTAAACAAAACTCTCCGTTTAACGTGGGTAGTTTAGAAACCACCAAGCGTGAAATCGACGGCGATAAATGGCGTGAACAGTGGAAAGAACATTTTAAGCCTATACATATCGGCAAGGTAGTTATAGTCCCTGAATGGATAAAATACCAACCAAGCGCCGATGAAATTGTGGTTTTGCTTGATTCCAATATGGCTTTTGGAACGGGAGAACATGAAACTACTTCTATGTGCGTGGAAATGCTTGCAAAATACGTTAACGCCAACGATACGGTAATAGACGTTGGTTGTGGTAGTGGTATTTTGGGCATAACGGCAAGTAAACTTGGCGCAAAACAAGTCGTGATGACGGATATAGACGAATGCGCAGTTATTGCAACTAACCATAATATGACGCTAAACGACATTCAAAACGGCGAAGTATTGCTTAAAAATCTTTTAGACGATACTACCGTTAAGGGCGAAGTTATCGTTTGCAACATTATGGCAGAAGTTCTTATATCTTTCGCCCCCTTTATAGGTTCAAACCTTTTAGACGGTGGAAAAATAATTTTAAGTGGAATACTTGCCGACCGATTGGACAAGGTAAAAGACGCATACGAAAGGGCAGGGTTTTGTTTCGTTGAACAAAAGATTAAGGGCGAATGGTCTGCTTTAGTTATGGCAAAGGTTAATAGATTATGAAAGCAGTAGTTTTTACACTCGGCTGTAAGGTTAACGAATGTGAAAGCCATTCCTTGATAAGTGGGCTTAGTGAAATGGGTTACGAAGTAACCGACAGGTTAACTAAAGCCGACCTTTATATAGTAAACACGTGCGCAGTTACTAAAGAAGCCGAAAAAAAGTCTAGGCAAATGGAAAGCAGAATTGCAAAACTTAACCCTAGCGCAAAGATTATATGGACGGGTTGCGCAACTCAAAAAGACCCACAAGCCTTTGCAAAAAAATCGCCAAACAACCTTGTTACGGGTGTTTTCAACAAGGGCGAAATCTTAAAAATGCTTGATAGTCAAGGGGTAGCAGTTTCTCCAGAACAAAAAGCCTTTGAAGAACTTCTTCCCGTTAAAAGCCCAAGGACTAGAACGTTTATAAAAGTTCAAGACGGGTGCAACAACTTTTGTAGTTACTGTATAATACCTTATTTAAGGGGCAGAAATAGGGCTAGAAGTCCACAATCAATATTGGATGAGATTGCCTTAATAAACCCTAAAGAAGCCGTTATAACGGGCATAAATCTTTCTGCTTACGACTTTGGTGGCAAAGGTCTTGCTTGGCTTATGGACAACCTTAAAGACGTTGACTCCCGTATAAGACTAGGAAGTTTAGAAGTAGGTGTTATTTCCGACGAATTTTTGTTAGCGCTTAAAAGCCTTAAAAACTTTGCGCCACACTTTCACCTATCCTTGCAGTCTGGCTCAAACGCCGTGCTAAAGGCAATGAACCGTCATTACACAAGGGAACAGTTTATTGAAAAGGTGGAACTGATTAGAAGTTATTTCCCCGACGCAGGCATAACGACGGATATAATCGTTGGATATCCTACTGAAACGGAAAAAGATTTTGCCGATACTATCGATTTGGTAAAAAGGGTTAAATTTTCCGATATTCACCCCTTTATATTTAGCCCAAGAAGTGGAACGGTTGCGTATAAATTACCCGACCTACCCCCACAACTTAAAAAGCAACGTTTGGATAAACTAGTTGAGTATAAAAAACAACTTAAACTTCAGTTTACCAACGGGCTAATTGGCAGAGAACTTTATTTCTTGCCCGAAGAATACGTTGACGGATTTACCGAAGGGTATACTGAAAATTATTTAAGGGTATACGTAAAGGGAGAGTTGACGGATAAAAATTTAGTAAAAATTAGGGTAGAAGCGCCTTTTAAAGAGGGTGCGCTAGCCAAAGTGATAAAAGGAGAATAACAATGAACGACTGTTTATTTTGTAAAATAATTGCAGGTGAAATCCCTGCTACTAAAGTTTACGAAGACGACGATATGCTTATCTTTAAGGATATAGACCCAAAGGCTAAAAATCATCATCTTTGCATACCAAAAAGCCACTTTAAACTTCTTGCAGAAATGACTGACGAACAAGCCGAACTAGTAAAAAAGTGTCTTAAAAAGATTCCCACCCTTACCAAAGAATTGGGGCTAGAGAACGGCTATCGCTTGGTTATCAACCAAGGGGAAGACGCTGGTCAAACGGTGTTTCACTTGCACATACATATATTATCTGGTCAAAAAATGGGTTGGACACCTGCTTAAACAAGATAAAGATTATAAAAACAAAGTCAATTCAATGCTTTTAGGGCGATTGAGTTGACTTTTTTTAGTTAATATAATAAAATGTCTATTTAGAAATAACTTTAGATAAATTTGGAGCTAATATGGAAGCTAGTAAAAAGAGAAATGGTTTTGCAAGTGGTTTAGGCTTTATCATGGCGGCGGCAGGCTCGGCAGTAGGGCTTGGCAACCTTTGGAGATTTCCTTACATAACTGCAAAATACGGTGGCGCTGCATTCGTCGTGGTGTATATTATATCCGTTATATTAATGGGTTCTATCGTTTTGGTTGCAGAAATGTATTTGGGTAGGCGCGCTCAAGCAAACCCCTTAACGGCGTATAAAAAGGCAAACAAAAAACTTGGCTTTGCCGGTATTTTAACGATTATAATTCCCTTTATTATCGTATGCTATTATTCAGTTTTGGGTGGCTGGACCTTTAAGTTTGCAGTTAACTCTTTCCAACCTATAGAACAAGCGACTAACGGCAGTAGCGCATTTTTTGGTGCGTTTACGTCTAACGCTTTTGAACCCGTATTTTTCTGCATAGTATTTATGTTAATTGCAGCGTTTATTATAATGGCAGGCGTTAAGGGTGGTATAGAAAAGGCTTCAAAAATCCTTATGCCAACACTTTTCGTGTTATTGGTTGCAGTTGCAATTTACTGTTTATGTCTTGGCGACGGTGTTTCTAACGGCTTAAATTTCTATCTTAATCCAGACTTTTCAAAACTCGGTTTTGACGGTGTTCTTGCCGCAATGGGGCAGGCTTTTTATTCGCTATCTCTAGGTATGGGCATTATGGTTTCTTACGGCTCTTACACGGGCAAAGAAATTAAAATCGGCAAATCAATTTCTATGATTGCAATTTTTGATACCTTGGTTGCATTAATTTCCGGTCTAGCAATTTTCTCTGCCGTTGGCGCTTTAAGACCTGAACTTTTAACACCAGAAAACCTAAAGCAATTAAGTGGCGTTAACCTAATGTATAACGTGTTGCCACAAATCTTTACGCAAATGGGCAGCATAGGTCAATTACTTTCCTTCTTCTTCTTTGCAATGGTGGTAATTGCCGCGCTTACTTCAGTTATATCTTTACTAGAAGTTTCAACCCAATTCGTTATTCAAAAATTTAGAGTTCCTAGAAAGAAGGCAACCTTTATATTGTGCATTATTTGTATGATAATTTCTATTCCTATAACTTGGTCTGTCGGTGGCGCGTTTGACGGGGCGATAACCTTGTTCAGGTTTGATTTATTGACTTTCCTTGATGAGACCACTAACTCCGTTTTAATGCCACTAGGCGCGCTATTCTCTTGTATTGCCGTGGGCTGGTGTATTGGCAAAAACAATTCCTTTAAGGCTAGAATTAGTCCGTTTAAGACCTATCGTGACTTAGAAGAAGACGGGCTTACTCTCGGCAAGTTTGGTAAATTGTTTGCCTTTATGGTTAAATTCGTTGGTCCGTTATTAATTATTTTTATAGAGATATTCGGAATTATCGATAAAGTTAAAACTGAAGGAACGCATTATTGGTGGGTAGTTGGATTCTCAATCTTAATGCTCGTTATATCTATCGTGGTATACTTCGTGTTCTTTGCAAACAAAGAAACGGGCACTAACCAAGACGAACTAGTTTTAGAAGAAAAGGCGTCTTCTGCAAAAGAACAAGCATAAAGTAAAATAAAAGAATATTTTGTAAAAAAGTAAAAATAATCAAAAAAAAGTTGACAAAAATTTATTTGTAAACTATACTGTTAAAAGTAAAAAGGCTTTGGGCAAAGGAAGGTGAAAAGAATGAGCATAGTTAGAGTTGGCGAAAACGAAAACATTGATAGCGCTTTAAGACGTTTTAAGAGAAAGTGTTCTCGTGACGGCATTATCGGCGATCTCCGTAAAAAGGAATTCTATGAAAGTCCTTCCATAAAGAGAAAGAAGAAGTCTGAAGCAGCTAGAAAGCGTAGCATTAAAGGCTAAATAAACAACCTACCGAAGATATTTTCGGTAGGTTTTATTTTTACTTTGCGATAAATGTTAAAAAAAGTCGATTTAAGGGGGAAATTATGCAAGAAGATAAAAAGACCATAAAACAATATTGCAAGGAAGCCAAAAAACGATTAAAACAGGGGTTTTGGCAAAAATATCACACAGAACTAAGCGTAGAACTTGATAAGGCTGAAAAGGCAGGGGTGTCCGTTTCTAAGGTCAAGGAATATTATACACAAAAAGTTAGTGGGGATATTAGAAAGGGCAAAGATGAAAACGAATTATTTTATCAAAGGGTTAAACGTATACTAGACGAAGAAGGAGAAGTTTCCAACGTTATTAGTAGGCTTACCGACAAGACCTTGTATCAAACCCTATCTTACGAAGAACAACAACGGTATAATTTAGAACTTTCGGAAAAGTATCTTAGAGCAGTTGAGAGATATAAAAAAGAAAAGGAAGTTTCCGTGTTTGCGACCTAGCCCTAATTGACAATGATATCTAGTTGTGATATCATATAAAAAAGGAGATGTTATGGATTATAAAGATTTTTCAGAATTAATATTAACTAGGCAAGCGACAAGGGATTTTAACGATACCCCCTTGGAAAAAGAAAAGGTTTTGGAGATTGCAAAATCTGCTTCTTTAGCGCCGTCTGCATGCAATAGCCAACCTTGGAAACTTTATTGTGTTACCAACCAAGAAAAGGTAAAGGAAGTAACCAAAGCCGTTCAAGGCAAAGTTCAAAATAGATTTTTGGATAAAGCAAAAGCATATATTTGTTTTGCAGACCAAATTGCAACCTTAAAGCCCGAAGCAATGGTTAGATTTGACCGTAACCACTTCGTTCAATATGACGTTGGCGAAGCCGTTGCATACGCTACCTTATCGGCAGAAAGTTTAGGCGTTAAGTCTTGTATAATCGGTTGGGTAGACCAAACGGCAATTAAAACTGCCCTAGGGCTAGGCGATAACGAAGTTTGCAACGTTGTAGTTGCGCTAGGATACTCAGATGCGCCACTTCGCAAGAAGATTAGAAAGGATACGGACGCTGTAATAGTTGAACTCTAATTATAGGCTCTATTTCAAACTCTGAGTGATTTGTGGACGGAAAAATCTGCAAAAAACTTTGCGTTATTATAATTTAAAAGCAAAAAGGTTTTCTATCAAGAAAACCTTTTTTTAATTACCCGTAAGGGTAGACTTGTCGTTAAAACCTAAACTTATTAAAAGCGCCGTATTAACCTTTTGCATTTTTGATGGTGAAAGTTCGCCAATGCGTTCTTTCAATCTTCTTTTATCAAGGGTGCGTATCTGTTCAAGTAGAATAACCGAATCTTTAGCCAGACCAAATTCGCCTTCTAACAGTTCTATATGCGTTGGAAGTTTAGCCTTTGTCATCTTACTTGTAACTGCTGCGGCTATAATGGTGGGGCTATATTTATTACCCGTATCGTTCTGCACTATCAAAATAGGTCGCACACCGCCTTGTTCGCTACCTACTACGGGGCTTAAATCGGCATAATATAATTCTCCACGTTTTATCATTTTTGTCTCCAATGCCAAAAGCAATCCCATTACTATTTTATGTATTATTTAAATAATGGGTTCTAACTAATGGTTGACTAAAAACAAAAATTATATACCATTTATCACAATGCTTAAAAGGGTTAGGATGTTTGCTTTATCATTTGCTTTATAAAATTGTCTATCTCTGCCTTCGAAGGCTGATGATTTTTTTGGTTTGGCGCAATAAATTTAGCAATTTCACCTTTATTATAAAGGTCAATAAAGCGTTTGTTAAGTTCTTTAAGGCTCAATTTTTCCCTTTTGTATATTTTAACCAAGGAAGCGCTTGCGTGCGTCCAAAAATCGTAAAAAACAAAGTTCCTATCGTTTGATTTATAGTAAATATAGTTAGGTTCTAGCGTATGATAAATTTCACGCTCCGTTTCCTTAAAATCAAAAACTATACTTTCTAAAAGTGGCAAATCGCTCTTGTTCCCAAGTCTTCCTAAAAGACATAAAGCAACGGCGCTTCTAAAGGAATTAGACCTTCTACAATCGGTAAAATAAAAGCAGTCTCTATTTGTCGCTATTTCCCTAAGTAATGGTAATGCTTGTTTGTCGTTCATTATGCCAAGCGCAATGGCGCAGTTGAACTTTTCAAGAGTAGTGTTAGCGCTGTTCATTTTATCAAATATAATATTTCTGCATCTTGCGCTCTTTCTTTTTAGAAAGCAACTCCAAATTGCAGGGGCAGGCGTTTGAGTGTTTAGTTTATCAAGATTTTTTTCAAAGTCAAAGTCGATTTTTTGGCATAGGTGGGGCTTGTTTGGATAGTTGAATGCAAAACCTAGTTCGGGATTTCCAAAACAGTCCAACTCCTTAACTCTTGCAAGGTATTCGTCGTAATCTATATCCATAAAGTTAACGCCACCATCGATGGCTATGGCGCACGCAGTTCCCACGCATTCACCCATTCTGAACATATCTCTAATCATTCTAACGGCGCTTTGAGAGTAAGAGTCTGCGCTAAAACATCTTCCTGCCGTTACAAAACCCTTTATACCTTTTGGAACGACGCTCCCTAAAGGCATAGGTATTGGCATTGCAACCGTTGCTTGATTGCTTATAACCCACCAATTTTGGAAAAGTTCTTGGTCAAGGGCTCTATCGTTTCCGTGTCTATCAAGGTCGGAATAGGCGTAAAACAAAGGCTTAACAGGTGGTTTTTCTAGCAAGACGTCGGAATATTTAAGGGTTTGTTTCCCCTTAAAACTAATTCCTTCTCTAACTCCTAAAACTTGAGCAACGTTTATAAAATCGCCGTATTTAAACGTTTGCTGGGTATCGCTATGGCTAAGCAAAAGTTTATTAGAAAAGTCTTGGTTATCGTATTGGTCAACGTGACCGGCGTCCTTATTTACCCCACGTCTTTCATTTTCGGCAAAGTAGTTGGAAATAACCGAGTATGGCGCAGTTCTATTATCAACGGGCCTACCAAATCTAAATCGATTATAAAAGTTCTTAAGAACGTAGCCTTCAGACGTTGCGTCGATAAGTATTTTAGACGATATGTTTATAATCTTTTCTCCGTTAAAAACTTGTAAGCCCACAACCCTATTTTCATTCATATAAACACCGATAGGGGTGTGGCTATCTAAAAGTTTAACACCGTTTTGTTTTAAGGCTTTTGCATAGGCAATTTGCTTGGCGTCTTTATATGCGTGCGTAACAAAGTATTCGTAGTCTTTAGTTGCTTGTTCGTCTATTTTATTAAAACTTCCACCCTTAAATCCGTAATAGTATCCGTGAACGTTTCCGTTGGTGTGCGTTCCACCTATTGAGTTTTCGTGTTCTACTAAAATAACGTTTGCGCCCTTAAAGGTGCTTGCAATAGACGCGTATACGCCTGCGCAACCTGCGCCAACGCATAGTATATCGCAATTAAGGTCAAAGTTAAAATCTTTAGATACTTGTTTTTGCATTCTTTTTCCGTTAATTAATCTATATATGCGCATACGTTATTCCCCCTTTGTGAGCGTGTATAAATAGCCTTGCTCTAGCGCCTTAATGGGCGAGTCGAAATATGCGTCTTTTGGGGGAAGTGTCGTTTGCGAATAGGTATAGTAAAATTTAGGCGCAAGGTATAGAATTTTACAGTCGGTTTGTAAAGTTTTCCACTTGTCTAAAAATTCTTCTTTTGCGTCTATATGGCTTTTATTTATGTCAACCTTAAAATGCAAAGCATAGCCGTTTTGGAAAAAGGCTTTTTCAATGTAGCAGTCGTTAAATTGATTTTCAAAAGCAGTCGTATCGGTAAGTGTTCGTGGTGAGTAAAACAATACGGTAAGAAACTTTTCGTCGGCAGTTCCTTTTCGCATATCTAATACGTTTTTGGCAAACACTTTAGATAATCCGTTTACCGATGAATAAGTAATTTCAAATAAATTTTTATTTTTGCTAATTGATATAACCGTCGATTTAAACAGAACGTTTATATTTTTAGAAAGAATAAATTCACAAAAAACGCTCTCAAATGCGTTGGTGTTTTGTATGCCGTCTTTGTATAAATTTTTGCTCTCAAACAATTCGTTTAGTTGTCTTGCGCACTCCGTTTTAGGTGTAAAATCTACCTTTTTAAAAGTTTTTAGTGGTAAATAGAAACTAGTGTCGGCGCTCTGCCTTTTTTCTAAAATTAGTGTAGATTTATTTGCGATTGCATACCCGATTGAAGCGTATCCACATCCAATAACTACGTTTTCGTAAACTTTCAAGGTTTTTCTCCTTATTTAAAATAACTTCTTACTATTGACATTATAATGTAAAAGTGTAATAATATAATTGTAAAAATTAAATTAAAATATGTAAAATTCAAAGATTATGAAAAGTATTAACGATATTATGCCAAAAGTTTTTGGCGCTTATAACTTCACATATAATCCAAAGGAAAATAAACGCATTAGAATTGATAGCGTAAAAACCCAATACTCTTATAGGTTTATTTATTGCGCTGGTGGAGATTGCGAGTTCGTTTTGGGAGATAGGGTTTATCAAATTGAAAAAGGGGATATCGTTTTTTTAACCCCTGCTTGTCAATATCAAATATTGCCAAAAGAGAATGCCTTTTCCATAACAAGTGTTTTTTTTGATTTTTTTGCTACTCAAGATTTTTCGAATAATTTTACTAGATGTGTTTTTTTGGAAAATTTTGATAAAACATTGACAATTAAAAAAACAGAGTTTAGCGATTGCTCTTTGTTTAACGATAGTTTCGTTATTAAAAACGTAGAATTGGATAATAGTTTTATTCACCTTGCTAATTTTTCTATGGGGCAGGAGTTTGCAGAATTAAATGGCAAGGCAGAACTTTTTAACGTTATCTTAAAACTTATTAATTTCCCACTTTCTCAAAATAAAAAACGTAGGCAGGCTGAAAAATTTATTAGATATATTAATCAAAACCCTTGCAAGGACTTGAGCGCCGATGCTTTGCAAAATATTTTCGGTTACCATAAAAACTATATTAACGCTTTGGTTAAAGAGTATACGGGCAAAAGCCTTGGTGACTGTGTCAGGAATTCCAAAATTAATTACGCAAAATCACTCATTTATGAAACTGATTATTCTTTAACGCAAATAGCTTTTGAGCTTGGCTACTTCGATTACAGTCATTTTTATAAAGCGTTTATTTTAGAAACGGGAATTTCGCCTAAAAACTTTGCAAAAAGTCAAAAACCATAGTTTTTTATTTTGTTGTTTTTATTAGATTGACATTGAATAATTATTGTTGTAAAATAATAGCGTTGTTTTATTGAATTATAGATTATTTGTTGAATAATTGCATACACGTCTTTATAGGTAAACGGATAAGTCGTGGAAGAATTTTTGCCTCCATAGTTAAATGGATATAATAAACCCCTCCTAAGGAAACACTTTATCCGTATTATATCACGAAATATTGTATCTGACAAGAGATTGACCACCATATATTGTGGTTTTGGAACATAAAAAAACAAATCGGTATAAAAATCGGTATAAAATTTTTAATTTTTGTATCGTAAAGTAACTTTCAAAACGTTAAAATCTTTCCGTAGCGTAATCGGATAACGCAATCGCCTCCTAAGCGATAGACTGTGGGTTCAATTCCCGCCGGAAAGGCCAAAAAGAGATTGTTCGCAAGAGCAATCTCTTTATTTTTTGCTTTCCTAAACTTTGCGGAGGCGATGCGTTTTGCATTGACTTTTTTATTCATAAGTAGTATAATAGATACATACCACATTTCTTTTTTACTTTTAATATAGGAGCAGTCCATATTTTTCGCTTAATTATAAGTTCTGTTATGAGGGATATAATCTTGGTAGTATTATATCCAATCCGTTTACAATTCCTTTATGGCAGAAGTGAGCGAAAAAAGAAGTGTGGTAGCTTGTGAAAGGGTATAATCTGCGGATGTCGCTTTCGCAAGAGGGCGGCATTCTTATTTTTGCTAATGAACTTAATAGGTGCAATATAAAAGCCGTTGAAAACAAATACTCGTTGTTTTCACGGCTTATTTTGTTTTTTAGGATAGGAAAAGTTATGGAAAGTAAATCGTGTTGCTTCATAGGTCATCGAACTGTAAAGGATAAAGAAATAATCGAAAAACGATTGATAGAGAAAGTGGCTGCTCTGATTAAAGAAGGCGTTGACACCTTCTATTTTGGTAGTCACAGCCGATTTGATGACTTAGCTTGGGAAGTTGTATCTGAATTGAAAAAAGAATATCAATATATCAAAAGAATCTACGTTCGCTCATCCTACGCTTACATAGATGATTCTTACAAGAATTATTTGTTGGAATCCTATGAAGATACATATATGCCCGAAGGTGTTGAAAATGCAGGCGCTGCTTCTTATGTGGAACGTAATCAAGCTATGATAAATGCAAGCGATATAATAAACTTACCGATAAATAAGAATTTGACGAGGTAACTATGGCAAGTAGTAAAGAATATTTAGACTTCGTATTAGAGCAATGCAGCGGCTTGTCTGCCCGTGCTATGATGGGCGAATATGTGCTGTACTATGGTGGTAAGGTCGTTGGCGGTGTTTACGATAACCGACTGCTTGTAAAGCCTACGAAATCGGCAGTCGCATTGATGCCCGAAGCACCGAGAGAATTGCCATACGAAGGTGCAAAAGAGATGCTTCTTGTAGAAAATATCGAGGATAAGGAGCTTTTGAAAAAACTGTTTGAAGCTATGTACGAGGAACTTCCCGAACTGAAGAAAAAGAAATAGACAAATTCCAATTTATAGAGTTTATTTTATCGGTAAAAACCGGTATAAAAAATTGGTATAAAATCGGTATAAATTTAGTTTGAAAATTGCTTCAAAAATCGAAAATTACTTAACCGAACTGCACATTTTAGAAGCAAAATCGCTCACATTTTTAACAAAACACACGATATTTAACGCTTTTTATAGGACTTTTGAATGAGGGTATAACTCCTAAGGGCTAGTTCGGGGTTCGATTCCCTGTGGGAACGCCACAGGCCGCAACATATTGTGGTCTTTTTTTTATTTTTCTATATTTTGTGGTTGAATTTTTGTCACGAAAAACGAACTAACTATACTAATTCTATACTAATTTCAAAACGCTAAATCTCTTTTATTTCCTAACTTTTTTACGCTTTAATCTTCTAATTTTATAGTCAGTTTTTTCAAAAAATTCCGTGACAACCTGTTCAAACTGATATAATTTATAGTCCATCTATACTCATAATTAACACATTCACTATAATTTTTAATTAAAACAACACAAAACACTGCGTCATCTTAGGGTTTTACGTAAAGATGCTTAAAACCATATTTTTGTTACGCAAATCAAGAAATTACTTAGATTACTCAAAAACCGTTGACATTTGTTCGCAATTTGAGTAAAATAAGTATAACAAGACAAGGAAATGTTAGTAATGGAAGATTTTTATTTGAGTCAAGCCTTATTCCGCACGCAAGAAATCTTAGACAACTTTACAAACGAAAGAAGTATGCAAGTCAGATTAAAGGCGTTAACGGAAAATGGGCGTATTGAAAAAATAAAAAATGGATTATATGCGACGGTCAATTCATTGACGGGCGATATTTTTGCGAGCCGTTTTGAAATTGCTTCTGCGCTTTTTGAAAACGCTTGCGTGGCATATCACTCAGCGTTAGAATTTCACGGGCTTGGAAATCAAATGTTTTCAGAAGTGCAAGTTTTTACCGAGAAGCGCTATAATCCATTTATGTATAACGGACTTGAATATAAATTTTTCTCATACACCGCAAAAGGTGGAATAATGCGTTTAGAACAAAATGCAGAAATAGTCGTTACCGATTTAGAAAGAACGGTTGTTGACTGCATTGACCGCATTGACCTTGCCGGTGGAATTGAAGAACTTGTTACGGCACTAAATGGTATAACGCATCTTGACGAGCAAGCTTTACTTTCTTATCTAAAAGAGTATGATAAAAAATTCGTTTATAAAAAAGCAGGGTTCTTACTTTCATTACTTAAAAAAGACATTCTTTCGCAAAACTTCTTTGATATATGCAAGCAAAACTGTTCGGTAAAGTTAGAAGATATAAGCGAAAACAAGAAAATGCCGAGAAAAACGGATAAGTTTTGGGGACTTATGTATCCCGAAAAACTTATAAATACGGAGAATTGATATGATAAACCTATCTCAAAAGAACGTAGTTAAAATAGCAAAAGAAACAAACTTTATAAAAGATAACGTTGAAAAGGTTATGCGCCTTGCTGATATTTTAGAGTTTGTATTTACGTCTAAATGGAAAGATAAACTCGCTCTTAAAGGCGGAACGGCTATTAATTTGTTTTATCGTGAACTTCCAAGACTTTCCGTTGACATAGACTTAGACTATATTGGCGAAACAAAAGAAGAAATGGAAAAGGACAAAGAAGAACTGTGGAAATTCTTACAAATGGCGTTATTCCAAAAGAATTATTCGCTTTCGCCACAAAGTAAAAGATATTTCGCTTTAGATTCGGCAGTTTTTCAATATATAAATAATGCAGGCAACCGAGATAATATCAAAATAGAAATAAATTATCTTGATAGAAAGCACGTTCTTCCATTGAACGATAAACCTATCAAAACTCCCGTTGCCGAAAGTGAAGTCAAGGTGAAAGTTTTAAGTGCTTGTGAATTATACGGAAGCAAACTTGCAGCGTTGATTGGTCGTTGTAAACCAAGGGATATTTACGACGCTTACGGGCTAATTGAAAGCGGTATTATTGCAGATAAAGGAATGCTTAAAAAATGTACAATCTTCTATAACTGTATCGGTGGCGATGCTAGTATTTGCGACGTTTCGCTTGATATTTTAGACGGTGTTACGGATAGAGATATTAATAGACAATTAAAACCTATGCTTAACAAGAATGACCATTTCAAAAAAGATATGGTAATTGCTTCAATAAAAGAATATTTACAAGATTTACTTGTGCTTAGCGATAACGAAAAAGAGTTTGTAAAAGAATTTGCGAACAAAAACTATCGCCCCGAACTTTTATTTGAAGATAAAGAAGTAGTAGAACGCATCTCCGCACACCCGATGGCATTGTGGAGAGCAAGAGAAAATTAAAAATTTTATAAATATGACTGAGATTGTCATATTTACTGTGCTAAAATCAACTTGATTTTAGCCGCTTAAGGAGAAAGGAATGAAGATGAATAAATCATTTTACAAAAAATCTGTTTTTTGGATAATAATTGGGATAGGTGTTTCTGTTTTTGTATTATTTATTATTCTGAATTTTACATTGTGGACTGTTAATGAACAAGGTCAAAAGATATTTTGGTTAAGTGGTGCTGGTGATTGGATAGCATTGACCATAGGAATTATTGGAGCAGTTGTGACAGCTGAATTAGGATACATTGCAGTTTGGCAAAATGAACAACAAGCAATTTCTAGCAATGAATATCAAAGGAAGCAAAATGAACTTTCTCAATTAGAGGTTGCACAAAATGAAAAAAATGAGATAAAGAAAGTAATAGAGGAAATAAATATTGCGTTTGCTTTTGAACCTGTGATTAAATTGACAACAAATTACGAGATGCCCGCTCCGGATGTGCATCAAATTAAATTTGGGATTTTAGATAGAATTAGTCAAACTAGCCTGAAATTACAGTTTTTATATGGGTTTTGTATGAATTTAGATGAATGCAAAAATTGTACTAATCCATGTAGATATAATCAGGAATTTTCTGTTAAACTAAAAGAAGAAATTGTGAAATTTAAGGAGATGTATTTTAATCTTCAGACATTATATCTCAAATATGTAGAGACAGCTACTGAATACGCACAATAAGAAACAATATCAACTTGTCTAATAAGATTTTATATAATGAACAGGAACTTTTGAGGTCTTATCAAGCTTGCGGCAAAGATTATTTTACTGAAAATATAGAAAAATACACAAAAGAAGTTGAAGAACTAACAGAGAAATATAAAAATTTATCTATTAAATTAGTTCAAGATAGTAAAGAATTTACAGATAAACAACCAGCTTTTTGGTCGGCAAGTTCAAGCCTATTAAAAACTTTTGAGGAAGATATTTATAATAGATTTAAAAACATTATAGAATAATGTAACTTTAAGAACGAATAGTTTTAAACAAAAAATTTTAATTAAACACAAGGATAATCTATATGAGTCGTTGTTTATATAACAGCAGTTTTGAGAAATTCATTAACGCTGATGAAAATTCAATATTTGGTGCGTTATGCGATAATTATCACGGCGATGCGCTTACGACCACAAGAGAAGCATGGAAGGCTGAAATTTCAATAATGCAGAACGTTATCGCCACGCTAAACGACGAAAAAGGTCAAATTATATTCGAATATGATATTCCGCGTCTTGGTAAAAGAATTGACGTTGTTTTGCTTCTCGAGGGTATTGTTTTTTGTGTTGAATTTAAGGTGGGCGAATCAAAGATTTTGGAAGCGGATATCGACCAAGTTCTTGATTACGCGCTTGATTTGAAAAACTTCCATAAATTCAGTCAGGACAATCTTATTGTTCCGATTTTGGTTGCAACTAATTATCGTAATTCTTCGACCGATATTAAAATGTCTGTTTATGACGATAGAGTAGTTAATCCTCTTGTTACAGGCGAAGCGGGTATTTTTAATTTAATATCAAAAATTTTAGAGAAATATCCAAAAGAACCTGAAGTCAATCCGGATTGGATTATCAGTCCGTATGCGCCAACACCGACAATTATTGAAGCGGCTAAAACTCTTTATGAAAGCCATTCGGTAGAAGATATTACCAGACACGAAGCCGATAAGGTTTCTACCGACGCAACTATTGTATACATTCTTGACGTAATACAAAAGAGCAAAACAAATAGAGAAAAAAGTATTTGCTTTGTAACAGGTGTTCCCGGCGCGGGCAAAACGCTTGTTGGTCTTGACGTTGCCGTAAGACAAACGTATCAAGGAAAAGACAAGCCTATTGAGGACGAAGGCGCGGTCTATCTTTCGGGTAACGGACCGTTGGTTGCAGTTTTGACGGAAGCGCTTGCAAAAGACAATTATCAAAAATGTCGTGAAAGAAGCGAAAGTAAAAAACTCTCTGATTCACGTAGAGAAGTTGGCAAGTTTATTCAAATTATCCACCGCTATCGTGATAATATGCTTGCGAAAATCAAAAATCCCGTTGAAAACGGGGTTTTAGAAATTGACCCTGAAAAAGCGGTGAAGCTTGCAGAATCTGGCTACGGCGAAGTGGAACACGTTGCAATTTTTGACGAGGCGCAACGTTCTTGGACGCATAAGAGACTTGCCGATTATCTTAAAAGAGGCGGAACGTATGGTAATAAATTAAAAGTTCCTAATTTCCCTATGTCTGAGGCGGCGTTTTTGATTTGGTCGCTTGATCAACGTGAGGACTGGGCAACAATTATTTGTCTTGTTGGGGGCGGTCAAGAAATTAACACAGGTGAAGCTGGTATTTCTGAGTGGATTAATGCGCTTAATGAGAAATTCCCGCATTGGAACGTTTACATTTCGTCGAAATTAACGGAAGCGGAATACGCCGAAGGCAAAGTGAACGAGTTGCTTGAAAAGAACGATAAGGTTACATATTCAGATAATTTACACCTTGCGGTATCTTTACGTTCGTATAGAGCCGAAAAACTCTCTGCGTTTGTTCACGCATTGCTTGCGATTGAGCCTACTGCCGCAGAGTTATATAAGGAAATTAAGGACAAGTATCCTATTGTGCTCACAAGGGATATGGAAAAGGCAAAAAGGTGGTTGCACGATAAAGTTAGGGGAACGGAACGCACAGGTGTTCTTATAACAAAGGAATCGGCAAGATTTAAGCCTTTAGGAATTCACGTTTTACCTTCAGGCGATGAAAATGCTGTTCATTGGTTTTTAGAGGATAAAATAGACACAAGGGCGTCTAATTATCTTGAAGATGCTGCAACGGAAATTCAAGTTCAAGGGTTAGAACTTGATTATACGTGTTTGTTGTGGGACGCTGATATGCGATATGAAAACGGGGAGTGGCATTTCTATAGATTTAACGGTCAAACAAAGTGGGTTGAGCAGACGCCAACGACTGAAAGCAAACAAGATTTAATGAAGTATATGTTAAATGCTTACCGTGTTTTATTGACGCGTGCAAGAGCTGGTATGGTGATATGTGTGCCTGAGGGCAATGGAAATAAAACAGTTAGTGGCTTCTGGGAAGACAGCACACGTTTACCAGAATATTACAATGGCACGTATGAATATTTGAAAAGCTCAGGAATTGAAGAAATATGATTGGCAACAGTGTAGTTGTGCCAGTTATAAGAAGAATCGCAGAAAAGATAAAGGAGAGTTTTAATAGATAAAACATTAGTTTACAAAAAATAGTAAAACCAGGATTCTACTTGACGAATTTATAAAAAAATCTAAAAAGTTTTTAAAAAGCATTGACTTTACGAAATTTAAATGCTACAATAATGGCAAATTATAGAAAATTTCGGAGGTTTAAATGCTTTTTTCATTTTCAGACAACAAAAAACGTAAAATTATCGATAGTATACAAAATGGGCTTGCTGAAGCAAAGGTCAAAAATCTTAGTGATGGCTTAACTTATGAGAATGGTGCCGCCTTGCACACATTAAATTTTGTATTTAAACATATAGACCAAATAAATGAATCTTCTTTCGAGTTGTATTCGTTTAAAAGGGGTCCGTATCAACAAACATTGATTTATGATAAAGAAACAAAAACATTGATTTCTTTAACAAGTCAGAATAACATAAATCGCTTAAAAAATCGTAACAGCATAAATAGAGTTCACTATATTGATTCTTTGATTTTATTCAATGATCATATTCCGACAACCGAGCAGTTGACAATTTTTGATGATATGCCGGAAGATTGGCAAAATGATAGGGAAAGAGTTAAAAGAGAAATTCAAAATTTAATATCACAAAAAGATATTAAGTATTATATGGTAGTTGAATATCAAATTCATTACAAAGCATATTCATTATATGGCGTTAAAAGCAAAATTTTATCTCCAGATTATTTTGAAATAGATACTCAAAATTGGGGAGAATTAATTAAACCTGACTACGATAATGTTTTGGGTGATGATATTATGAATAACGTGGCACCTAAAGAACAACAGGATAGCCCATATGTTAAGCAAAAAGATTTAAGTATAAGATTAAAAACTGCAAATTAAAGGGAAAAACTTATGAAAGTTATAGGAGAAAAGTTAAAGATTGCAAGGCAGATTAGGAACAAAACAATAACGGAGTTAGCGGATAGTGCAAAAATAAGCAAACAAGCTTTATCACAATTTGAAAAAGGAGAAAGCGAACCAAAAACAGATACATTATTTAACTTGGCAAGGCAATTAAACTTTCCGCTTAGTTTTTTTACGGTTCCTTATAAGTCACAAGTAGTTCAAGGAAATACTTTCTTTAGGTCGTTAAGGTCAACTTCGAATTTGGCTAGAAGTAATTATTTGGAAAAAACAAAATTACTTTTAAGTATATATGACTTTTTAACCTCTTATTTAGAGATGCCCGAGTTAAATTTGCCAAACATTGATTTTTCAAAGGGATTTTTAAATGAAGAAGAGGAATATGACTTTGATTTGATAGCAAAAGAGGTTAGAGAACAATGGGGCTTAGGGAATAGACCTATTTGGAACATGGTTGACTTGTTAGAACAACATGGAATAATTATGTCTGTATTAAAGGATGAATCTGATAAAATAGATGCATTTACGTTTACTGATTATTCAACCGGACAAAGGCGTTACTGTGTAATGCTTGAAAATGAAAAAAACAGTATGGCAAGACGTAATTTTTCTATTGCACATGAATTAGGACATATACTGCTTCATTCTAATATAAACATGGATGAACAAGAAAATAATGATGAAAGCATAATTGAAAGGCAAGCACATTCTTTCGCTGCAAGTTTTTTATTGCCTAAGGATGCCTTTAATAAAGATTTGCTTTTCCCAAGAGATTACAATAGCTATATTTACTTGAAAGATAAATGGCATGTATCAATGAAGGCTATGTTTAATAGAGCAAAAGAGCTTGGCAGAATAACTCAAGAAGAGTATATTAGTTTGTTAAAAAAATATAATTATCATTTGTCTAAGTTAAATTCTAACGGCGAAAGATTAGAACCATTAGATGATAGAATAAATATAGATAAACCAGAGCTTTTTGAGACAGCATTAAAAACATTGTTTGAAGCAAAAGTGTTTGACAGTTATAGAAATTTTGCTGAAAAACTAGTGGAAATTGGATGTGGAGTTAATATGGACATTTTATATAACATAATGGCATTATCAGAAAATTTCTTTGAAAAATATGTTGCTTCGCCCATAGTTATCAACTTAAAGAATATTAATAAAGAGATTTAAGGAGAATTAATGATTTTATATAAATTAGTTGCAGGAATATTTAAGCTAATCAGACTTATTATGCCAAAGCCGGGTAGTGTGTTAAAAGCCATTGGGTGGATTGGCGTAGCCTTAGGTTTTATCATAAATTATTTAATTCTAAAGCCGATAAGGTATTTAGCATATGCTTTTTGTGGATTATTTATTTATCAAAAAGGGATAAGTCATCCTGTTGTTGGTGCAATGGGATATATGTTGTTTTTTGTAGCATTATCAGGACTTGCGGGTGGATTAATTACTTTATTGATATAATATTGGAGGTGCAAAATGATAACAAAAGGTTTATTAAAACGTGGAGACCTTAAAAATTATCGTAAGGTAAACTTGGAAGAGGCTTATGAATCAATTAGTATTAGACATCAAAATTATGAGGCAAAAACCATTGTGTTTATTTCTCATAAACACGACGAACTTGAAGATTTAAAGGATGTAATTGGCTTTTTAGAAAAGAATTATAGTGTTAAATGCTATATTGATAGCGAAGATGGGGCAATGCCAATTTTTACTTCTGCGGAAACTGCTGTAAAAATAAAGGATAGAATTCAACAATGTGATAAATTTATCTTATTAGCTACGAACGGTGCGATAAATTCTAAGTGGTGTAATTGGGAGTTAGGCTATGGAGATGCTCATAAATTCAAGGATAATATTGCAATATTCCCATTTGCGGACAACGAAATCGAGTTTAGAGGTCAAGAGTATCTTAATATATATCCATATATTGTGAGAAGAAAATTGGGGGATGTTTATAGTGATAAAAGCCCTGTAACTCCAGGATATTATGTAAGGAGTTACACAGAAAAAGATGGTTGGATGATAACTGAGTTGGGGCAATGGTTGAGTAGAAAATAAGGAGAAATTATGGCACATAAGACATTTATATCGTATAAATATAGCGATGTAGTAGAGTACAAAGGAAGCAATAATCTGCGAGATAGAATTATTGCAAAGTTAGGACCTGATGCAAAATTTTATAGGGGTGAAAATGGTTATAGCAAAGACCTTTCATCGTATACTGCTGAATATATAAAAAAGTGTTTGAAAGATATGCTCTACAACACCAGTGTTACTATAGTAGTTTTATCTCCAAATATGAAGCAAATCGAATGGATTGAATGGGAAATCGAGTACTCATTAAAATCTATAACGAGGGCCGATAGAACATCTCGTCCAAATGGAGTAATTGCTGTCGTTCAAAAACAAAATGGTTGGGATGGGTATGCATGGCTTCGTAACTTTTTTAATGGTTGGAATACATATTTACTGCCAAGTATTGTTAGTAAAAACATGAATAATAAAAAAAGTTATGGATCTTATTTGTTGTCAAATAATTATATTGACATTGTTACTGAAGATGATTTTTTAAGAAATCCTTCAAAGTATATCGAAGAAGCTTATCAAAAAAGCAAGAGTATTGAAAATTACAATATAGTAAAAAGTGGAGGATTATACTAATGAGTTATGAAATCCCAAGACATAAAGTTTTTATTAGTTATTATCATGCCGATGACCAATATTATAAAAATAAATTAATAGAAATGAAAGAGATTAATTTTTCTATAATGGAATGGCAAAGCGTTTTTGAAGATTACTCAGTGCATGAGGATGAAATAGATGACACGGGGATGACTGATGAGCAAATACGACGTGAGATTCGCGATAATTACATAAAAAATGCTACAGTATTGATTTTATTATGTGGAGAAAATACAAGGAAAAGGAAACATATTGATTGGGAAATACATGCTGCAATGTATGATAGCGATATAAATCCTAAGATGGGCATATTAGTTATAAATTTACCACAATCTTCTCAATCTATGATTGCGTGTGGGGCAGATGAAGAAAAAATAATGGGTGAAAATATAAATTGGGTCCCATTAAAAAAAGATAAGAGTGAAATTGAAGAAAAATACCCATATTTGCCAGATAGAATAAAGACTAATATAGCAAGAGAAGGCGTTAGTATTTCTGTTGTAAATTGGGATGTTGTAGCTAACAATACTCAAAAGTTAAAAGAATTAATAGATAATGCATTTGATAGAAGGAAAACTAACAATTATGATCATTCAGCTCCATTAAGAAGGAGGAATAGTTGATATGTCTAGTATTGAGAAAAAAGCATTAATTAATGAAGTGGTAAGAATACTGGAGGACAAGTCGTTATCTATTTTTTTGGGCGCTGGTATGTCGTATGATGCATCGGGATTAGATTGGGATGCATTAATAAAGCCATATACGGAAAAATTAGATGTTGTTGTTGATAATCCAATAGATGCATTGCAATATTATCAAACATTAACAGGGACTGACTCACTAGTTTTAAAAAAAGAAATTTCAGATAAATTTAAAGGATTGAAATGGGATTTTAGACATGAAATTTTAGGGAAATTGCCAGTTAGAAATTACTGGACCACTAATTTTGATACAATAATGGAAGATTCTATATCTGAAACAGGTTTAAAAAGGGACATAATAAATAATAATGATGCATTTATAACAGCGGAAGAAAGAAGAGATAATATTGTTTATAAATTACACGGAGATGTAAATACACCTAAAGATGTTGTTATTTTAAAAGATGATTATGAAGGGTATTCAAATACTCATAGCCATTTTCTTGCAGCGCTTGAAAATGAATTTGCGACAAATTCCATGCTTTTCTTAGGTTACTCATTGAATGATCCAGACGTATATAACGTATTAAATAATTTACAGCTCCAGGGTTCAAAACTTAATACACATTTTATAGTTGTTAAAAAAGATAGGAATAATGAAGCCTTACAAAATTATAAAATTAAAGAATTGGAGAAAAAAGGTATAATTGCATGCTATATTGAGGATTATAAAGAAGTGGGGGAAATACTTCAAAGTATTTATAAAATATATATGGCAAGAAAAGTTTTTATCTCAGGTAGTAGTAATGGAGAATATGGGCCTTTTTCAAAAGAAGAGGCTCAAGATATGTTGTATAAATTAGGGTATAAATTGATAGATGAGAACAAAGAACAATGCGTAGACATTGTTTCTGGATATGGATTAGGTGTAGGTCCTTATATAATCGAAGGTGCTGCCGAAGCCGTGGCGACAAATAATTTGGACTTTGCGGAGAGGATATTAATTTATCCGTTTCCTAAAATGTATTATAGCGTTCCAGAGGAAGATCGTTCAGAAGGATTAAAGGAACATTTTTTTAATTATAGATACAAAATGATAGATAAATGCGGTATAGCATTTTTTATGTTTGGAACAAAAACGGATAGCAATAATGGGAAAACAATAGAAGCGTCTGGAATGTATGAGGAGTTTGAAATTGCACATAAACAAGGCAAATATGTGTTTCCTATTGGCGCAACAGGTGGAGCTTCTAAAGTTTTAGCTGATAAAGTTTTGGCGGATTATAAAAAATATAACGATACGCCAATAGAAGTAGAAAAATTGTTTTTGGAACTAAATCTCCCTAATATTTCAACGAAAGAAATAATAGAAAAAATCATTCAAATAGTTGATTTGCTAGCTTATAGGTTTTTAGATTAGTAATTATTCAGAGTGATATATTATTTACTCCCAACGAGATTTCATATGAGGGGGAAGCTGCCGAAAAACGGAAGTTTCGTTTGCTAAAATGCATAGTATCGGTTTTGTCTTTTATAACATGCGCTAACTTTCATAGCTTTTATCTTAAATGTTTTGGAATTGTAAAAAAGCGGAATTATTGAAAATTTCGTGATTTGTGATTAAATTCTAATGGGGATAGGCCGATTTGGGCTATTTTTTTGGTAAAAAATTGCTAGAATTATTGGTGAATTTTTTGCTCCAAAAATTAATTCCAGATACTAAAAATACGAACGAACGTTCTTATTTCAACAAAGATATTTCAAAATATTATTTATATCATTGAATAACATTTATATCATTAAATTTTGCACGGACTCCTAAGGGCTAGTTGTGGGTTCGATTCCTGTTGGGGGTGCCAATAAGAACGTAAATCGAACATAGATTTGCGTTCTTTTTCTATTTTAAAAACAAAAAAGGGTGAGGCAATAAGTCCCACCCAAAAGATTATTCTCTTAAGAATTCAAGCACCCCTCTCGATATGTTTTTTTATTACACTTCGCAACTTGTCATTAAATCGCTATTATAAATTTGAAAAACTTTTTGTGGTATTTTAGCCCGCTCTATAATTGCAACTTTAGGAAGGGGAAACATTTTTCCGTTGATACCTGTAATTAACTTGTATGGCATATACCAAATTACGTAGTCAACTTCAGAGCTTATTATAACGTCTAAAAATCTTTTGTCACAGCATGCAAAATGAGGTTTACCACAAGATATTTCGCCTTTTTTTGGATTTTCTCTTACATATTCTTTATCTATTGCTTCGATATATGCTGTGGATTCATCGAATACAAAAAATATAGTTTTATATCCAGGATGATTCTTTTTATAGTTAGCAACATTTTTGCTATGATGTTCAAATACACGCTTAAAATTATTAAAATACCTAGCAAAATTATGGTCTTGATGAGTAGGGAGTCCACTTGAAGCAATAACGTAACAACTTATATCTTCGCGTACTTTTTTATAATCGTTACCAAGATAACTTTTCAATAATTCGTTTTCTTTTTTATAAATGGGGTTTTGAACTTTGCCGTATTTGTCTACGTAGGCATTATCGTCTATACGCATAACGTCCATCATCATTTTTAATTTATCATTATAAAAATCAGGTGGCGGTGCGTTCTTCGCAGAAGAGTCAATCCAATGCTTGCGTTTAAAATAATTTACTAACGAAGACCTTATTTTTGAACAGCTGAAAATATTGCCTAAAGTTAAGGTTTCTCTTGTAGAAACCATTCTAAAATTTTCTAAAATGAAATTTTCGTTGTCAGCAGTTTTCAAAATATACTCCCAAAATTTTGCATAATAATTTTTATGTTATTATATCACAACATTTAACTTTTTTCAAGATTATATGCCGTTGCATCTTTACATTTTTTATAAAAAGTGTTATAATAGTTTCAATATTAAGGAGTGTCGTATTATGAGCTTTGCAGAAAAGGTAAAACTTGTTCGTACTGAACTAAAACTATCACAAGAAGATTTAGCGAGAGAACTTGGAGTTAGCTTTGCCACAATCAACAGATGGGAAAACGGCAGTTATAATCCAAGCCGTTTAGCAAAAAAGGCATTTGAAGATTATTGTGAAAAACGAACTATTAACTTTTCGGAGGAGAATAACTAATGAATTACATTGGTTCTAAATATTCTTTAATAGACTTTTTGGAAGCATCTATAGATAAAACGTTAAAACTTTGCAACGAAACTAGAAAACCGTCTGAAATGGTTTTTGCAGATTTATTTGCAGGGACAGGCGTTGTTAGTGGCTCGTTTAAGAAACAAGGCTATTCTATTATTGCTAATGATATTCAATATTACAGTTATGTAATTACAAAGCACATGATAGAAAACAACGGCAACCTTGATAAAGAACGTTGCAATCAACTTATCACAGAACTTAATTCTTTAGAAGGCGTGGAAGGTTTCATATATAAGAACTACTCTTATGAAGGAACGGAAGGACAAGAATATAGAAGATTGTATTTCTCTGACTTTAACGCTAAGAAGTGTGATGCTATAAGAATTACTATTGAAGATTGGTTTAATCAAGGTAAAATCAACGAGAACGAATATTTCTTCTTGCTAGGCTCCTTGATTAACAGTATAGATAAGTGTGCAAATACTGCATCAGTTTATGGTGCATATCTTAAAAAATTAAAAAAGTCCGCATTGAAAGAGATGGAATTAACAGCTCTCCCTATAATGCAAGGTTTTGTTGATTGCAAAGTTTATAATGAGGACATAAGCGAACTTATTAAAAATGTTTCGGGCGATATTTTATATCTTGACCCACCTTACAATGCAAGACAATATTGTTCTAACTATCACATGCTTGAAACGATTGCAAAGTATGATAACCCTGAAATAAAAGGTAAAACGGGTTTACGTGATTATACAGACCAAAAAAGCGTGTTCTGCATAAAAAACAAAGCAGCAGACGCCTTTGCTGACCTTATTAAAAATGCTAAATTTAAGTATATTTTCTTAAGTTATAATAACGAAGGGCTAATGTCTTTTGATACTATTGAAAAGATTATGAAAAAATACGGAAAATATAAAGTCTATATGCAACAATACCGTCGTTTCAAAGCTGATAACGCAAGAGATGCTAAATCAGATTCAACGATTGAATATTTACACTGTTTGATTAAGGAGTAAAAAATGGAAGAAAACAAAAGATTAGCAACAGGCGAAGAACTACAAGAAGAAAAGAAACGCAGATTAGAGAAGTATGATTACCAAAAAGAAGAGGATTTCTCTAAAATTTCACAATGGGAAATTTTAGGATGGTCAGTCGATAAAAAATACAAAAGCTATGTAAGACTTAAAAAAGAAAAAAAGATACCTTTTGATGAGCAATTTGAAAACGAAGTATGGCTTTTATTCCAAAAATTAGGATTTTCCGCAATGAACAAAAGTCGCTATTTTAAGTTGCCATATTCTTTTCAAGGAGAAAATTTAACACAGCAAATAGACATATTTGCAGCTGATGATGAATCAATAATAATTATTGAATGCAAAGCATCCGAATGTATAGATAAAAAAACAACTTTCAAAACAGAAATAGAATCTATTGGCGGAAAAATGCAAGGTGTCTTTGCAGCCGCTAGAAAACTATTTCCAAACAGGAAACTTAAAGCAAAATACATTTTTGCAACGAAAAACTATGCGCTTTCCGATAAAGACAAAGAAAGAATGAGCGATTTTAATATAGTTCATTTTGATGAAGACAGCATAAAATATTATACTGAATTACACAATCATTTAGAAATTATCTCAAGAGCAATAAGGGAATCGAAATTTTATAACACCTATAAAAACAATTCTGTAATTATTGATGGATTAATAGATAAAGGAGAAGCTGAATCAACATTCAAATCCTTGTTGAACTATTTATTAGACTGTTTTAATTATCTTGAAGCGGTTTTGCCTAATGACTGGACTATATCAACTTCTCAAGACAATGCAATAATTGCCAATCCTTTTATTTATGGCTTTATACGTATATTCTCAGATGTTTTAGAATTTTTAGCAATTTCAGCAAAAATCAATCCTAAAAATGATTGTATTGAAGATATAATGGACAAAGCAAAACCTTATTTAGATTGCGTTGCCCACACTGTTGAAGGTCTATCTACAAACGAAAGACTCGAAATAAGAAAAGGTTATGGACGTGTTGGTGATAAAAGATTTTGGCGTATATTGCAGAGAGAATTACATAACAAATATCAATCGTTTAATCCAGAGGGATTAGAACAATATTGGATTGACCATTCGAACAGATATAACGAAGAGGCGTTTAAGATAATCAGAGACATTGAGTTATTATTGAAAAAAACAACCTCTAACAAGTTACAAGATAAGTATGGTAAAAATTGGTTTAGAAATGGTTGTCCAAAGACCGTATATGATGCTGCCACAAAATTAGCATCCGACAAAAATTACAATAAAAAAGATGATGAAGAAGATGTTTTGCCTCAAGACCAGTTGCATTTAATAGACTACAGAGAAATAGTTCTATATTCTTCAAACTGGTCAGAACTTTTTGAAGTAATATTTGCCGACCCTTTTGTTAAAGGTGATAAGAAAAAGAGAACAGAATGGATGGAGAAGTTGAATAAAATCAGAAACCAAAATGACCATACTTATTGCATAACCGAGGAAGAATTTACTTTCATAAAGACCACTAAAGATTGGTTGTTTGCTAAGGTTGAGAAAAATGACTAAAATAAATGATTTAGACTTAACAAAATGGAAAGAACTTACCGACGTTTGGACGGATAGCCTATGGATTATTCCACAAAGAGATAATTCGGGCGCTCACGACGGACATTATCACGGTAATTTCGTTCCACAAATACCGCATCAACTTTTGACTCGATACACAAAAGCAGGCGATTTTGTTTTAGACCCTTTTGCAGGAAGTGGAACAACTCTAATTGAGGCTCAACGTATGGGCAGAAATTCTATAGGTATAGAATTACAACCCGATGTTGCAATGGAAGCAATCGGAAGAATTCACTCTGAACAAAAGGACGGCATTATAGCCGATACCTTTGTTGATGATAGTAAAACGTTTGACACAAATAGAATTCTTGACACATACAAGATTAAAAACGTTCAATTTATTATTTATCACCCTCCATATTGGGATATAATCAAGTTTAGTGAAGATGCTAACGACTTATCCAACTCTAAAAACTTAGAAGAATTTATAGATAATTTTCGCCAAGTTGTTAAAAATACCTCTGCTATACTTGAAAAAGGAAGATATTGCGCTGTTGTTATTGGTGATAAATATGCGAAGAGTCAACTTGTACCACTTGGCTTTTATTGTATGCAAGCAATGCAACAAGAAGGGTTAACCTTAAAAGCAACAATAGTTAAAAATTTTGAAGAAACTAAAGGAAAAGCAAACCAAAAAGCACTGTGGAAACAACGTGCGTTAAAAAACGGCTTATATCTTTTCAAACACGAATATATCTTTTTATTCAAAAAGGAGAAGTAACAACTTCTCCTTTTTCATTATATTAATTTTGAATCTAAGAGTTTCATAATTCCCTTCATTATAAAGCGAAACTTTAAGCAATTTCTATTATTATGCACTTGAAACTCTCCAATACTAATACCATTGTATTTTAATGTGGTAGATTCATTCCATTGACTTAATGGGCGGGTAAATGAAAACAATTCTTTATTCCATTTTGGTAAGTTACCAAACTTACCGAATAGTCTATAATTATTTGTAGGACAAGCATGGTTTTCTAGATTATACATAAGAAGCAAATAATCACATTCAAAAATATTTTTCCAATACATATTTATTAACAAATCAATATACTCAATTGAAATTGATTTAAATACGCATTTCCTGTTTTCTTCTGTATCGGATAAACCTCTTTCTGCCAAATAGTTATCCAACTTAAATCCTGGAATTATATTTTGCGCTTCAATAAAATTAAAATAAGTTTGATTTGTTGGTTGACCAATATTCTGAGGAGCCGCTTTACCGATTTGATTTTGGTTTGATTTTACCGAAAGAGTTTTATTGTTTTCTAAAACAAAATCTACAGGATTTTGCCCTTCTGCAATATGTTTGATAGGGAACGGAATATTTTCTCTTTCAAATATTTTTCGAATATAATCGCCCTCCAATAAGAAATTAGTTATTCCGGGTTCTGCTCTTAATTCATAATTAGGGCTTATTGGAACATTGTATGTTTTTGCTATTGCTACTTCGGTTGCAATACCGATTGATTCATTATTAATTGTCATATTCTTTCTCCTGTTAAAAATTAAAAAATTCTTTAAGTGTAACCTTAAGCGCAGTAGCAAGTTTTTCAATATTAACTATCGAAATATTTCTTCTTCCACATTCAACACTTGTTACGTAAGTTCTATCCAAACTAGCTAAATCGGCGAGTTCTTCTTGGCTTATGCCAAGTTTGTTTGTTAATTCTTTAACACGTTTTCCTACTACAGTTTTAATATCCATAATATTCTCCTTGTATATTAAATAATATTATAATAAATAGTGACTTTTTTCACAACGGACTTTAAGTCACATAGATATAGGTATAGTTATTTTTTTATCTAACATATATAGGGGATAAACATAATAAAAGTAACTGTATTTAATCAGCAAAATATGGAATTTCAAAATTGGTATAAATTTAGTTTAAAAGTTACTTAACGATACGAAAGTTATGTAACGAAAAGTGATATTTTTAATAAAAACGCACCAAAATGCACGAAAATGAACGTTTTTTACAATACTTTCACAAGGACTTTGACCTCCTAAGCCGTTGTTCTGGGTTCGATTCCCGGTGGGCACGCCATTTAACAGTATTTTTCTATAAGAAATAGGCTGTTTTTTATATGGAATCAAGATAAATAATAAAGATATTTTATAGAAAATCTTTACTTTTGGGCTAAAATCGGCTTTTGAAAGTAAAGATTTTTGTTTTTAAAGGTAATACTCAAAACAATTGAAATAAATGGTAAAAAGGGTTATAATATAGTTATTAGAAAATAAGGAGATATTACTATGAAAATTGCAGTAACTTATGACAACGAACAAATTTTTCAACATTTCGGACATACCGAACAGTTTAAGATTTACGATATAAAAAACGATGAAATAGTTTCTAAAACCGTTGTTAGTACTAACGGCCAAGGTCACGGCGCATTATCAATTTTCTTAAAAGAAAACAACGTAGATGTTCTTATTTGCGGTGGCATAGGCGGTGGCGCTATAAGTGCGCTTAACGAACTTGGTATTAAATTATTCGGTGGCGTTAGTGGCGATTGCGACAGCGCAGTAGAAGCATTTTTGAAAAACGAATTAGAATTTAATCCCAACGTTAGATGTTCTCACCACGACCATGAACACGGTGACGGTGCACACACCTGTGGCGAACACGGTTGTGGAAAGGGGAGTTGCCATCACAACTAAAAAAATTAAAACGCCTTTATCGGAGGGTAAAATGAAAATTGTAATCGTTGGTGGTGTTGCAGGTGGTGCAACTGCCGCAGCAAGAATAAGAAGACTCAACGAACGTGCAGAAATTATTATTTTTGAGCGTTCGGGCTTTATTTCATACGCAAACTGTGGTTTGCCGTATTATATCGGTGGCGTTATTGAAGATAAGGAAGATTTGACACTTCAAACTCCCGAAAGTTTCTTTCGCCATTTTCGAATCGTGGCAAAAGTTAATCACGAAGTAACTGATATTGACCTCAAAAATAAAACCGTCCACGTAACTGACCTAAAAACGGGAATGAGTTTTACGGAAACTTACGATAAACTCATTTTATCACCCGGTGCAAAACCGATTTTACCCGATTTCTATACTGAAAACGAAAGAACTTTTACTCTTCGCACCGTAGAAGATACGCTTAAAATTCGTGCCTTTGTAGAGCAAAAACACCCTAAAACGGCAGTTGTTATAGGTGGTGGCTTTATCGGTCTTGAAATGGCAGAAAACCTTGCAGAATTAGGCATTAAAACCACTATCGTTCAACGCTCCAACCATCTTTTACCAACGGTGGACTGTGATATGGCGTCGTTTATCCACGCTAATTTCCGTC